>JAFGMA010000297.1 GCA_016927835.1 Candidatus Zhuqueibacterota bacterium | reverse complement strand
TTTTTTGCCGGGGGCGCCCAGCCGAAGCAATCCCCTAATAAAACGGCTGAGATTGCTTCGTCGCAAAAAACGCTCCTCGCAATGACAACTCAAAGGTAGTTCTCGGACAGACACTAATTAGTGAAAATTAGTAAAATTCGTGGTTTGACTCTTAGTGAGCGGACTTATTCATAAAATGCATCGTTCTTATGGTAAATTTCGGTGATGATTTAGGGTGAATTGAAACGCTTTGGAGGGAAAGCCCTTCATGGATTTCACGGCTCGCATCGCATAAAGGCGATGTACTCCGAAATATTCGAATTATGTTCGCTCGAACCATAGAATTGAACCTTCATACCAAACAAAGCATTTTATGGGACGCCCACGCTGGTTTGCCCATACCAGGCTATCGAGATAATATTTGATACACAATTATCAATTAGCCAATCAATCCGCAGCGTCAATATCTAAACAGGAGTGCGAAAGCTTGCTTTCGCGAGCGTGACTCAATATTCCGAATACCCATTCACCTGCGGATGACCGGAATTGATGCTTTTTATTAATCAAGCCTGGAACCTTGCAGCGTATTTATTCAACCGCGCAATCAAGCGCAGCTTAAAACGGAGGGAGAAACTATGCCAACACAATCCGCAACCGAAGCCCTGAATATTTTGCGCGATGGGAGCTTATTCCAGTGGTACGTTATTCCGCTGTTTGCACTGGTCGTTTATGTTTACGCCGTAGAAGTGCAAAAAAAAGATTGGAACCTGGTTTTCGCCGGACTGGCGTTTTGGGGGATGGATTGGTTCAATGAAATCTGGAATAGCCTGGTGATGCACTTCACCAATTACGCACCGGTTTGGGGCGCACCCGGAAAAACCGCCTACCTGATTTTAATCGGACTGAATATCGAAATTTGTTTTATGTTCGCCATTTCCGGCATTGTCTGGTCGAAATTTCTGCTGGATGATAAGCGTACCAAAGTGCTGGGCATACCGAATCGATGGGTGGTTGCTATTACTGGTTCAGTTTTTTGCGTAGTCGTGGAAGTATTGTTGAATGCAATCGGTGCGCTCACGTGGGATTATTCGTGGTGGAATGCCGGCGCGCCCTGGCTCATTTTCCTCATCGGGTATCTCCAATTCTTTGTTGTCGCATTTTTGGTACACGATATGAAAGCCATCAAAAGCAAAGCCATCACTGTCGGTGTCATCTATGCAGTCGATATCGCCGCAATTTTAATATTTGGTGTGATCCTGGGGTGGATTTAATCTTCAGTCACAATGGCGAAGCCGTTACACAGGTTTCACTCACTCAGGGGGAAAAATAATATCATTATGTTTGTTGTGTGTGTGCCGGATGGTTAATACTTCCATCACGTATTGCAAAACTGCACAAAAATTTCAAATTGAAAAGGACGTCATCAATGCCACCGCAAAGATTTCTGTTAGATAACGACGGCAGCAATATCTTCCATTTTTTAAGTGATAACATCGAGCAGGACATCACCGACGCGGTTGAAGAATGCCCGGAAAATGTCACCACTTACCTGCTCTGCGCCGGAGCCGGTACGTATTATTTTCCCACAAAAGCGGGCATCGTCGATCCGCGTGCCAGCCGTTTGGTACAGGCGCACACCGAGGGCAAGGATCCTTTTCGAATGTTTCTCGACGCATTGCGCAGATCCGGCAGAGAAACCTTTATCACGCTGCGAATGAACGATGTACACGATCCCACCGACGCCGATCAATGGAATGTGCCCAAAATCCGGCGCGAGCACCCCGAATTCATCGTCGACATCGAAGCGGCTCAGCGTGGGGATGATGACTGGATGGTGTACTGCCTCGATTATTCCCGCTCCGAAGTACAAGACTATTTTCTGGAGATCATCGGTGAACTCGTCGATTGGTACGATTTCGATGGTTTGCAGCTCGATTGGATGCGATTTCCGCGGCACCTGTCCGGCACACCGGATCAGGTTTGGCAAAAACGCCGCCACATCACGCAATTCACCCGAAATGTAAAACAGCTCCTTCGCCCAAAAAAGATAAAGCTGGCAGCGCGTGTGCCCACCAGTCTGGCAGGATGCCGCGCACTGGGCATGGATCTCGCTGAATGGAAGAAACTGGATTTAATGGACTTCATTGTGGCGTGCCCGTTTTTATCCACCGATTTTGGCATGCCCGTTCGTGAGATGCGCGCTGAGATGGGCGATGCGCCGGTGCCAATTTACGCCGGCTTCGATTTCGGGCACGCGCCGCAAAACCATTGTCCGGAATCACTACGCGCCGCCGTTACCAGCTTATACGATAGCGGCGCTGATGGCATTTATGTATTTAATTTCCCCTGCTGGCAGGAGCGTCTGGTGGCGGCGCCATATCACTGGATATCCGAATTGCACGATCCCCGGAAAGCCGCTCAAAAGCCGTTGCTGTTTTCTGTGCCCCATTTGCGTTTCCGAAAGAATGTGGATTTACCGTATCAATTGCCTTCGAAAATTTCAGCGGGAAAATCCGGTGAATTTTCACTGCCCCTGCCCAGTGCTGTATTGCCCGTCCGGAGATCCCGAATTTTAATTCACAGTGCCGGCGATATTGCCTTGGCTGTCAACGGTGAACTGGCGGAAGAATTACCCCGCAAGCGCCGCTCGGAAATATTCGTTGAATTCATCAATGACGGCTGGCTGGGTCAACATCGCCCGCCAAAAGATGAAACGCGTATCTTCCGCTTGAAACCGGCTTGTTTCCGCGCAGGTGAAAATACGCTGCGCATCGAGAATCTGACAGGCAAGGCATTGGAAATTTGCAGAATAAATGTGGGACTGTGGTAGACGAAACTTTAAGTCGTACTTATCGATTTAAAAAGTGACTATGAAAGAATATATCATTCAAATCACGCTTACGATAAGCTGTTTTCTTTTGTTGTCAGCCGCCAGCATTACTGCGAATACATCGCGGGAAGATATGGAACCAGAATGCGTCTTATTGGCTGGAACACCGCAGCAGGTAGGTACACTCTGGGGAAAGCTCAATAAAACCGCGATTCAGGCGGATCTGGAGCGCGCCTTTCTCGCACCTGCGCGGGAGCATCAAATTTCTGACAAAACGCTCATTAAGCGGTCAAAGCGATTTATAGAGATTAGCCGGGAAATCGCGCCCCACTGGCTTGAAGAAGCCGTAGCGATTGCCGGCGCCGCTGATGTTGATGCGAAATTATACACTGCTTTTATCGCCAATGTGTATCGAAATTTATTTCTGCATGAATGTACCTCCTACGCCATCAATCCAAAATACGTCGAGGGATCGTCAATATTTTTCCATAAAAACCGCGATAACCAACCCAAAAAACAGTCAGCTTTCATTTTGCAAAGCAGTTTGTCGAGCATCAATAAATTTATTTCAGTGAGCGATGCCAGCGTGCTCTCGTGTATGATGATGGTCAACGAAGCTGGTCTGGCTGGCTCGGCAGATACCGGCGGGGAAGCAGGAACGCCACAATTCAAAGGTTTGATGAATACTTTCATTTTACGGTATATCGCCGAGAAGGCGTTCAATTGCAGCGACGCATTGTCCATTATCCAGGATTTCGTTGCCAGGGGGTATTACGCCGGCGGTGACAAAACCGGCACGCATTGGTTGTTCGTAGACAGGAGCGGCGCGATTCTCGAAGTACAGAATAGCTCCGACAGTGTCGGCTTTGAATTTCATCAGGAAAAAATATATTTCAGCGCGCGCAAGGAATCAGCGGCAGCAAAAACGCTCATGGAAGCAACTGAACCAATTGACTTTCATCGATTTCACAACTTATCGAGAGATCCGTCGATCTGTTTCAATTCGAGCGTTTCCGGCATGACGGTTGAAATTCATCGGACATATCCTCAATATTTAACCTGCGCCTGGTTCTCGTTTCCGGCTAAATCGTTAGCGTTCCCGCTATTTATGGGCTGCGAAGCGACACCCGCTGTTTTGATGAACGGAAAATTGGATGCCCTTGCGCGCCAGGTTGATCGCCCAAAATCGGTTTGGGAAAATCTGGAAAAACACGCTTATTCGAACAAAAAGCGCATTATCGAAACATGCGAATCGCTTATTAAGCAAGGAAGCTGCGCGCCGGCAAAAAAAATGATGGATGAATGGATTCGAAATTATGTGCGCGATCATCTGGCGGTTTTAAATTCACAAGTAACCTCAGTTAAATCAAATCACTAATCGGAGGGGAGATATCCATGGGAAAACGCTTCATTTACCTGATTCTGATCTTTGGTCTGGTTGATTTGCTCTTCATTCAACATGCTGCCTGCCGAGTGAATCCTGAATCAGAATTTGACTGCTTTTCAATCATCGTCGGCAGGGAAGCCTCCATCGATGGATCGGTGCTCATGGGGCATAACGAAGATGATGGCGGTCGCCAGATTGTTAATTATTATAAAGTTCCCCGGCGCAAATATTCATCGGGAGCGACGATTACGCTGAGCACAGGGGCGATTATTCCCCAGGTCGAGGAAACTTTCGAATATCTCTGGTTCGAAATGCCCGGGATGAATTTTTCGGATAGCTATATCAATGAATGGGGCGTTGCCATTGCATCGGATCAGTGCCGCTCGCGTGAAGATTCGGCTCAACTGAAAGACGGCGGCATCAAATACTGGCTCAGGCGGCTGGTAGCGGAGAGGGCACGCAGCGCCAGAGACGGTGTGCGCATCGCCGGAAAAATCGTAAGCGAAATCGGATATGCCGCATCCGGGCGGACGTATGTGATTGCCGATCCTGCGGAAGGCTGGATGTTCGCCGCTGTGCATGGGAAACATTGGATCGCGCAACGCGTACCCGATGACAAAGTCGCCGTAATCCCCAATTATTATACGTTTGGCGAAATAAACCTGGCGGACACGCTTAATTTTCTGGGTTCCCCTGATATAATCGAGTATGCCGTCAAAAAGGGCTGGTATGATCCGGCAGCCGATGGTGCGTTCCACTTCGCGCGCGTGTATTCCGAGCGCGCAGCCTTAACCTCACCCGGCAACATACCCCGCATGTGGCGCGGCGTCAACCTGCTGGCGGGAAAAGCCTACAGTATCGATGCGCAATTTCCTTTCGCTTTCGAACCGAAAAAAAAGCTATCAGTGGCAGATTTGTTCGTCGTATTGCGCGATCATTATGAAAATACGGAATTTGATAAAACGCAGGGATATCAATTGGGCAGTCCCAATTATCTCAACGGCTCTACCATTTGCGCCGATGCCACTCAGAATAGCTTTGTGGCGCAGCTTCGGCGTCATATCCCCATTGAAATCGGTGCGGTGATCTGGCTCAGCCAGCACAGACCGGACACGCAAGCCTTTGTTCCCTGGTACCTGGGAATCACGAAAATACCTGATGGCTATGCCTTCGGAAATCCGGAAACAGCCCTGACGCAGCATTTTAATCCTTCAGAAGAAACGTATGATATGTCGCGCGATCATGCATTCTGGAGTTTTTTCAAGCTTGCGGAAAAAGTGGATGAGAATTATGGCGCTTTAATCAGCACTGTGAGAAAGCGTCAGGATGAGCTTGAAAAAAATGCTCTCAAAAAACAAGCCGTTTTCGAAAAGAAAGTGGTGGGGATTTATCATAAAAATCCGCAAGCCGCAAAACAGATGCTCACAGAATACACATCGGCACTCGCGAACGAAGCCCGGCGCATCGCGGAAAAATTGACGCATGAATAAACTTTCACTTTTCCCCGAAGGAGAAGCGCTATGAATATTCAAACTCAAGGCATGGCAGCTCGATTTTTCAAATGGCTCATTGGTCCTGCCGCAGTGATGACCGCAGGCATCATGGGCGCAGGTTCAACTGTCTCGCTGCTGAGTTCCGGCTGCTATTTCGGCTATGCGCTGATCTGGGCAGTGGCAATTTCGCTGCCGGTTGTTGTGGTTTGCCAGGATTCCGCATCACGCATTGGTCTTGTCTCAGGCGGGAAAGGGATGATGCAACTCATTGCAGAGCAACTGTCACCGGTTGTCAAATGGGCGATTATTATCCCGATTCTTTTCACCGCAATCTCTGCGAATTCGGGTCAATTGGGAGCGATGGCATCAGCAGTTTCGAATATTATCAATATCATCAGCGGACGGGAAATAATTGCTACCTCGGCGCCGGTTTGGGTGAAAGTGCTCATGTTCCTCTCACTCGCAATTCTTTGTTTTGTACTTAATTTGACCGGCGGTTACAAACGTGTTGAACGCCTGTTTTCTATCCTGCTACTCGTTATTTTGATCTCATTTTCGATTGTGGCAATTCGCGCTTTTTTCCACTGGGAAGAAGTCAAATTGATGTTCAGCGGATTAATGCCACGCATACCGGATGAGGTCAGATATCTCAAGGACGGGATTGAGAAATCCCGGAGCGGGCTTGTTTTTGCCAGCGCGATCATCGGTGGCGCGGTTGCATCCACTGCAATATTGTCTTTCCCCTATTTCACCACAGAAGGCGGCTATAAACGTGAAGATGTAAAAAGCCAGTTCAAGAAGCATGTGATAACGCTCGGGGTGATCTTCGGCATCTATTCTGTTATTTTGCTGATCGCCGGTGCATTCACCCTGCATAAATTGCCCGCTAGCGCCACATTCGAAGGTGCATCCCAAATGAGCCTTGCGCTGAAAGATGCCCTGGGTCCGTTCAGCTCGTTCCTGTTCTCGATCGGGCTTTTTATTTGCGCCTATACCACGTTAATCATCCTCGCGCAATTGGCAACCTATTTTGTCCTGGATGCCCTGGGCAGGGATTGGCGCTTTTCGAAAGACAACCGTTTGTTCCTGATCATTTTTTCGCTCTTCATCATTTTGCCCGCGGTTATCGGTGCATTCTGGAAATATCCCGATTTGCTCAAAGTCGTTATCGGAATGGTGATCAACACGCTGATCACGCCTTTCACGCTGATTATTCTAATCGTGATGATGAATAAAAATTCTCTCATGGGTGATTCGAAGGCGTCGGCAACCCGCAACCTTTTTTTAGCGTATAGTCTTATCATCGGGATTTTTACAAGCTATATGGCGATCCGCGGCTTGTGGTCCGATTTTGCCGCCATTTTCAAATTTTGATGAAACTGAAACCCGCTGCGAACTCATCGAAATAAATCAGGACTGAATTTTTTGATATTATGAATGCTATTCCTCGAAGACTGCCGCGAGGCTATTATCGTGACAACTTTTTAGTGGTGCTCGAATACGTCATCGCCAGCTATTCTGATATTTTACTGGATGAGGAAATCGCATTCTATGACAGGTTTATCAAGTTTTCGCTGCCGGCGCAACGCTTGTACGTGCGACTGATTTCCCGAAAAGGTCCTCTTTTTCGAGCCGATAAATTGCAGTACCAGGAGATACCGGATTTGCCCGGAGCTGCCAGCGAATTATCGGCAGCCGGATTTCTGGCAATCAATCCGCAAATAACAGTTCGAGAATTGACCGGCATTTTGACCAAGCCAGAACTTTTGAACAGGTACGGCGATCAATTGGCGCATATAAAAAATAATCCCAAATCCGAACAAGTCGCCTGCCTGGAATCCAACTTTGGCGCGGAACCACAGGAGGTTTCCGCTTTCATGCCTGATCGGCTATTTGATGTGTACAAGCCGATGCTCATGGCGTTTGTTCGTCTGTACCAATTACTCTTTTTCGGAAATTTAAGGCAGGATTTGACAGAGTTTGTCTTGCTGGATCTGGGGCTTTTGCGATACGAATCATATACGATAGATCCGAAAGACAGGCTGTTTTCCGATCGACAAAGCCTTGAAATGTACCTGCTGCTGGCGGCGCTGAAAGAACAATGCGTTGAAATTCAACCGGAGAAGGATGTTTCGGCTCTGTTAGCAATCTCGGAGCAAATACCGCGTTCGGCGGTGCATCCCGGTCTCGAGCGAAGACGCAGCGAATTGCTCAACCTGGTGGCGCGCGAATTGGAACGATTGCAGCGACCGGAAAAGGCTTCGGAATTGTATGAAGCGTCAACCGCGCCGCCTGCCAGGGAACGCAGGGCACGGATTCTGGTAAAATTGGACCGGGAAAGGGACGCGCTGGCGCTTGCACAGCAGATCGTACGGCAGCCATCGAATGAGCATGAACTCGCATTCGGCGAGCAGTTTGTTTCTCGGCTCGGTAAAAAACTGGGGAAAACTGTTGCGCCTGCTCCCCGTTTTGCATGCAAAACAACTGAATTGGTTTTGCCCCAATCGGGACAGAAAGTGGAGCAAGCCGCGCTGAATTATTATGCGCAAAATGGGTACGACGCATATTATGTTGAAAATTCCCTGATGCGCGGCTTGTTCGGGCTGGCTTTCTGGGATATCATTTTTATGCCCGTATCCGGATGCTTTTTCAACAAATATCAACGCGGACCACTGGACATTTATACCGACGATTTTCGCCGGCAGCGCGAAAAGGAGATCAACAACCGCCTTTCGGAGATTTCAGCCGATGACGAGTGGCACGAAAAATTGCTGGATCAATATCAAGCCAAATTCGGTATTAACAATTATCTGGTCAACTGGTCTGCGCTCGATGAAAATTTACTCAGACGCGCCTGCAACCTGATACCCCGCAATCACCTGGTCGCCATTTTCTCGCGTTTGAGCTTTGACTTGCGCAATAACCGGCGCGGATTTCCCGATCTGATCCTGTTCAAAGAATCTCAAAAATCATATAAATGGGTGGAAATTAAAGGACCGGGAGATCGCCTGCAAGCGAATCAAAAGCGCTGGCTGATGGTTTTCGAACAGGCGAATATTCCGTATGAGGTTGTTTACGTAAGCTGGCGATTGAATATACTGCAAACGGTCATAAATTTGACATTTTATTAACTGTCATTGGGAGGTGTTTTTTGCCGAAGCAATCTTTTAAGTACT
>JAFGMA010000296.1 GCA_016927835.1 Candidatus Zhuqueibacterota bacterium | reverse complement strand
TCCATAAAGGGCTTTCACTCCCGAGCCTCCGAGTGCATCTTATATCACAGCTAAATGAAGCATTGAAATGTTTAATTTATAACCATTAATAGTATATTTGTATTTTTGTTAGATACAAATTAAGAACCGGTTCTTTATGAATAATTCAATTCACCTTCTCTACACTCCACCTTCATTGTCAGATGCGATGGATTCCGCACGCTCTTCGGATTCTTACTCCTGCTGGTATTGCGTCAGCCTTGCCTGACTATCTCATGTTGAAACACCGCATGCTGCAAAATTGAGATGCTGCTTTTTTCAAAGCTATTTTAACTGATTGATAATTTATAGTTTAACTTTTTTGCTATAACAATAGCATGATATTTGTTACTCGCATAGCAATTTTGTACTAAAAAGCAGGTTTATCAAACACAAAGTGATCGCAATGCCACCAGAAATTTTTCAGTTGCCGGAAACCAGCAACTGAGGGATTGCTTTGTGTATTCATTTTGAAATTGCTTTTTTATAATTAATTTGCACCAGAACGTTCAGGAGGCTTTTATGTCTTTGGATAATGAATTCAGACAATTCATTAGCGAAAATTTTATTGTAAGTCGTCAAATCAACGATGAAGATTCACTGCTCGATAATGGCATCATCGACTCAACCGGTGTATTGGAATTGGTCAGTTTTATCGAAGAGCGATTCGGCGTTGCTGTTGAAGATGAAGAAATGGTACCTGAGAACCTCGATTCGATAAAACAATTGAAAGCATTTGTGCAGAGAAAGCAGCACCCTGCAAGCGTTTAATAGATGAATTGAACGGAATTATCAATTGGAAGGGATAGACAGGGAATGCAGCATTCGAGGAGTCAAGCATGTTATTAAATGAATTTTTGCAGGATAGCGCCAACCGGTTCCCGGAAAAAGAAGCATTGGTATTCAATGAAAAAAGGATGACGTACGCCGAGATCGAGATTCAATCGAATAAACTGGCGCACGGATTGATCGTCCGCGGCATCGAGCGCGGCGATCGGGTTGCAATTTATCTGGATAATTCAATCGAATCCGTGATTTCAATTTTTGCAATTCTGAAAGCCGGAGCAGTTTTTCTGGTGATCAATCGCAGCACCAAAGATCAGAAATTGGCGTTTGTATTAAACAATTGTCGCGCCCGGGCGATCATAACTGATGCGTCGGCAGCCGAAAATTTGGATCTGCTTAAAAGCCAGCTACCGTATATGAATTTTGCAGTTTTTACAACCGAATCCCAAAGCGCGGAATTTGGCATTGATAACCTGCTGTTTCATCAAATAATGGAATCGAATAAAGACTCGCTGCCCCCGGTTCGTGGTATTGATATCGATCTTGCGGCGCTGATTTACACCTCGGGATCCACCGGCAATCCCAAAGGCGTGATGATGACACACTTGAATATGGTTTCGGCGGCGACATCCATCACAACCTACCTCGAAAACGCTAGCAATGATATCATCCTGAATGTTTTGCCGCTGTCATTCGATTATGGATTATACCAGGTACTAATGGCGGCGAAAATGGGTGCGACTGTGATTCTGGAAAAATCGTTTGCCTATCCGTTCGTGGTGATCAAGAAGCTTATCAGCGAAAAAGTAACCGGCTTTCCAATCGTACCCACCATTTCCGCTATTTTGTTGCAACTCGAAGCATTGACAAAATATACGTTTGAGCATTTGCGATATATTTCAAATACCGGTGCACATTTGCCAACGGAGCACATCAGGCGTCTTCAGGCAATTTTCCCGGGAACCAGAATTTATGCGATGTACGGGCTTACCGAGTGCAAACGCGTAACATATTTGCCTCCGGATCAATTGGCGATCCGTCCCACATCAGTGGGCAGGGGCATGCCGAATGAAGAGATTTATCTCGTGAATGAAAGCAACGAGCGCCTCGGACCAGATCAAGAAGGCGAATTGGTTGTTCGCGGATCGAATGTTATGCAGGGATACTGGGAAATGCCAGAGGCGACAGCAGCCGTGTTGAAGCCCGGCAAATTTCCCTGGGAGAGGGTGCTGTACACCGGAGATATTTTTAAGACTGATGCTGAAGGATACCTTTACTTCATCGGTCGCAAAGATGATATCATCAAATCGCGTGGCGAAAAGGTGAGCCCGAAAGAAGTTGAAAATATAATTTATAATTTATCAGGTGTGGCTGAAGTTGCCGTAATTGGTATTAAAGATGAGGTTCTGGGCGAGGCGATTAAAGCGTTTGTCGTCCCGGTCAGTGGAGCGCCGATAACGGAAAAGGAAATTATTCAGCATTGCGCCGGGAATCTGGAGGATTTCATGGTTCCCAAAATTGTAGAAATCAGGCACTCCCTGCCGAAAACGTCCACAGGTAAAATTCGCAAAACCGAATTGACTTAGAGCCCTATCCGAAAACCATCCTTGTCATTTCGAGATCCGTTGATCGGGAATCCATTTATAAAGAAGGTTTTCGGACAGGCTCTTAACCACCCACCCTAAAAGTCAATCGAATACATCCTTCGAAGCCGAAACTAAATTCGTTCCGCTAAAAACTGACCGTCAAGCCGGTCGCTTCATCCGCTGATAATAATACAATGGTTCTTCCTTGTTGGTGACCGTCGCTTCTGTGATGATGCAATGTTTGATATCAGGATGGGACGGAAGTTTGAACATAATATCGGTCATAAAATCTTCCATAACCGAACGCAGCGCGCGTGCCCCCATTTTTCTGGTAACCGCTTTTTTTACTATAGCCTTGAGCGCAGCTTCCTCAAATTCCACGGTTGTTCCGTCCAATTCGAAGAGCCGCTTATATTGCTTCACAAGTGCATTTCTCGGCTTGACCAAAATTTTCATCATCACCGTTTCATCGAGTTCAGCAAGCGTATTAACCACGGGAAGCCTGCCGATAAGCTCCGGGATCAGCCCAAAGCTCAACAAGTCTTCCGGTTCCACGTGCTGCAAAATCTCTGAGATCGTCATTTCTCTTTTTTTCGCGGCTGATGCGCCGAAACCCAATGCTTTCTTGCCGATGCGATGACCGATGACTTTTTCCAGCCCCTCAAATGCCCCACCACAAATAAACAGGATATTTTTGGTATCGAGGTTGATTAAATTTTGTTCGGGATGCTTTCTACCGCCTTTCGGAGGTACAGAGGCGACGGATCCTTCAAGGATTTTCAAGAGTGCTTGCTGAACTCCTTCACCGGAAACATCACGGGTTATCGAAGGATTACCGTTTTTGCGCGAAATTTTATCAATTTCATCGATATAAATAATTCCGCGTTCGGCTTTCTCAACGTCGAAATCTGCGGCTTGCAGCAGTCGAACCAAAATATTTTCAACATCTTCGCCAACATATCCCGCTTCGGTCAGGGTAGTTGCATCAGCGATTGTGAAGGGCACTTTGAGAAATTTTGCCAGGGTCTGGGCAATCAGAGTCTTACCGGTTCCTGTGGGACCAATCAATAAAATGTTGCTTTTTTCAAGTTCAACTTCGCTGAAGGGATCAATGGAATCGATGCGTTTATAATGGTTATAGACCGCAACCGCCACAGCTCGTTTTGCCGGCTCCTGCCCGATGACGAAATCATCCAGTTCCTTTTTAATTTCGGAAGGTGTCGGAATTCTTCCGCGGGCTTCGATTGAGCGCTGTTTGAAATCTTCTCGTATGATTTCGCTGGCATTTTTAACGCATTCGTTGCAAATGTAAACATCTGGTCCGGTTACAATGCTATCCACCTGGTTTGAATTTTTTCCGCAGAAGGAACAAATAAACAGCCGGTCCCTTCTTTTTCCGGAATTTGTCATTCCCTACCTCTTCATGATTTATTGAATTAAATACTTAAGCGATTACCTTAATCGGGCGCCAGAAACACTTATTTTTTACTCTTCAGGCTTTTCGAAGATTTTTGTGGATTCCGTGAAAGGATTTCATCAACAATACCATACTCTTTCGCCTGGTCGGCAGACATAAAAAAGTTTCGTTCGGTATCTTTGGAAATCTTCTCAATTGTCTGCCCCGTATGCTGTGCGAATATTTCATTCAATCGCAGCCGAACTTCCAATATTTCTTTTGCATGAATTTCAATATCGGTTGCCTGACCTTGCGCACCACCCAGCGGCTGGTGAATCATAATTCGTGAATGGGGAAGGGCAGATCGTTTGCCGGCAGCACCCGCCGCTAAAAGCAGTGCGCCCATGCTCGAAGCCTGCCCCATACATATTGTCGCAACATCAGGTTTGATATATTGCATGGTATCATAAATCGCCAATCCCGACGTAACATAGCCGCCCGGGGTATTCAAATACAGAAACACATCCTTATCCGGATCCTCGGCTTCGAGGAATAGAAGCTGCGCGATAGTCAGACTGGAAATCGTGTCGTCAATTGCGGAACCGATGAAGATAATGCGCTCCTTTAGCAGCCTCGAAAATATATCATAAGATCGTTCGCCTCTTCCTGTTTGCTCAACTACAATCGGTACTAATCCCATCGTCAATCCTTTCAATTTCTATAATGCTTTATTCTTGCTCAATTCGTGATTCGAAAAGCGATTTATAAGGCACGTTTTTGTCTTTAACCTTTGAATTTTCCAATATGATCTGAATAATTCGTTGTTCTTTCAAATGATCTATCAGCTTCGATCTTTCACTTTCATTCTTATATCGATTGCGTAGCCTTATTTCATTGGTTTCTTTTCCTGCTGCCGTTTCTGTTATGAAAGCTTCAATATCTGCATCACCTATTTCAATCTGTTCCAATTCTTCGATCTTCTCTCTTATCATTTGCCATTTAAGGTTCCAGATCGCGTCCGGACGCAAACGGGTCCGCAGGTCCTGTTCGTCAAATTCTCGCTCTGAGTTCTTTTTTGCATTTTCGACCATCACACTTAGATAACTATCGATCAATGCCGCTGGCAATTCAATAGGATTATTTTTTACCAGCATATCGGCAACAGCGTTGTTAAATTTTGATTTGGAATAGCTCTCTGCTTCTAATTGCAAATCTTCTTTTAGTTTATCGCGAAACGCTTCGACCGTATCAAAATTTCCGATTGATTTAACGAAATCCTCATTCAATTCCGGCAGAATCCGCTCTTTAATATCTTTAATGTGCACATCAAAATATTCATCCTTGCGCTCGGTACTGCCAGCTTCAGGATTCGGCGCGATATTGATGGTTAGCCTGCGCTTCTCCCCCACCTTTGCCCCGATTAGAGGCAAGGCATACTTGTTTTCATCCGAATCATCGACAAGCAGCACTTTGTTTTCAAGCTTTTCGCCAATGATGGGCAAGCCGGCATCATCTATTTGCTGTAAATCTGAAATGACGAAATGTCCTTTGGAAACTTCGCCTTCAACTGAATTGATCACAGCTCGATCCTCCAGTATATGATCGATCGAGCGCTCGACATCCGAATCATCGACCTGGTACAATTCTTTCTCAAATTCGAAGTCCTTATATGTGACGGTTTCATATTCGGGACCCACCTCCAGCAGTGCCTTGAATTTCAAACCGGTCTCAGGAGAATATTGTACATCTGAAATTTCAGGCTTCGATATGACCTGAATTTTATGCTGTTTGACAGCATCCTGCAAAGCATCAGGAATTATATCTTCGATGACTTCCTCATGAACCTTATCACCTAACATCCTCTTCAATAGCGAAAGCGGTACTTTCCCCTTTCGGAAACCGTTTATTGCAATATTCTTACGATATTTATTCAGGGTTTCGGTGTATTTCACTTCAATAGCCGAAGCCGTGATCGATATTGTAAGCTCCTTTTTGCCCTTTTCGATATCATTAATTTCTACTTGCAACAATTGACTCCTTCTCATTTAAATACATTATTAACAATGATGAAAATGCTTCAGTTTGCAACATTTCAGAAAATTATAATACAACCCGGATTTTGAAAGTGCGAGTTGCCCACGCATTAAAAGCATGAATTGAGCAGAGACAAAACTAAAGTAATTTGCTGTTTGCCCTCTCGGCGAATTTTGTGCGCTTCGCCCTATTTTTGTTTTGTGATTAATTTTCCTTCATAAAAACAAAAAAAACAAGCAAGCATCCGAACGTTTGTGCCCGCTTGTTACTTTATAATATCGAGTTGCTGCAAATTCAATCCGTTACAGAAAGCAGAACTCCCCCATATTGAAATGAAGCTGATTATAAACCTTTGACTTGTATTCTGTGCAGTTTCCTCTGAAACTTCATCACCCTTTGCATCAGGAGTATAACCACGTGTTTTTCAGAGTGCTGCAAGGTTGTGCGAGAGGGGGGAGTTGAACCCCCACGCCCGGAGGGCACTAGATCCTAAATCTAGCGCGTCTGCCAATTCCGCCACTCTCGCAAGCTACGAGCACCTGCAATGGCTCTATTTTTGCGACCTCTAATATATAAACTTTTTGTTTGAAAGTCAATATTTTTCTGACCTGTTAATTTAAAAAAATCAATCCTTAGCTATCACAATTTCAATACTGCCTGTATTCGAAAGAATCATCGTGCGAGTAAAGATAACGAACCAGGAAAAAACTAACTTATTGAAAATTATAAACAATTCGAATTTTGTATCCGGGATGAATTCAAAAATCCGGCAATTGCCTGAAAGTCAACTTGTCACTCAAGTAACAAATGTTAAAAAAGATTCATCGCTTTCACTGTGAACGTCCTTGTTCGCAATCCAATTAATTTGTATATTTAAAGCCTTGTTTCGCATATATCGGCATAAACTGAAAAGTAAAACATAGCGTAACCATTTGCTGCAATTAATGATAGGATTTTTTATGAGGAACGCATTTTCTATATTTTGCTGCGTGGTGCTTTTGATTCAACTTCCTGAAAAGTCTGCGTCGCAAATTTTTGAAGCCCCCATTGATTCGCTTATTCGAAAAAGCCTGGTTCTGACAATTAATCAAAAATTTGACTCTGCTGAAACTGTGTGTGCTGAAATTATGAACCTGGATTGGCAAAATCCAATCGGGACTTTAATGCTGGCAGCAACATTGCAATCCAAAATGATGGACTATGAAACCGACCAATGGGAGAGTGACTTTTTCAGTAATATCGATAAATCGATTCGACTTTCCGAACATTTATTGAAAACCACGGAGAAGTCGGCATCGCTTTATTTTATAATCGGTAGTGCGTACTGCTACAAATCCTTTTATTGCGGGAAAAAAGAACGATTGCTTTCAGCATTCAAAAATGCTACAAAAGGAATCGATTATATGAACCGCGCACTCGCCATCGATTCAACCGTCTATGATGCCTATCTTGCCATCGGCTCCTACAAATACTGGAAAAGCCGGAAACTAAATTTTATAACCTGGCTGCCATTTCTCAGCGATGATCGGAGCCAGGGAATCCAGATGATTCAAAAAACCATAGAACATGGCAGTATTTCGAGGTATGCAGCCATCAACGGATTAGCCTGGATTTATCTCGATGCGGGTAGAATTGATGAAGCTATCCAGACCGCAACGATGGGTTGCCAGGCGTTTCCGGAAAGCCGCTTTTTTCTATGGTGCCTTGCTGATTGCTATTTCAAGAAGCCGGATTTTGTCAACGCGAAGCTGAATTATCAAAAAATTTTGGATTCGATTCTAACCAAAGAGTTCAATAATCATTATAATGAAATAGTGTGTCGTTATAAAATCGCTGCATGTTTACATGCGCTGGAAAAATACCGCGAAAGCAAAACACAATGCGAAGCCATAGCAACCCTTTCCTTGAGTGAACCAATCGCCAAACGAGCGGCTTCCTATCTTAAAAAAGCTCAACAATTAAAACAGATGAACGAGAATGCTCTGTATCACGCGAACATCACCGATTGAAAGCCTCCGCAAAAATTTAATATGTCAGCTTACGGAAAAGCGCCAGGCAGTATGTAGGTTCTAATTAATTGATATCATACCAGTTACGCCATCTTCGACGGCTGCCGCCGCAAGGACAGGCTTTTCGACTATATATATATGTTTTTTTTGCACCTGTCGATTTCAAACACCGGCAATTTTTTATCCTCACATTCAAGCACTAAAGTTTTTATATCCCATGACGATGTCCATAATACAGTTGTATAATTGGACTATTAGAAATGGATAAAATAATGCGGATAATTAATGCAGAATTTGGCACTTTTTCAGAAGTTGAACATCTGAATAATCGTTTTATCAAAAACCGAACCAAGCAGAAACTTACAATTGATGCGATTTCGCCTCGAAATAAATTTCAGGTTGCGTATCAGATCCTCATTCGAGAGTTGCGGCGATTTTTCCCAACAATTGAAAAACATGATTGCAGCCTTGATGATGCCAGCTATTTAATGCATAAAGGAAAAACAAAATCGGGACCGCTGCATAATTTTCATGATATTATCGACGTACTGCATGTTATCGAACATATCATGATCGAATTGCAATGCTCTGTCTCGTTGATGCCTATCTGTAGCGGTATTACATGTCAATATTTTGAACCAAGAACGCGCTACGATATTTTCGTTGAGGCTGTTCAAAAAAATGTTGCTGCGTTTTCGGGCTATTTCGCTGTAAACCTTGTTAAGAGCATTATTAAGCACGGCAAACTGCAACCCAAATTTCAAAACATGCTCGTGCTGGCAAAATTTTTCTCGAAAAATCCCAGTCTCGCATCTTCGATAAAAAAAATCCCTAAGTCGGCGGGATTTTCCCTGGATGTCTTCGGTCCGGCTGTTAGTGATTTAATCCGTTTTCAATACTTTTAATCAGCACCTTTTCCATCCTAATCTCTTCTCGCGCAAGGGACTTGCTTCTTTTCCTTCTGAATTGAAACCCACGTAACGAAGATCAATTTGTTTCAGATTGAATATTCAGAAGTGCCATTTTGTATTACTCCTTAATATAACTGATTGATATTTAAAATGATAGCGATCTCAAGGGAGTGCAACTCCCATCACCGACGCCAAAAGACCAGAGAACTCTGATCTTCACAAATCGAAGAAATACCTTGACATTTTGCCGTAATTAACATATATTCTATTGTTCCAAGTTTAGATGAAAGAAAATCGGAAGTACCGTTTGCAGCTAAATTTTAAAACAAATATGCTGCGAATGATGTAATATATAAAACAAATTAGTTTTGGAACTGATTGCCATCAGAAGCAACATGGGTTGAAGAGAAAAATTTAGGCGAGTATTTTCTTTTATCTGGAGTCGACTAAGGCGTATCCCGACTTTTACAAACATCAATCAGTTGAACCTCAATTAAAAGTTATTCTCATTAAGTGACTGTTTTCTAACCTCTCTAAAATTGAATCGGACTTCTTGAAGTCCAAATAAATTAAAAAAACAAAATAAATTTTACAAAGACGATCGCATTTCGTCTTTGTGCGGTAATTTACGTCCTTTATTATGCAAGGTATCTCTCGCTCCGGGCGCTGGGCAATCTATGCCTTAAAACGGTTTTGAATTAGTTCAAGCGAAGCAGAGGAATTTGCAGAGAGATAAAAAACGCTATACTTTTGCGCGGTGTGTGTCAGCTTGTGCCCGGTTTGATTCTATCATCCGTTCTGTCTGGCAAAAAACGGATCATTCGCAAGCGGAGTCCTTTTCGAAAGGATACACGTAGCATTCTCAAAATATTTCCTGGTGCTCCCACACCGAGCACGAGTGTGATAGCTACAGATTTTGGTGCAGAAAACCAAATAGCGAAAATTAACCGTCTTTCGTGGCAGAAATTTTTAAAAACCTCAATAACCACTAATCGAAGAATAATATAAGGAGCAATTATGGAAGCTTTGAAATATCGCCTGAACTCTGTTGAGTCGTATACGCCAAATTTGAAATACAAAGTGTTCACGCTTAAGAATTACAGACAATTACCCCAAATTCAACGGCTGTCTGAGAAACAAAAATTTGAGATTGATGTTGTATCGAATGTATTGCCTTTCAAAGTGAATAATTATGTTGTCGATGAATTGATTGATTGGGATAATATACCCGATGATCCAATATTTATTCTGACGTTTCCGCAGAAGAAAATGCTCAAAAAGCATCATTACAAACGAGTTGCAGCAGCACTAAAAAGCGACACTGAGAAACATCATTTGAAACAAATAGTGGATGACATTCGCTGGGAACTCGAACCGCACCCCGGCGGACAGCTTGAACACAATGTACCGATCCTGGATGGCGAACGACTTCAAGGGATGCAACACAAATACAATGAAACCGTTCTATTTTTTCCCAGTCAAGGTCAAACTTGCCATGCATATTGCACGTTCTGTTTCCGCTGGGCACAATTTACAGGCATTGAGGAACTCAAGTTTTCCATGCGGGATGTTCAGATGCTTATTAAATATATTCGGCAGCACCCTGAAATAACCGATATATTATTCACCGGCGGCGATCCCCTGGTGATGAAAGCAAATACACTGGCTGCCTATATCGACGCGCTTTTAGCAGCAAACATTTCGCATATCAAATCGATCCGGATTGGCACAAAATCCCTGGCATACTGGCCCTACAGGTTTTTAACCGATGCCGATGCAGAAGACATTTTGGATTTGTTCACCAAAATCAGAAAAGCCGGTAAACACCTGGCAATTATGGCGCATTTCAATCATCCGCGAGAATTGAGCACCGAGGCGGTTCAGGAAGCCATTCACAAAATTCGCAAAACAGGCGCGGTTATCAGAACCCAATCACCTCTGTTGAAACATATCAACGCCGATCCCAATGTCTGGAAAGAGCTGTGGACTAAGCAGGTATCGCTTGGCTGCATTCCCTACTACATGTTTATCGCGCGCAACACCGGCGCTCAACATTATTTCAGCGTGCCGATCATAAAAGCGTGGAAAATTTTCAAACAGGCATATCAAGATGTGAGCGGACTCGCGCGGACGGTTCGCGGACCCAGCATGTCTGCTGAACCGGGCAAAGTGCAAATTCTTGGCGTTTCACGTATAAAAGGCGAAAAGGTAATCGGTTTGCGTTTTCTGCAGTCCCGCGACGCAAATTGGGCACTATGGCCCTTCTATGCAAAATATAATGATAAAGCCTGCTGGTTGGATGAACTTCGCCCTGCTTTCGGTGAGGATAAATTCTTTTTCGAAAATGGCGGTCAGCAGTTTATACTGAATTAAGTCCTGTTTCTAAATCAGGAACTCTTATATAGTCCTTCTTCCTGAGCGCTTTTCCGGGATAAAGCCAAATGAAGAGAGGCGAAGCAGAGTTTGTGTCGATTGAAAGATGATTTCACCAATCATGCATGCGCAACAACTATGCGGACAATTCCGTATTCTGCTGGTAATCACCCACCTTTTTGTTCTTTTTCCTGATGGAGGATTGTGCAATGCCAATTGATCAATTGATTAATGAATCTACTGCGCTGATTTTTATTCTCGCAGGAGTACTGAATGCTATCGCCGGATATCGGCTTTTCAGAATTTTGCTGGCAATTTGGGGCTTCATCCTCGGATTTGCGCTCGTTTCGGCTATTTTTTCATATCTCGCTCTGGAAAACGATTACACCACCTTCATCGGAAGTCTCATAGGAGGCATACTCGGCGCGGTCGCCTTGTATTCATTCTATAAAATTGGTGTTTTTATCATCGGGGCGTTCCTCGGATACTTATTCGTAAACTTCCTCGTTTCTGCCGGCAGCGTCGAGGCAAACGCAATTATTTCGATCATCGTTGGCTGCATCTTCGGTATTCTGGCGCTGGCGCTCGAACGCCCGATGATCATCCTGTCAACTGCCTTTGCCGGATCTTGGCAAATCGTTGTCGGAGGCGCTTTTTACCTGGGAACCGAGTTTGAAATCCTCAAATATTTCTCGAATCCGTCGCTGATCAAATATAATCAGGATCTATTTTTCTGGTGGATGCTTGTGGTATGGATCGTTCTGGGCATCGTCGGGACCGCAATTCAATTCAAATATACGGCTCGCAAAAAATGAAGCACGCCGAGGTTAGCGTTGAACATGATCGGGTAGGCGAAATTCGTACGTTCGCCGCAGCACTTTCTCGGTAATAAAACGGTCGATTTTTCGCGCTGCCAGGTAAAATTTCCAGATGAAGGCGTCCTCTTTGTAATATTTGGTGACCTCTTCGAGTGTTATCGGCTGGATGCCAAAATCAACCATTTCGTTCGCGAAAAAAGCGTTTGCAACCGAGATCAGCAGCGGGATAATCTCCGGGCGTCCCTCTTTGTACAGGTTGGCGATCAGATCGACCGTATCCAGGTGGATATCGTAATAGCGATCGAGCACATCCTGCAGAAAAAGCGCGCGAATAACGGGGCGCAGAAAAAAGGGCGTGCTCTTCAAAAATATCTCGGCATCCAGTTGCTCGATGCCATCGACACGATATAGCGGTGAACTGGTATCAATGAACACAACGCTTTCGTTGCCCGACAGACGCGCTTCCCGAAGATCGACTTCCGGGAATGCCCAGTTGGAGATTTGAGCGTCAATTGCCAGCTTGATTCGCGATTGGCGCTGATTGAATACAGCTACTTTCTTTATCTCGCCCAGAATCATACGCATCAAAAGCGCGCACTCATCTTCCTCAAGCCGGTGAATCAGGCGATGCCCAACAGATTCGACCGGCACTTTCTCCTGGAGCGCATAAATCCGCACCTTGCCATCCGATACCGGATGAATATGAATTTTTTGCTGCGGAATCCGGATGCCGATATCAACTGTTATAATGGAAAAATATTCTCGGTACAACGCCGCATACATTTCTGCGCCTTCCAGATGCGGGAAGACGGGCATTTTTTTATACACCCACCGATATCTGTCAGGCAGTGGTTGGGCATAAGTGCCTCCGCCTGTCAATTCGAGCACAGTCGATATTTCGCCGAAACCAATCACTTTCACTGATAGCTGCTGCTGATAGCGTGCTTTGACTTCCTTGCTGAATTTTTTGGCAAACAGCACATTTGCGTTCAGCCTTTCGGCAAGCTTGTCCAGAATCTGCCGGCAGGGATCCCGGCGGCGCTCTTCTTCGGAATCGTGAAGGTTTTGCGGAGTTGCAGCAAATTCACCAGATGAATCAAGTTGCGCTTCAGCTTCAGAGATTATTTGATTCTCGGATACAATTCGTTCCACAAGTTCCTTTTGCCATTCATCAAGCATGTTGGTCAACCCTACGAAACGGATTTCGAGGATCGATTGATTGATCGCGTTGAGCCGCTTCAAAGGCGGCAGGATGAAATCCTGGCAGGCGGTGCCAGGCGGAATCTTTTTACAAATCAATCGATGCAGCGATTTCTTTTGATGATTCAGCTTATCGAAATGCGCCAGCTTTTTCAAAAGTGAGTTCATTGGCGAAATCCTGAGAATGATCTAAAGAACCAATTATTTCCCCCCAAGCATCCCCTGCAAAACTTCCAATGATTTCGTGAGGGCACTAATTGCAAATTCCGCTTCAGGCTTTTGAATGATTAATGGTGGCAAAAACTGGATCACACACGTGTCATTGCCTGAAAATATGGCAAACACGCCATTATCGTAGAGCATTTTACATACGCCCATCGAGATTTTCTCCGCCGAAAATTTTAATCCCATCATCAACCCTTTTTGCCTGATCTCGATCAGCAGTTGCGGAAATTTTTCTTGAAGGGCAGTAAATTGCTCTGAGAAAAACGCAGCCATCTCATTGACGTGCTGCAAAAATGCAGCGGAGGACGATTCCTCCAGCACTGCCATCGCTGGGAAGCAACCGAGTTCGCTGCCGCCAAAAGTGGAAATGTGAATAAACGGGTATTTGCGAAAGAAAAAATCGAATTTATCGCGGTAGCATGTGGCAGAGATCGGATAAATACCCCCGCTCAATCCTTTTCCAATCACCACTATGTCGGGCACAACATCGTATTCGTCAATTGCCCATAGCCTGCCGGTGCGACCGAGACCGCACTGCACTTCGTCAATGACCATCAGCGCACCCGAGCGGTCGCATATCCGGCGCACATTTTCCAGATAATCACGAGGAGGGATCACAATCCCCAGGGTCGCCGGGATGGTTTCCAGGATGACGGCTGCTGTTTTCGAATCGACTGCGGCGTCAAGCGCTGCGATGTCACCGAATTTTGCCTGGCTGAATCCCGGCGGATTCGGACCGAAGGGTGCCCGGTATTGATCGTCCCCTGCCGCCAGCGCCAGACCGGTATGCCCGTGAAAACCGCCTTTCGCCGAAATGATGTTCGGTCTGCCCGTAATACCTTTCGCCAGTTTCAGCGCCAGATCGATAGCTTCTCCGCCCCCGACGCCAAACACGGTTTGATTGATATCGCCGGGCAGCAATTCCGCCAACTGCCGACCCAGCATCGCCCTGGGCATGCTAATAAGGTGATGGTTCCCGATATCCCATGTTTCAAGTGCGCGCTTCAACGCGGCGACAATCTTAGGGTGACGATGCCCGAGGTTGAATACACCACCGTTGCAGTGACAATTAAGGTACGCTTTGCCTTCGAAATCATTCAGAAAGCAGCCGTTTCGCTCACCCGGAATAAAATCCAGCCCGAATTGACGGAAAAAATCAGCCTTTCCCCGGGATACATGACGGGCGAAATCATCGACGACCAGCGCTCGATTCGAATAAGGTAGATTCATAAGCAGTCTCCGAAATTAGTGGGCAATTGTTCATGATTGGTAAACTCATCAGGCATAATCAATCCGTTTTCCGACGATCTTAAACTGAATCAAGGTAGCAATTAAAATTACAACGAACAAAATCCAGGACATCGCCGAGGCATAGCCCATTTTCAGGTATTCCCAGGCATTTTGATAAATGTGATAGACCACTACATCGGTGCTGCGGCTGGGTCCCCCCTGCGTCATCACATAGACCGATGTAAACACCTGGAATGAACTGATAATTGAGGTGACCAGCACAAAAAAAGTTGTCGGCTGCAGCATGGGCAGGGTGATGTGGACGAACCGCTGCCACAGACTGGCGCCGTCGATTCGGGCAGCGTCGTAAAGAAAATCGGGGATCCCTTGCAATCCGGCAAGAAAAATGACCATTTGATAGCCGATTCCCAACCAGATCGTCATAATCATAATCGAAATCAGCGCCGTATCAGGATGTGTAAGCCAGTCCTGGGCATTGATCGAAAAAAAGCTCAAAACATAATTTATCAAGCCAAGCTGCGGATGATACGCCCATTGCCAGACCATAGCGATAGCAACAAAAGAGGTAACGCTGGGCAGAAAATACAATGTTCTCAGGAAATATACGCCTTTAATCTGCTGATTCATCATTAGCGCCACTGCCAACGAAAGCATCATGCCAACCGGAACTTGCAGGGTAAATAGCGCAGTGTTCTTTAGCGCATTGAGGAAATAGCGATCCTGAAATGCCTCGATATAATTTGCCAATCCCACAAACGGCTTATCGGGATTGATAATATTCCACTGGTGCATGCTCAGATATAACGAAAAGAGTATCGGTGTCAGGATGAAAACCAGAAAAAGGACGATGGATGGCAGCAGGAAACCGTAGCCGGCAAATATCTTCTTCCGCTCTGCGTTTTTATTCCATAACGCAAATATTAACATGAAAATGAAGACGAAAGTAAAAATGGTGAACAGGAACATTAAAATTTGATTACGGGAGGAACCGATTTCGTGACTTTGATCCACCTGTTTTGATTGCAGCAATTCGTGATCAATCTTCAGTGCCGCCTGATTTAGTGTGGCGGCAACGTTGGTGTCCCTGATCATCACTTCTTCCATGGCGTCTTTCGCGATCAATTCGATCCGGCTGAAATCTTCGATGACTGCCCCCCAGGGTTGCCTGCAATTTTTTACCTCGTTTACAAACGCTTCTTCGATGCCATACGGATCGTTTTCGATACGTTCCCGCGCAACCGACTCAATGGAAGAAATAGCGATGCCATATTCGATTCGGCGCCTGTTGGCTTCGACACCGCTGAGGAACGTTGCCAACCGAACCGCCCATTCTTCGTTCGGCGTTCCCCGTGGCACACACCAACCTGCCTCATACATCACAGTCACCCGCTCGCCGTCCGGCGGAACAGGCAGGTGGATTGCACCCACTTCCAGGTCGCCGTCTTCCATATATTTTTTTAACGTAATCACCATCCAGTGACCACTGCAGATCATACCGATACGGTTCGACATGAAAAGTCCTGAAAGCATACCCGATCCCGAAAGAGCCTGAACATTGGGAGATACGTGGTACCGGGTTAATAAATCGGCTAAAAAGCTGACCGTTTCGATGCTTTCCGGTGAATTGAAATAGCCCAGCGCAGACGTGCCTTCCGGATTCAGGATATCGGTTCGGTTTGCCCAGAGCCAGGGTTGCCACAAGTAAAAATGCGGTGAGAATCCAGTGCCATAGACATCGATCTTACCATCACCATCGATATCACGGGTGAGTTTTTGTGCTGTCTCAAGAAACTCGCTCCAGGTCCAGCCTTCTTGCGGGAAAGGCACGCCAGCGTCCCGAAAAAGCTTTTTATTGTAATACATGAGTATCGGATTAAAATCTTTTGGTATCGCATATAAATGGCTGTCGCGCATGGCAATACGAAGGATGTTGGGATAATAGATACTCAAATCGACACCCCACCGCTTCAAATATGGCATCAAATCGACCAGAATCGATTTATTGAGAAACGCCGGCAGGATGGTTGAATCCAATAAAAATACATCCGGTGGCGAGCCGGCTGCAATGCTCGTGAGTATTTTCTCTTTGAAACCGGTGGGAATGGTTTCGATTCTGACAGTGACTTCGGGATATCGCTGCATGAACATGTCAGCGATATCTTCTTCCAGTTTTAATTCCTCAGCACCGCCCCAATTAACGGCTCTCAATTCAATTTTATTCTGCGAAAAGACCGGCTGGTTTAGCAGGATAACGAGTAGAAATATAATAAATGCAACGGATACCGTATTGAATATAAACAGGTTGGAGTGTACTTCGGGTTTTGAACGAGTCATCGAACGCATTCCATGAAATAGGTGTGCAAATCGATATCAAAATGATGAGTTATAAATCTGGCGCGAGTTCTTATTTTATCAAATTTCGAATTATTTGCTTTTGAAAAAGAGTATACGCATTTGGTGAAAAAAAGTCAAGTGAAAATGTTTATCAGCTTGTAACCGCTCAATTCTCTGTTAGTACCATGGTTTACCGCGCTTCCCCTGCTTCCCCAAACGGATGTTTGGGAACAATGGAGCGATTCCGAATGCAATGAAATATTTGGGAACCGCGGATCGCGGAACTTCCTTGAGAGCGCGCCGGTGTTTTTTTATATGATATGAGTGAGTTCGCTCGCTGATAAGCCTGGACGTAGGAACTGTTTTTTTTGGGGGAGAAGGGATTGGGTGCATATCCGTCAAGCTAAGGGGGCAATATTTTGAAAAATATTTTGTTACATGAAGTAATTTAGGGTGTAAACCCATAATTACATAAAAAATAAATTTTTCTTTGATTGATAAAGAATTTAAAGTACATTTGTATCAT
>JAFGMA010000295.1 GCA_016927835.1 Candidatus Zhuqueibacterota bacterium | reverse complement strand
AGGTGAAAGGACGGATGTGCATCCGCCTCGATATCGATCGCCAGTCCATTGTGCCGTATGGATCGAGAGCCGAGATTCGGGAACTTATCGAGGAAGAAATACGTAAATTGGGTTCCCCCAAAGGTGGACTGGAAATGCTGGTGGGTATCTATCCACCGACGCCTCCGGAAAATGTGGACGCCCTGTGTTGCGCCTTTGAAGAATTCGAGCGCTATTTTTGGAAATAATCGATGGCTGACCCGCCACCACAGGAGTGCCAAAGCTTGCTTTGGCAGCGCCGTCAGGCGCTCAACGCAGTTGCATTAAATAGCAAATTTACAACCAACAAACAGAGGTGCTTAAATGAAACACATATTAATTTTGATCCTTGTTTGTACACTCTTATTCTGCTTTGGCTGTTCGAAAGAACAGCAACTGAAAATTATGCGTCCCAAAGTGCTGGTAATTATTTACAATCCGATTGTAGAAACCGAAGGTGGAATGCGGCTTCAGAAACTCTTCAACTGGTATAATCCGGATTCGCTGGCGCATGTTTATATTGATGATTTGAACGAAGTCAGCGAGGGGTTGCTGGATTATCAGATTGTGCAGCGCATCGAATCTGACTCGTACCCGGTGAAAAAAGATGGATTTCGCTACACCGATGAATCGTTTGTCGCTGCATGGCGCTCGCGAGAATTCCATCAACCCGATGGGGTGGATTACAACGCCATCCTCGAAGAATTCAACATCATCCCGCAGATAGAATCGGGTGCAATTGATGAAGTGTGGCTATTCGGATTTCCTTACGGCGGTTTCTGGGAATCCACCATGGCGGGCAAAGGCGCTTTTTACTGCAATTCGGACCCCATTCCCAACACGGAAAATTGCTCCAGAAAATTTATCGTCATGGGATTCAATTACGAGCGCGGCGTGGGTTGCATGCTGGAGGATTTCGGGCATCGAACCGAGTCAATCATGTCGCATGTATTCCGAAATGTTCCGGCGGAAGCCAATTTGTGGGAAAAATTCATCAAATACGATAAAGTTGCACCTGGTGAGTCGAATTGCGGCAATGTACATTTCGCCCCGAATAGCGAAAAGGATTACGACTGGGGCAATACCAGGGTTGTCCTCAGCAATTGTGATGACTGGTATAATTTCCCCGATTTCAAAGGGATCACAAAAGAAGTCGATTGCACGGAATGGGGAAATGGTGATATTCGCGAACATCACAAGTGGTGGCTGAAACACATTCCGAAAACGTTGGGTGAAACCAATGGCATTTCCAACAATTGGTGGGATTATATGAGCGATCCGAATAACGTGGCTAACTGATTTCGGGTCGAAGAGGGCGTTTTTGCAGGAAATGAATGCCTGTGAAACTTACAGCTTCGATCCGACAACAAATTGCCATTCCGGGTAATTAAGCAGGATATTTTTTAGCGCAGTTGCACCCATCTCGCCAAGAACATCACCCAGGATTTGATAACTGCCAGAATCGAGTTTTGCGCCGTAACTATTGTAGATCTGCTGAACCATCGCTTTCAGATCCATTGGCTGATTGGGATCAAAGCTGAGGTTACATTTTGTTTTCAACTCATCGGGCTGGTTCAGAAAGGCTTGTTTCAGCGCCTGTTCAGCCCGATGTGTCCACAACTGAAATTCTTCCTTGCGCCTGTCCCATTCGGGGGATATCTTCAATTTATCCAGCAGTTGAGCTTGTTGAGGGGAGAAGACAGCTCCTTGCTGCTGCATTTCTTCGGCACGATTCAGCAGCGCCCCGGCAACGCCGGTATCCAGCAGCAATTGAGCGATTTCAGAATCATCGGCTATTCTTATTGGCGAAATCGGCTGCCCGATCGCGGCTGGCGGCTGAGATGCCCCGCCAGAGACAGGCTTGATAACACCTGCGACCACTGGCGGGGGGGGTGTTGCTTTTGTCGTTTTCATTTCATCCAGTTTTTCATGAAGTGCTTCCAGTTCTGCCTGTCGCCTGGCTTCTCGTTCTTCATCCATTTTGCGCAGACGCAGCATATCCTCTCTTTCTTTCATCACCAGAAAATACCGGAATTCCTTATCATTCATCTTCCCGATATCTTTGTTTTTCAATTTTTTATACTGCGGATCGTGCAATTCTGATGGTGCGAGTTTCGCTTCTTCCTGCCTGGCTTGTTTGAGGGTTTTGCGATAATTTATAAATTCGGCTACCGAAAGCTCGCTCCCGTTGGAGAGCAGGATAGCTTTGATATCGCCGATGGACATGATGTCGCCATAACGATATGCAATCTGGCTATTCAGCGCTTTAAAAAAAAGCTGCTGACGCCCGATATGCGTCACATAGCATTTTATCGTGTCACCGTTATGCAGAACAAGTTTGACGCGTTCCTCTTTTTTGAGTTGATTGGTGCTTGCGCATCCCTGGATTAATATTAAGAGTGCCAGTGCCATGAGGATGAATAGCCGTTTCATAGCAATCCCTCTTTTCCATTTTTAGTAATGAGACACATCTTAGAAACGAATTGAGCAGGTCGCAAGAAGTCGGTTCACTTCTTTCTGTTCTTTCGCTTCGACATTGGTTAACGAATCGAACGAGTAATCAGTCCACCAGCCATGGGACCAACCAAAATCAAGCATCATCTGCTTATCAAGTAATAAGCTGGCGCCCAGAGAGAGATATTTCTTGTGTTCATCGTCTCTTGCATCTTTGAAGATAGACGGGCGGTTGGCATATCCCGCTCGAATTTTTGTATTCAGAAATGGGATTGAAAATTCACCACCGAGATGAACGTTGGTGACAGTCGTGAAATTTTCTTTAATTCGAGTATTCACGCGGTCCTTTGTTTCGCCATAAATCGGTGAATCGGTTAAAAATTTTGCCTGGGACCAGTCGACCAGTTCCACATCACCCGCCAGAGTGAAATTCAGCAGAGAAGCGGAAGCTCCAAATCCAAAAATGTATGGTTCCTGAATTTTGTACTCGGACTCACCTGAATATGGATTTGGTGAAGGTTCCGCATAGCTTCCATCGTCGAAATTCACCGTACTTTCATCTTCCCACTTCTCTTTGATTGTAAATGTCTTGGGCGATTCGACCGTCAAGCCAAGCTTCATAAATTGATTCATTCGATATAGCAGACCGATTTTGAGATTTATTGCATTGAATTCGGAATTGATTTTTTGCATTGATTCGAGACTCTTGAAATCATTATAATCATAAATGACGATACCGTCCTCGGTGATTGATGTGTCCGCGGCTTGATAATATTCATTTTGATCTTCCTCGACAAAGGTCAGAGTATGTTCTTCAGAGCCCGACCAGACATTGATAGATGCTCCGAGGAAAATATCCTTTTGAACTTCAAGGGCTCCCGACACGGTCCACGCCTTTAGTCCGCCCGATGAAATCAGCGTTTCCTTTTGAAAGACTGAATCGTCGATTGTTGTATCGATGAAATAATCGACATAATCCTGAAGGGTCGAATCATAGTACGTATAGATATCAGGATAAATTTCATCTAGAATGGGGCGATACGATGAATGCTGTGGATTGAAGGCTTGCATTTTCAGGGACGACTCATAATCGCGGAGCCGGGCGAAACCGATGGAAAATACCAGGCTGCCGCGATATGTCGGCACGGGGAAAACGAAGCCCAGCGTATTCAGCTTGGTTGAATTTTTCGAGTCAGTGGTTGCTTTGCCGAGAAACAGCGCCTGGTCCTGAATTTTCAGATGAGAGAAGCTTCCCTGCAATTCCATCCGTCGCACCATCCCCAGTGCAGCAGGATTGCTGAATGCGGCAGAAAAATCCTCGGCGGTACAAATTCTGGTATTACCCATGCCCATAGCGCGTGCATTTATCCCGTATTCGTTTCCCATGTAAAAAATTTCTTCTTGAGAAAAAGCGGGACTTATCATAAAATTCAATAGTATCAGCAGGGTAGGTATAATAAATCCGATATATCGCATGATTGATCTCCGGGATTAATCAACAGTGAATATTTTTTTTAGAAAAGGCGCATTTTGCAATAGCTGTGTTAGCGTTTCTTTTTTCCAGAGTCTTTGGAATCGTTGCTGCTGCTTTTGCTGCTTGATGAAGACCGAGATCTGTTGCCCGCAGAAGATGATTTTGAACGATTCGTTGACGATGACGATCTGTTAACGCTTTTCTGAGGCGTCGATTTTCGCTGGTTCGAGATTCCGCTGCTCCGGTTCTGTTTGGTTCTCGTTTTTGATGTCGACGGTGTGCGCTGCGTTTCCCTCCTTACCTGTCTCTTGCTGGTAATACTCGAACGGTCGCTGGTGCGGCGTTGGTTGTCTTTCTTGGTGATGGCGCGCCTGGTCGATCGGGTTTTATCCGGGACATACCTTTCATACCTTTTTGTAGGTTGATTCGGTTTAGCGAGTGACGGAATCCGTTCGGGCTTCGTTTCAGGCAAAGGTGCAAACAATCGCTGGCGCCGTCCAAAATCGCGTTTTCTCATAGAAATTTTGGATCTGCCGTCGCTCCACCCATAGTAGTAGTGATCGTTCCAATAAGGACCATAATGAATATAGGTATAGCCCCAGGGATCATAATACATCGAGTAGGGGCGGTAGCTGTATCCCCAACCCCAGTAGGGATCCCACCAATCATTGTATCCGATATAGGCGCGCGTTCCCGGCATATACCACGGATCATAAAATGAGCGGTAATAGGTCGGATATGGGAAATAGTCATAAGTATAGTCATAATAATCATGATACCGATAAACGGTCCTCACCGTATCATACTCGACTTCTTCGCTTTCAACGAAATCTGTATCTGTATCTGCAACTTGCTCTTCAATATAATATTCCTGGTCTTCAGTGGCAACCTGCGTTTTTGAAAGCTGGGTATAGCACCCATGAATCAGGAAGCAGCCAATGATGATGGCTAGTGCATATACAAACATTGATCTTCTAGTCAACATTTTTATCGCCTCCTTTTTATGTGATTAAAATAAGTTAACAGCTTTATAGTCATTAAACGTAATTCACTATAAATTTGTTCAGAATCGATAGAGATTTTTTGATTTACATTCTTTCTATAGTTACATTAAAGCAAAAAGTTTGCCACAACTATCCGGAGATTTTTTACCGCGGTCATCAATAATCCCATTGAATGAAAATTAACATGGTGTCTATCCAGGTACTTCACTCTGGCGTCGTAAGCTCCTGACTTGTACGGCAGCAGGATTCGGCAAAAAAAAGAGCCATCCGCAGATGGCTTTTTTTTAAAAAGGAAGTTCATGTCATCAGGTATACTTAAAAGCGATACCTAGTATCGAATGTCGGGCAGTTGCTTACTGCTTTTTCGTCGGGATATAAGCATTATCCAGTTCGGGACGCTTGCCCACAAAAACGGTATCAACTGTTTCGCTGTAAATGTACAGAAAATCATAAAGCTTTGTATCAACATTGATGAGCGTATCGTCGTGGAATACATGCAGGACATCGTAGCTGACTACTGAATCGGGCATAAATGGCTCGGGATTGCCCGTTTCCAGCTTGTATTCATTATAGCCCCACATTTCGAAGGTGACGCCGACGCTATCCCGTTCGAGTTTAATTTTTATAGGCCAATCGTGATAATTGCGATTAATACCTCGTAAAAGCGTACTGAAAATGCTGGTAGCGGCTTTATCGGTTTTGAGGCTGTCATAAACTGAGGGAGGCTCATTTCGACCGGTTATTTGAAAGTTCGCCTGAAATTCCCAGTTATCCATTAAATTTTGCACATCCTCCGATACGCGTTCGATGAAATACATTTTGTTGGATGGCACAACTTTAATCACATCGTTTTCTCCGAAGCCATTTTCATTGATGTCGAAAATTTCCAGCATATCGACTGAGGTTTCCGGGATCAGGCATTGATCGAGGATGTACGAAATCAAATTCCTGTCGATAATTGAAACGGTCGAAAGCGTGGTTTTGCTGATGATGACCCGCCTTGAATTCTGACTCTCCAATGGCTCGGAATTCAAAAGCAGCGTGATACAGATTGATAAGAGGCTTCCCCAATGCCAAAACGAACGTTTATCCATTGTTTCGATCTCTTCTGTTTTCCAATCGTTTCCATTTCACGAAATATTCTTTGGCTTTTTCGATTTCACCGCGTTTTTTGTAGCCCTCGACCAACAACTGATAAACCTGAATTTTATCCTCAAGGGTGAGTTGATTCAACGGTTCCAGCGCTTTCTGGCATTTTTCGATAGTCTCAGCCGGATTATTTCGGGATAACTTGGCGAGTTCGAGATAGCTTTTCCCTCGAATTGGTGAATCGATAAAAACGGCTTGCTGCAAATATGTGTAGGCGATTTTTGGATTTTTATCCAGATATTCGATTCCCATATTATGGCACATGATCCCATAATCTGCAAAGTACCGTTTATACGAGGTATCAATCGGAGCGCCCTTGTCATTTTTGAGGGTTCCCTTCACGACATTCATCAAGCGGCTTATGCCATCTTCTTTATGATCGAGATACTGGAACTCGATCATTGCAATCGTCCAGTTAACCTGGTCGCGTGTGCGCTGAGTTTTCAGCTCTTTCAATAGTTTTTTATATCCTTTTGAAGCTTTTTCATATTTGCCTTGCAGATAGAGATCGTCATAAAAATCTTTTTTCTCAGAAGCCAGAATATTTCCATCATCCCATTTAATCCACTCAACATATTTATTTATTTCATCCACTTCTTTTTGTGAAGGGGCAATTTTCAAAGCGCGGCTGAGAGAAGTTAAAGCTGCCTGGGCTTTGTACATTTTGGCTTCGGTATCCGCCTGAAAATAAATGTAGTGGAATAATTTATTAGTATCCACGGGAACGGATTCCATGACATGCTGAATGTCAACTTCTGATTCGGGCAAAGAATCCAGTTGCATGAAAGCTGTTTGCAGGAGCATCTCCTCGGCATTTTTAAAATTTTGGTGCGCTTCCGCCCACTGCTTCAAAAACAGATAATTGATTCCCAATCGGTAATATAATTCGGGTTCGCCTTTATTCACCCGAATCAGATTTTTGAGTGTAATCACAGCATTTTCATACTTTTTGGTATCCTGAAACCGGTTCGCTATATTTTCATAAACGCGTGCCAGCCAAATTCTGGTTTCACGGTCGAAAGGATTCAATTGCAGCGATGCTTCGAATGCCTCTTGCGCTTCCTGGAGCAATTCAAAAATTTGTGAGTTGATAATTTCCCGGTTCAGTGAGTCAATTTGACCTGATCTCACTTTCACGATTTCCTGAATTTTTTTAGCGCCTTTATTGTAAGCTTCAATTGCCCGCTCTTTATCAGCTTTCGAAATACTGCCTTCTTCTTTCATGCGGGCATTAACAAGATTCCATAACGAGTCGCTTTGATCCATTTTTTTTCTGGCTTCATCCGACAGGTTGCGTGCGGCTTTTTGGCGCTTTATCCCGACAAACAGGCTGTCCACCATAGAATCTGCCTTTGCCGCAACCAGGCTATCGACGCCCGCCGGAATGACGACATCTCGTTTTGCTTCTTTGCGACCGAAACCGTGGAAGGCGCAACCCGATAAAAAAGCAAGGTACAGAAAAATAGCACTGAGTTTCAAATACTTCATCGTTCATCCCCACTAGCTCTGGTTTTTTTCAACAGACTGCCACCAGGACAGGAATACCTGGTAAAAATCCTGAGTTCTTTGTTCCGAAGGTGATTCGCGGGTCGTACCAAAGGATAGTATTTTATCGTCCTTTCGATTGACATTTCCGATTCGGAGGAAATGACTCTTCTTTTTGAAACCTTTGTCAATAAGCATCGTGACATGATTTTCTTCGAGCAGGCAAATCCGAATCTCCAGGATACTCTCTCTGCATAATAAAAACAGGTTAAAATCCCTGCCTTTGAATTTAAACTTAACCTGCGATGCCAAATCAAGTGAATCATAACCCATGAATTTTTTTACAACTTCGGGCAGTTCTGTATGATTGTTTGCCATCCATTTGCTTAAATCTATAAAAATCTTCGGCATTATTCGGTGAACATCTTTTGGAATTTCTTCGAGCGGAATCGGCGGAATGACCAGTGCTTCCGATTCCTTGCCATTAACCTCGGGAAAATCCTCCTCCAATACGTATGCTGATTTATCCTCTCGTTCCAATCTTTGCTGACTCTGTTTCACTTTAAGCCGCGGGTGAATATACCGGTTTAGAGTCGGCGTAATTGGCAGTCGATTTGATCCAAAATCAAGGATCGAAGAAGAAGATAGCGGAAAAAAAATCTGCTCGGAACTGGCATACGAGTTAACATTCATATTGCCATTTGATTTCATTCTTCTTTTGTTCTTCGTATGCAGCTCTTGTGTAATTTTATTGGGCTGTCCGAAAAGACTGAAATTTTCAGCAATTTTGGTCAAATCAATCTTTTCAATCTGTGGAGAATTCGTTGGCGAATCGGGCGTTTTCTCTCCGCTGTTCGTCGGTTTTGATGATGGTCCCTTCACCAGTTGTCTGGGCTGGTACTTTGTCCACTCGATTTTGTCGTAGCGCCTCGGTTCATATTTTGATTCGGGCAAACTGGTTAACCGCAGAAAAAGATACAGCAAACTCAAAATAGCGATCGTGATGATCGCTGAAATTTTGCGTTCGCGCTCAATGCTGCGAAACCTGGTCATTGACATTTTGATCGCAACTATCATCGAACAACTGCCTTTCCCCCATTACGGGCTTTTCTAATTCGGTTGCGGTCAGGAACTTTGCTCCCAGCCGTTTTAAGCCTATATGATTCAAGCTTCAGCTAGTAATTATGTCGGCGAAATGAATCGAGCAAAACCCGCATGCAGAAACCTGATTGACGTTCCGGTTTCCCGAAACCTTTATTGTGTTTGAAAAAAAATTGAATCCTACAGCGACGTTATATTTGGATATGAAATGGTTTTATCAATTTTCAGCCGCTCACAAATATCGAGTACATCGACCGTAAGCTGAATTTCCGTTTCAATAAATGGTTCGACTACCACGATTAACCGCGTAGATTTATTCCGGTTCTCTTCTTTCCGATTTGCCAGGTGCGTTTCCAAAGTTTTCAATTCCCGAACCATCCTGATATCATCGCCTTCTTCCTCGATATAATATGTCTGACGATCTATTATCCGAACCGTAATGATTTTCTCTTCATATTTTTTTTCATCATTTCCCCCGGTTGGCAGCTTGATTTGCGTTTTAAGGGAAAAATCGCTGATCGTTAAGAATCCCAGCAAGATGATGAGAACAATATCGATTAGACGGATGAGCAATCCGCTTTTATCCATAGCCAATCTCCGGCAAGGCTGTTCAGCAAGTAATTTTTAGAATTGTATCCGGTCAAAACGAAACAGATCCGGCAGTATTTTTTGATCATCAGCATTAGTTTTCCCCTCAACGAGATCAGGAAAGCGATTTCCGACTGGCGATCAATCAAGTTCCTTTATGTTCGACATCGATGCTTTTTGGTATGTTGAGGTCATCGCACAGGTTTGCCAGAATGATTGCGTACTTCACCGGCGCATTAAAATTTGAACGAATGCGAATTCTTATTTTTGCATTTTTTTCGACGAATTCCTGTTGTTTAAATAGAATATAGTTTTTCAATTGAAGCATGCCGGTGATCGATTCGCCTTCATTTTCAACTAAATAATCGCCATTTTGAGTGATACCAATAATAAGTATCGCCTCTGTATCCGGATTCGAGAGGGGGATGTTTTCGCCCTTCGGCAAGGCGATTTTCGACTGCCGGCTGATCTCGCTGATGGAAATAAATCCGAATAGTAAAATAAGCACCACGTCGATCAAGCGAAGAATAATGCCTCCTTTTATCATCCGAGCCTCACTGACCAAGTACCTGAAATTCCAGTTTTGCCCTTCGCAATTTCTTTGTTGTCACCAATACGCGATTGAAACCGGGCTTTTTGCCTAGAGTAAAATAGGCTTCTGCCACGCCTTTATTATCCGTAACCAGCGAGAGTCTTGAGTTACCGCCGGCGAAAGAACCATTACCCATTGTGATTTTAAAATGAATCTGATAATTAGGAATAGGGTTGTTGTTAGAATCGCGCACACCAACGACGAAAGGATTGGGCAGCGTTTTCCCCGCCGTTGCACTTTGATTATTCCCGGAAATCAAGTCAAGCGATGCCGGCGCGTCCGCGGTGGCGACCGCTTTAAATTCGATAAATCGCCCATTGAGCCCGTTTGTGCTGGCTTTTACAATATTTTCACCGACGCGTGTACCCAGTGTTAAATGCGTCAATGCACGTCCCTGCGAATCGGTGGCGATTTCCTCCACCTTTCCGCCGTTCGACAGATAACCTTGATCGCTTTCAATTTTGAAACGGATCACCTGGTTCGGTAATCGGTTATGGTAGACATCCAGCAATTCGACAACCAGCGGATTCGGTAATTGCTTGTTGACAATCCCAGCCTGACCGTCGCCGGAAATGTAAACCAGCTTATGCGGTGGTCCCAGTTTTTTTTGAGGTGGCGGACCAATCACCCTGGCTTTCGACAGTTGCTTGGTTGAACCAGTCGCTTCAAATTCTGCCATGTTTCTTTCCGCTTCCAGCCGTCGTTGAATATCCTGTTCCATCTCCAGGAACCTGATCCGAAATTCATCTGCCTTGCTTTGCAGTTTTTCGAGCTGTTTATTGAATCTTGAAAATATTTCGGTAGCAAAAAAATTCAGAATGATACTCACCACTAGCCCGAGCAACGTGGTGATCAGCGCAATACCCATTCCGTTCAGGATGAGCTGCTTATCGAGATTTCCGCCAAAGAATGTCTGGAACATGCCCCATACCGTGCCCAGCAGCCCGAGTGCTCCTGCAGTATCGGAAAGGAACGTCAATCTACCTTTGAAGGTGTTGAAACGATCTTGCTGGAATTTAATATAATTAGCGATTTCCTCATGAAAATCTGATGCCTGACCCGTCGCTTGAAAGATATCGAGCAATGTTGAAAATAACTCCGAAATCAGATTTCTTGGGGATCTCTTGAGCAGGTTTTTCATTTTTTCAATCGTCAACGAATTCAGGCTTTCATTCAACAAGACTTTTGAACGACGATTTTCCAGGAACAGGTTGATGGCTTTTTCAATGATAAGCGCAATCCCGATGGCGAAGACCAAAAATATCGCCCACCGGATACCGCCGCCGAGTTTGGTTAATTCCCAGAATGATTTGATATCATCGATTTTGGTGCTTTTGCTTTTTCCGTCTGCTCCAGTTGAATCCTGCTGTGCTGCTTCAGACTGGGCTGAATCCGGGCGGATTTCGTTTATAGTTGAATCAGGAAGCTGCGCTGAATCGGTTTGTGTCGTGTCTGAAAATACTGCTGCCGGGTTAAACAGGCATATCAAGACAATCAATAGTGGTAAAGAAAGAATCCCGGCAAATCTATGCATCTCTCCATTCTCCTTCTAATTAGCGATTTAATTTAAGCCCATATTTTTTTACACCATCTTTGTTGAAATTTGCCTTTTTTGTAATCCTTATTTTCAAATGCCGTTTGATTTTTTGAACATCTATAATACGCGGATTCGAAACATGCATTTGTCCGCTTTCGCCGATCCATTTAATGCAATACGTGTAAAGATCAGGTTGAATGAAATGCCCGTTTCGATCTTTCCAGTCCCAGGTGATCTTTTCCGGGATATTGCCTTCGCCGCTGAATTCCCTGACAATCTCACCTGATGAATTCTGAATTGTCAATGCCCACTTGTTTTTAAATCCTGTGGTATTGATTGGGACGATGTAAAAAGTCGTTCGGCGGTGGTTGATGGCGACTAATGATTCATTATCTGCTATTTCCCGGAGAACAATTCTCTGGTTTTTATGAAGGCTGTCGATTTCACTTTTATAAATCGGCGATGAAACCGTTATTTGATCTTCCGAAACACGTGCAGCCTTTTTCAAATAGTTTCGAAGCCCGGCTGCCCGATTGGTAACACCTTTCGTTGAAATAATTTCAACTTTCAAAGATTCATCTTCTTTTATGAGTCTGCTGATTGAATCAAGAGCCGTTTTATAGAGCTTTGTAAAATGCCCAACTCGTTTGATTTCAGGATAATAGGCATCAATCACGCTCGTTTGAAAATATAATGGAGAATTGACCGTATTCGAATCCAGCGTTCCCAGCTCAAAATTGGTCAATGCTGTAAATTCATCTTTTGACAGGCTATCATCAAAAACGCGGGTGATTTGCTTCTCAAGAATCTCAAGTGCGTTGACCGACGAATAAACCACGAAGCGCGGTTGCAGCTTCATTTTATTTTGCGGGATTTCGAATGTAATCTGTTTGCACGATCTTCGAATTTCCTGGGGCAATCGCATGATTGTATCTGTATTATAAACAATGCACAAACTGTATGATCCGAAGCTCGTTCCCATCAGATCTGAAAATGGATAATGATATTCATATCCTAAAGAGATACCAGCACCTAGATTTACCAGACCACTTATTTGCAGTGTCTTCATGCCATAGCAGAGTTTGGCTTTCCAGTAATCTGAAAAATTGCGTTCAGCCTCGAAGAACGGAATGATTTTCGAACGCGTGCCCCTGAAATAAATTGAAGAGCTTAATGATGAAAAAATGTATTTCATGCCAAAATTGAATTCCATTGGCTGCAGAATCGGTTGAGACGAGAGCGCCACATTCGGCTGATTAATATGGTCCACACCTGCTGCCAGGTAGAGATTCGGCACAGGCACAAGCATAATACCGGTCCCGAAGCTCGCCGAATATTTGGTCAGGTCTTTCGAAAATACCGGATCATCGCTTTCGACCAAATCGAATTTGCTTCGATCATAAGATTTTGTGAAGATGTTAACACGCGCGCCCAGGGAAAATATGCCGAAAAATTTATGACTCGCTGCCAGACTGAAACTGGTCTGCTGATAGAGCGGTGTATTAAAAAATTGTGCATTTATTCCAAGCCCAAGTCTGCTTTTCACTATATAAGGACTGCTGACACTTAAATACCCATTCTTGAATGCAAATGCATTACCTTCCAGAAAGCCCACGTGAAATGCTTTCATTCCGAGCATCGTCTGACTTCCCTGGTATGAAATCATCGCCGGATTGACAAAGTTTGCCCGCGGATCGTGAATATCTGCCGGATTGGTAAATATGATATTTTGCGACGATGCATCAACCGGCAAGATCACGTGTGTAAGCAGTAGAACAAAACTGATTATAATCGCAAACTGGCTTCTGGTTTTTGTCATGGCGATTTGCCCGTTATACAATGAATTTTATTATGGTTGCACATTAAATCCAATCGGCTTGCGCCCGTCTCTCCCGCTTCATGCTGTCCTGCGAATTACGCGGAAGAAATTGAATCCTCGACTGGTTTTTACGGATGTGTCTGCTGGAGCGCTTCTAGCCTGACTCTGGCAGAATCTGATTCCGCATAGCGTCCCAGATGATTGTAGCCCACAGTGAGGTTTCGCCACGCAGCCAGATTCCACGGATCAATATCAATAATATGCTCGAAACAGGTCACCATACTGGGATAATCTCGAAGTGCCCAATAGCATTCGCCCAGATAGTGATACAGCGTTGTATCCAGACTGTCGATGCTCAAAGCGGTTTTGAATTCCTTGATTGATTTTTCAAAATCCTGTGAAGTGAAAAATGCAACCCCCAGATTCGTATGAATGGTTTTGTTCTGCGGTAGCAGACGTGACGCTTCACGGTACCACTTGATCGCATTGTCCATCTCATTCAGCAATTCATAGCACCGCGCCAGTTGCTGAATTGCTTCCGCGTTCTTGGAATCGATTTTCACAATTTCATGGCACATCTGAATGGCGTTGTGATATTCTTTTTTTTCAAAATAAATCGCTGCCAAATGATTTCTCGAAATCACATCCTTTTTATTCAACCGAATTGCTTTCATATAAATATCGATCGCATTGTCAAATTTGGCTTGAATTCGATAGATATTGCCAAGATGAATATAAGCAATTGGTTTATTAGGTTTTATGATTGTGGCATTAATGAACCGCAAAATCGCTTTATCGTGCTTGCCTTCATCGAATCGCTTGATACCGGCGTTGAAATTTTCAACCCAGTGTTTTTGTATCAAATGATTTATCTGGTTTTGGAATCGGTTTGAAAGTTCCAGGCAGCGTGAAAAACAGGTATGCATCTTTTCATATTGATCCAGATGGGCGTAAACATCTCCCAGCATGAAAAATGCTTTGGCATCATCCGGATTCTGCTGAATCAATTTATCTAGCTCGGTTCTTGCTTTTTCCCATTCGTGCTGCTCGATATTGAATGTAGCGTTTTGGTAGTAGAGATTTTTGCACGAGCCAAATAAAACCAGACTGATCAGGACAAAAATGAAATACCGATATTTCAGTCGATATGACTTGATTTCACGCTGACATTTATACATTACCATTTCCGGTTTGATTGACATTTTTTAACTATTCGCCAAATGCTGTTTGCGGTCAAGGCTGGTTGAACGGTAAATCCTCAGCTACTGGTTTCCAAACTCCAGTTTGGGAACCGAAGGGTTATTATAACCATCAAAAAAGCAAATAACTGAGGCATTGTGCATCGATCTCTGCATTCATCGCAGCCTGGTGTCGCTTCCAAATAATCGGAGCCCTTGCTCGTAATGCAAGCTGGTCGGGATGAATGCAATAGATGATTCGAGTCATGCCCGAAAGCGCAAGGTACTCCCTCCAATTTGTATAAAAAATGAATTGTTAAGGGAAGAAAATCGAAGCAGCAAGTGGGGAACTTTGTGTTTCATCGTTTTCTTACGATATTATTGAAATGCAATAATAACAAATCTTATGCCAAAATGAAGGTTATGTAATCTACATATTAGTTGGCATTTATTTAAATTGAATTTACATAATACATATTAAAAAATGATCGTTTTGTTTGACGGATAAATGAATAAAAACACGCCATCTGCGGTTCAGTCTCACCGGTTCACTGGTCATAAAATGCCACCCGATTCAAACGGAGCTCACGAGATCACATCCCCGATACAAATTTTTAACTTCCTGATGGTATTTGACTTACGAGATCGTTATAAAATTTCGACTTTGTTACAAAGCGTTGGCTTTAACGGATTGTAATCCCTCAGTCTCTGGTTCCATAACTTCCGTTTGGGAACCCACAGGCATCGTCAACAATGAAAAAAACCTATTCCTGAGCCATTACCAATAACTGTGATCCCTCAGTTACGGGAAGGGAAATTGCCTCTCAAAGGTTCCGAAACTTTGAAAGGTTAAACGATGCAACCGACATCTGAGCCGTTACCCAATAACAATTAATTTTACTTGATTTTTACCCAATTTTTTCGTTTAATACAGATTAATTTTAGCATTAGTTATCCGCTCACCAACCATGAGGTTACCAAATGAAGAAATTAATTTTTCTGCTGGTTTTGAATGGATTCATCCTTTCGGCGTGTCAGGCTGAAAATTATTTGCTGAATGGCGGACAGGAATCCCAATTCAAATACACGTTAACGCAACAAGTTACGCCCAACACGGGCATCCACACACTTTATTTGAGCTATGTGATTCCTGAAAATTTTTCATCCCCGACGTATAATCAGCGCATATCGAATCTGAATATTCAATTTTCGCCGGATCCTTATCAGAAGCAGGAATCGCGCGATGAACGCGGAAATAAAATTTTGAAAGCCCTCTGGAAGCAGCCGCGAACGCCAATCAGCACGACGATTTCATTTATTGCCGGCAACAAAACGTTATTGAATACGCTGAATTCAGGCGCGCCGTTTCCGCCTGCCAATATGCCCGCAGAGGCAAAACCGTACCTGGGTGCTACCAAACAAGTCCCTTCGACCGATGCCCGAATCAGGCAAAAGGCAAATGAATTGACGCGCGGTGCCAAAACCCAGTTCGATGCAGTCCAGCGAATTCTATCGTGGGTAATCGATCACATGAATTATGTGCTCATCCCGCCCGATTATGATGCTATGTATTCATTCAATACCGGAAAAGGCAATTGCCAGAATTACAGCCATTTAGCTGCGGCACTCATGCGCAGTGTCGGTATCCCTGTGCGAATTGTAAATGGCGTCTGCCTGAAAGAGCAATTTCAAATCAAAAGCAAGCAAGGCACGTTGACCATGAAAATGGCGCAGGGCAGGCATTCGTGGATCGAGGTTTACTTCCCCGATTTGGATTGGGTGCCGTTCGATCCGCAGCAAACCCAGCTTTTCGTGAGCAATCGCTTTATCCGCATCGAAGTCGGCATGGATAATAACGAAACCGACAAAGACGGACTGATCCGCTGGACGCAGACAAAAGGTACTTCCGGGAAGCCGCAATTCCAGGAATCCATCGAGGCGATTGTCGCGAGCGATAATGTCGCGCTTTCCGGCGAAATGCAAACGTATGGACCGCGCAAACTGCTGCTCACACCTGCCGTAAAAACGGCGTATGTACCCTACGCTTCCACGATTGAAGTGCCGCCTCCGCCCGTGCTAGTCAGCGCTGATAAGTTGAAACGCATGCGATTCATCGAGCGCTATTCATTTGGGAATGTGGAATTTCCTGAAGGGATTGATTTTCTGCTCACCCGCGGGCCTGCCACTCGCGACAAAAAAGAAGTGTTTGCCATGAAGAAAAATTTTCTGGTGGAAACGGCTGAGTATGTGACCAGTGCCGAACAATACGCCCAGACATTCATTCTGCGCAAACCGATGAAACTGCAAACCATCAGTCTGGCGCTGCACAAATTCGGCGGAGACGGCATCCTGTGGCTCGATCTATTGGAAGATAAAAATGGTGCCCCGGGCAACGTAATTGCATCCAGCGCCTGGCTCCCCCTGACTCAATTGCCATTTAAGCCAGGCTATTATTGGGAAGATTTTGCTTTTTCCAAAGAAACAACCGTGCTCTCACCGGGGCGTTACTGGATTGCACTCGGATTCAACGGCAGTCCCATTGTCAACTGGTTCTATTCGTACGGCAAACCGGTGGGTCCGCAGGATGGGACACGTTCAAAGCTGATTTTTGACCAGGCATGGAAAAACGTTCTGGCGTATGAATTCAATTATAAAGTGAACGGTTTGGTTGAGCAATAAGAATTGAAATTATAAAATCTGACCGCTTCCCTTTTTCAATATGCTAGTATTTGACGCAACAAAATCAGTGTAGTTGATCGATTTTTCGGTTTCCCCAAACTGAATCATGAACGTATTTTTTGCTCATTTTGTCGAAGCTTGAAGCCGTTGGCATTTTAAGTGAAAGGAACAAATGAATAGTCCGAAGATCATCGAAACAACAATCACCGACAGCATTCGAACCGCGATAAAAACAAGTTATGATGTCGAATTCACAGAAGCCATCAAACTGGATGCGCCACCCGATGAAAAAATGGGCGATTTCGCCTTTGGGTGTTTTCCGCTGGCAAAAATCCTGAGAGCTTCTCCGGTACAAATTGCCCAAAAGTTAGCGCCTGCAATCGCTCCCAACGATTTAATAGATCGGGTACAACCGGCGGGACCGTATCTGAATTTTTTCATCAATAACCAAAAACTGTTTCAAGTCACCTGCTCCGAAATCCTGTCATCACCCGATACGTATGGCTTTTCGGATACTGGCAAGGATGAAAAAATTTTGATCGAGTATTCAGCGCCGAATACAAACAAACCGCAGCACCTGGGACACATTCGAAATAATTGCCTTGGAATCGCGCTCACAAATCTTTTGCGAGCCATTGGGCACGATGTCGCGCCGGTCAATCTGGTGAATGATCGCGGCGTTCATATCTGCAAATCGATGCTGGCGTACCAGGAATTTGGTGAAGAAAAAACACCGAAAGGTGAGGGCATCAAGGGCGATCATTTTGTTGGCAGTTTTTACGTCAAGTATGAAAAAGAGCAGAAACGAGAATGGCAGCAATGGCTTTCGCGGCGAAATATCGATTTGAAGGCGCTCGATGACCAGGAACGCCGCAAACTGGATGCGCAATTTCTCGCTGAATCCAGGTGGTACACACGGGTGCAGGAAATGCTGCAAAAGTGGGAAGCCGGGGATCCGGAAATCAAGGCGCTGTGGCAAAAAATGAATGATTGGGTTTATGAGGGTTTCGATGTAACGTATTCGCGGCTGGGCTGCCGATTCGAAAAAGTATACAAAGAAAGCGAAACGTATGAGCTCGGTAAACAACTCGTTCTGCAGGGCTTGAAACAGGGCATATTCTATCAAAAGCCGGACGGCTCGGTCTGGGTCGATTTGGAGGATCAGGGTCTTGACCACAAAATCCTGCTGCGCCGTGACGGCACCTCGGTTTACATCACGCAGGATCTGGGAACCACGAAACTGAAATTCGATGATTTCAAAATGCAGCGCGCGATCTGGATCGTTGCCGATGAACAGATATATCATTTCAAGGTGCTCTTTGGCACACTGAAAAAATTGGGGTTCGACTGGGCTGATGGCTGCTTTCACCTGGCGTACGGCATGGTCGATCTGCCGGAAGGAAAAATGAAATCCCGCGAAGGAACCGTGGTAGATGCCGACGATCTGATGGATCAGCTCTTTCAGATGGAAAGAGCGGAAATCCAAAGCCGTGACATCCCGATTCCAAAGGATGAATTCGAGCAAACCGCTGAAATTCTCGCCCAGGGTGCGCTGAAATTTTATATCCTGAAATTCGGTCCCCAAACCCGGATGACATTCGATCCGAAGGAATCCATTTCGCCGCTGGGATTCACCGGTCCGTACATTCAATACGCCTATGTTCGCGTTCGCAGCATTTTCAGAAAAGCCGATGGTCTCGATTTTGATTCGCTCAATGTCAGCGATTGCGATTTTTCCGTACTCGGAAATCCTGAGGAAGTGGCAATCGCCCGGAAATTGCACGACTTCCCCACCGAAGTGGAAATTTCAGCCAGAACCTATAATCCTTCCCGATTGTGCACCTACTTGTTCGAATTGGCAAAAACATTGAATACGTTTTATCACGATCATTCGGTGTTGAAAGCCGAAACCGAAGCCTTGATACAGGCACGATTGGTACTTTCGAAAGCGGTGGCTATCGTGCTGCGACAGGGATTGAGGTTGCTGGGAATCGATGTGCCGGAGCGGATGTAGCGCTCTTTCGCCTTTTTGAAGCCAGTCGATGTGCTTACATCAATCAGGTGAATAATGAAATAATTGTCAGGTTGTTTAGTAGTTTCCTAATAATAGGAAAATATTCCAATAATGGATATTTTTGCCTATTATCAGGAAGAAAATTATGGGGGAAATTAGGCGTCGAATAACTCGTTAGCCCAAATAAAAAAAATAAATATAATATGAAAAAAATAGCTATAAAAAGTAAATGGATCAGCTTAAACGAAGGAACGAACTCTTTAGATTATTTAGAAAGAGCTTATCAATTTATCAAAGAAACAGAGACTGATCCCATTGCCTGGAAATGGGTTATATTGTCTCTTCATGGCGCTCTATATGGTTTTGCGATATGTGCTTGTAAGGGAACAAGCAATAATAGCGTAACGATTCAAACTAAAAGAGGAAGAAAAAAATTAATATTTTTTGATGATGCATTGGTAATGTGTCAAGACCCACAGATTATGCAAATGTACTTCCATAGCAAACATTTAGTTATATCAGATAGGCAAAAAGAATCAATAAAATACCTAAAGCAGACATTAAGGAATAATTTTGAACATTATATACCAAGATTATGGTCAATTGAAATTCACGGAATGCCTCAAGTTTGTATTGATGTATTGGATGTTATAAGATTCCTTGCTATAGATACACACAATTATATTCATTTCAATCAATCGCAAATTAGAAAAATCAAATCGTTAGTTTATCAGAGTAAAAAACTTTTGAAAAAATCTACTCTTTTTAAAGAATTACAAATTGCTAGCGAGCTTTATTAAGTGGCTAATATAAACATTAACACGACGAGAGAACAGGTTATAGTGGATCCTATCCCTATTATTGATATAATTAACAACTAAAATATCATATCAGGAAACTCAAATGTCAACGTTTAAAGAATTGAGTCAATTAATTAGTGTGAATGATATTTGTGAACCATTCATAGGAGAATTTGATAATTCAAAAAGTGTTGAAAGTGTTTATGAAGAATGGTCGATTGATTTATGTCTTGAAAAAGCACTTGATCCTATGGAACAGATTTCATTAGTTAAACAAAATCAGAAAATAATTGGATGGATTGGTTTTGACATGCTGGAATCATCTAAAACACTTTATGAATGTATGGAGCCTATTAATGGGGATATTCTAATATCTTCCGACACGCCATTATTAGAAGCAATTCATACAGTTTGTTGCAGAAGTGATTCTATATATCTTGTTTTAAAAGGAAATCGATTCATAGGATTTTTGGAATATAGCCATTTTCACAAACTTCCTTTTCGTATGTGTTTATTTGCTTTATTAATTGATTTAGAAAAATTGATGTTAGAAATAACTAAATTAGATCCTATCTCATTTTTGAAGAATTTATCTGAAGGAAGATTAAATTATGCAAAAAAAATATATGGCTATCGTGGTTTTTCATTAAATGAAGAAAATAAAGAGTATGATTCCAAGCTCATTGATTGTACAACATTTATTGATAAATTTAAAATGTTGATAAAAAATCCAGTTATTATTCAAAAATGTCCAAACATTAAAAGCAACTTCACAAATATTGCAGAAAAAATACGAAATTCAATCGCTCATCCTGAAGGAAAAGAATCAGGATTATTACCTATAAAGAGAGAAGAACTTCTCCCTTTTATTCAATGGGCGGAAGAACTTCAAATACAATTACATAATCATGTGCAATCTTAATTGTTAATATACATTATGTTGGGCTAGCCTGTGCATTAACCCGACTGGAAACGCTCTGAGCGAATCCGAATTTTTAAATGCCTGCATCAGGTATCTTTGAAACTTCACGTTCTGGTGCGGCGCAGTTTCCAGCGGATTATGCTTGGCGTTAATTTTGAAATGAAGGACTGTGACGGTTTCTACCCGTGTAGTCATAAGGACCCTGACCATGCCCTGGCACATCACCATGTTGATTCGCATATTTCTTTTTTCTCTCATACTCTGGGTCTATTTCTGGTGGCGGATATCCAACGCATTCGAGCAGTTTCTGAGAATTTCTCCTTCGATGATCAAACTCGCTGTTTTTCTGATCATTCTTTTTATCAACAGCCTGCCGCTCATCATCCTTTCAGCATATTGGACCGGCAATCAGCAATCGCTTTTTCTATTCAGGCAGCACCTGGGATGGCAGGATTATGTATTCAATTTTCCGTACTGGTGCGGATTTCTGCTGCTGATCGAAGTCCTGCCATACCTCTTGCTGCTGGATGTTTTGGGACTGACTTTCCGCCTGGTTCGCCAGGAATTATTTCAGCAATGGGCTGGACGGCTGGCAATTCTGAAAATTTCACTCCTCATTTTTTTCGGGCTTTATGTCGGCGTTCGGACTTACCGGGATACCTGGCACGTCAGGTTGAAACCCGTCCGAATTCCCGTAACCAATCTGCCCGATGCCCTGAATAATTTAAAATTGGTACTCCTCGGTGATATTCATCTGGATCGGTATACCGGGGATAAAAAGCTCAAAAATTTTCCCGAATTGATGCGAGTCGCGGACGGCGACATAGTGCTTTTTTCAGGGGATCTGATTTCGCGCGGACAGCATTTCGTCGACCGGGGAATCGATTTGCTGTGCGATATAAAAGCACCCGCAGCGCGTATTGCCTGCATGGGAGATCACGATTTCTGGTCGAATCCGTCCGGTATTTCAGGAGGATTGGAAAAATGCGGCTGGACATTTCTGGAAAATGCGCATCGTATTGTGCATCATAACGGAAAGCGCATTCTGATCAGCGGGATCACGTATATTTACAGTCAACGGCTCCCGCGGCGGGATATTAATAAAATTTTGGCTGCGGCGCCTGATGCTGATCTCAAAATCCTGCTCGTGCATCAGCCCGCACAGCCGGTCATCGAAGCCGCAGCCCGATATGGATACGACTTACTGCTTGCCGGGCATACCCACGGCGGTCAATTCGTTTTCAAGCCATTCGGAATTACAATAACACCCACTCAATTGGAAAACCAATTTTTCTCCGGCTATGGAAACTATGAGAATTTGCATATCGTTGTCACCAATGGCATCGGGCTGACGCTGGCGCCACTGCGCTATCGGGCGCCGGCTGAAATTTCACGGATTGAATTAATCACACAATCGCCTTGATGACAGGCTAACCTTTGAATGGAAAGATATGCGTTTTTATAATTGACTTCTTATTGTTGCCGAAACTTGAAAGCTCAAATTTCCCGAACAAAAATTCGCGATGCAATTCAAGTGATGAATTCACAGTAGATAAATTGCAAAAGTTCAGTGGGGAAAAGCGAAAACATCCCCCTAACCCCCTTCAAAGGGGGAATTGATAAAAGTCCCCCTTTGAAGGGGATTTAGGGGGATGTAAGGCTTTTTAAATGACTCGGTGAACTATTACGATAAATTTAACTTACAGGAAAGCCCAGATGGATAACAAAGTTTATATCATTGAATGTACTGATTACGATGAAATTGAAGCGAAACTTGAGCAATTATTGACGTTGATGGGGGGGATCGAAAATTTTATGAAATCCGGTGAGCGCATCGTACTCAAGCCAAACCTGCTCGCTGCGGCTGAACCCGAACGGGCAGTCACCACGCATCCGGCACTCGTTGCTGCGATGGCAAAAATGACCGCAGCCGCCGGGGTGAAAGCGATACTCGCCGATAGTCCCGGATCGGGATACGGCTATAATACCAAAATGCTGGAGCGTGTGTATCGGGCTTGCGGCATGCAGCAGATCGCGAACAACGGGCATATTGAACTCAACTTCGATACAAGCCATGAAGCGATTTTCTGCCCGGATGCCGAACTGATCAAGCGCTTCGAAATTATCACGCCGATATTGAAAGCCGATGCCGTAATCAACCTGTGCAAATTGAAAACGCACAGTTTCATGGGTATGACCGGCGCAATTAAAAATAGTTTTGGCGTCATTCCTGGTTTGTCGAAACCCGGGTATCACGCCAAATTGCACGACAGCGCCGGCTTCGCCGACATGCTGCTCGATTTATCGAATTATGTGGCGCCGAGGATTTCAATCATGGATGCGGTGATCGCGCACGAAGGTGACGGACCGTCAGCGGGAACACCGCGACAGGTGGGATATCTCATCGGTGCCACCAATCCGCTGGCGCTGGATGTTGTCGCCGGGGAAATAATGGGCATCCCGGCGGAGAAAAATCCTGTATTGTGTGCAGCGAAAAAACGCGACTTGCAGCCCTGCCATATTGACGATATCGAACTCATTGGCGCCGACAAAGCTGCATTGCGCGTAGCGGACTTCAAATTGCCGGCGACCATTTACGGCAAATCAGGTTTCGGGCTGCTGACTTCGCTCTGGATGAAACCGATACTGAATCTGCTGAAAAGCGGAACCACGCTCAAACCGCGCATTAACCGAGGAAAATGCATTGCCTGTGGGATCTGCCGTGATGCCTGCCCGGTGAATACAATTTCCATAATCGAGAAAAGGCATGCTCGCATTAATTATCAAAATTGCATTCGCTGTTACTGCTGCCACGAAATGTGCCCGGAGAATGCGATTGCGCTCAAACCCAGCTTGCTTTATCGAATACTGTACCGGTGAAGCAATGCCCCCGGTGCATCAACCACTGTTCGCCTTCAGAAGCGTTTTTCACTTATCTGCCGATCGAAAATTCTCATGATCGACATCCTACTTCACCAGCACACATTTCCGAATTTGCTTGAATTCGCCAGCATGAAATTCGATGACATACATTCCCGACGGCAGATGCGAAGCATCCCAGGCTGCTTTGTGAAATCCCGCCCCTTTGTTGCCGCTGAAAAGCACATCAACCAGTTGACCCTTCAAATTGAAAACGCGAATACTGATCGACGAGGCTTTTGGCAGGGCGAATGAAATCGTTGTTTTCGGGTTGAATGGGTTGGGGTAATTTTGGTACAGCGCATACTTGCCCGGAATTGCTGTTGCGTCATCAGCATCCGCCCGGGTGATGAATGAGGAACTGAACTCAGACGTATTCCCGGCGGCGTCGGTGACTGTGGCGGTGGTGAGCGGTCCGGTCAGTACGCCCGACCATGAAAAATTGCCGGCAGCATCGGCGAAAGCAGTGCCTTCGAAAATCGCGCCCTGACCGGCTGAGTCGGAGAAAATTTCCACCTGGCTGTAAGGTATCGCCATACCCCTCACTTCAGAGAGCGTTGCGTGACGAATCTCCGGAGGATTCAATTCCAGGTTTCCGCCTTCTACATTATTGATGCCCATACCGGAGTTACCGCTAATCGAATTCCGTGTGATGGTATTGCCGATCGTGCTGTCGTTCAGTACCACAACACCATCTCCCATATTATATCGAATAAAGTTTGCCGGTCCAATCACATTGTTTTGCGCTCCATTTCTCAGTTGCACTCCGATGCCAAAATTCGGGAGCGCCACCAAACCGGTAATGTCCGTTCCGATTATATTTCCCGCGATTTTATTGTTATCCCCTTTTGCGATTGAAATGCCTGCGGATCCATTTCCGGAGACCAGGTTGCCACACCCTGGCTCTGTGTCACCAATAATGTTATGACTGCTCCCGACAGAAATTCCAAAAAATCCATTCGGCAGCCCTTTCGAGCCGCTGATATCGGTTCCGATATAATTACCGAGAATAATAGTGTAATCCGTTTTCGAACCTGATATACTGATCCCACTCCATAAATTTCCGGAAATAAGATTGCGTTCGCCTTCAGTTGAACCTCCGATTCGATTATACTCCGCACCGCTCCACACATTTACACCATAGTTAATATTCGGTATGGCTGTTGTTCCTGTGACATCGGTGCCGATGAAATTGCCAATCACAACGTTGCTATCCGTACCCGAAAATTGGATTTCCGCCCCGCTCCAGCCATTTCCCGATAGAATATTACGATCTGCTGCGGTTGTTCCTCCAATCGTATTTTTCCTGGAACCGCCATAAATCAGAACGCCGCTGAATCCATTTCCCTGCGCAATTTTCCCGGTCGCATCGGTTCCGATATAATTGCCACTCACAACATTGCAGCGAGTCGCCGGCTCGGGAATCAGGATACCGTTGTGAATGAAATTAGTAATCACCAAACCCTTCACCATATTGAAACTTGACGAAATCAGCAATCCATCGGCGTTTTCTCCGGCGTTCGATCCATCCAGTTGAATCTCAGGTCCCTCCGGGTTGGTATCACTGCCTATGAAATCCGATTGGGTGGTGGCATCAATATTCGTGCTGTCATCGACAATCGCCGGCAGGGCGCTATCCGGGCGAATAATCCAGACACCCGATGATCCGTCATAATTCAGATCCGATTGCGGAATACGGAAAACAATTGTATCCGCTCCGGCGTGAAGATTGGTTTCCTCAAGAGCGCTTCTGAAAGAGCCTGCGTAGGAATCGTTTGTATTGGAAACAATAATCGTTGATGCAAATGCCGGCGAAAACTGAAGCACAAAAAGCATGCAAAGCATTAGCCCGAATGAAATTTGCTTTTTCATGGTACTCACCTCGCCATTTAGTGAACGCATAAGTATTTCACTGCTAAAATAATTTAATTAATATGCTGCAAATTTATAGCATGTTGGATATTAAAAATAATAGCAAATTTTATTCATGAGATCAAGCAAAATTATCAATGCCAGTTCTGGCAGCATGAGCAGGGCAAATTCCTCCGCAAAAGCTGTATTTGGGGAGTCGCATCTCGTGCAAGCTGTCACCAAATTCCACATTCCTGAAATTTCACTTGCATTTTATCATACAGAATTTTAGATTAAGGACTTATTCAAATTTATTTTTGTTCAAGGCGCGACATTTCTAAACCTTTCGAAATCAGGGCAAAAACGACATGCAGAAATCAGATACTGGCTCCTCAAACGAAAAGAGGGAATACGTTCAGGCATTATTTGTCAAAATTGCACCGCGGTATGATTTCATGAATTGGCTGCTGTCACTGGGTCGCGATCAAGCGTGGCGGCGGAAGGCTATTCGCAATGCGCGGTTTCAATCTGGCAGCAAAATTCTGGATCTCGGAATTGGCACCGGAGATATGGCGCTCGAAGTCTTCCGGCAAGTCGACGGAAGCCGGGTCATCGGATTGGATAATTGCGTGCAACTGCTGGCACTCGGACGAGATAAACCGGAATTACGGAATCGAAAAAGCTCATTTCAAGCGGTGCTTGGTAATGGCGGCAGCCTGCCTTTTCAGACGAATACGTTTGACGGCGTCGTTGCGGGATTTTCAATTCGAAATGTGCCGGATCCACAAAGAGCATTTCGTGAAATATCCCGCGTCTTGCGCCCCGGAGGCAGAATCGTCATACTGGACATGGTCGAGCCGCAGACTTTCTTTTTTAACAGGCTGTTCCGGTTTTATTTCAAATTTATCATTCCGCTGTTAGGCAGGGTGTTCGGCAGCGATCCGGAGGCGTATGTTTACTTGCTCCATTCTATCGAGAATTTCTACACATCGGAGACGTTGAGAGTGGCGCTGCAAACCACCGGCTTCGCAATACAGTTTTCACGTGATATGATGTTTGGGACGGTGACGATTTGCATCGGCAAAAAGTAGCGCGATATTTTGGCAGCCGGCTGCATGTCCACCCGCCTAATCAACGCGTTCCCCATTCTGCCAACCATTGAAGGCGACAATCGCTTCCCTGTCAAGAAGCCGCCGCTGTCTGCCTGGCAACGAGTCGTAATAACCCATCGAAAACAGGGCAACTGCCCGATATTTTTTAGACAGCCCAAAAAATTTGCGCGCTTTCTTCGCATTGAACCAGCCAATCCAGCAGGTGCCCAATTGCAATTCGTGCGCTTGCAGCACAAAGTGCTCTCCGGCAATGCCCGAATCCAACAAATAATATTGCGTTCCCTGAACCTGTTTTCCAAGGCGATTGACGAGGACATCCATCTCCACCAGCATTGCCACGATGATGGGTGCTTTGCACGCCCAGCGGCTCATGCGATAAATCCCGGAAAAAGCAGCATCACAAAAGTCCGCTTTCACCTGCGGATCGTCGATAACGATGAAGCGCCAGGGCTGAAGATTCTCCGCTGAGGGTGCCAAACGCGCCGCGTCAATGCATGCGAGTATTTTCTCCCTTTCCACCGGCTTGTCGATATAGCGGCGAATGCTCCGCCGCGTCTGAACGAGGTGTTGAAATGCTGAAATGTCGGTCATAGGGTTTTCTTCTCAGGTTGATGGTTTGAATTTATGGTGTTTCCGGCTTCGAATTTCGTTCGGCGAACTGGAAATGATTTATATGAATGCAATTCAGCGGTTCCTTCTCAAAAACTTAACAGGACGCCAGATTCAGCAATCCGCAATCGCTACGACAACCAGAAAGCATTTTCAATATGCTTCAAATGCCAGCTTTGATTCGAATACGTTACAGCAACCACATCAAAGCGGCAATCGACATCTTTTATCTCGAATTCCTGCAGAAAGCGCGACGCCACCTGCCCGATTTGCTGCTGCTTTCGCAATGTCACCCAGGTTTCGGGTTCTCCGAAGGTGCTTGCGTTGCGGGTGGTTTTGACTTCAACAAAGACCAGCGTCTTCTCATCGCGGGCAATGATATCGATTTCACCGCGTGCCCAGCGATAATTTTGCTGAATAATTTGGTAACCCTTTTTTCGCAAATAGTCAGCCGCCTGCTGTTCGCCCGCACGTCCGAATTGCGCATTATTTTGTTTATTCGCTTTATTCAGCATCTGCCAATTGTTTTACATGGAATGAACGCCTGTGAATGGGACAGTACCCGAATTTCTTGATCGAATCGATATGCATCTGGCTGGGATACCCTTTGTGCTTTTCGAACCCGTATTGGGGGTATTGTCGATGGTATGACAGCATGACCCGATCCCGGCTAACTTTGGCGATGATCGAAGCGGCTGCAATCGAAAGCGATTTGCGATCGCCGCCAATGATCGCACTTTGTTTGAATCCATTTTCAGGCAATCCGCTGCCATCGACAAGCACGTGCTGCGGCTTGATGTGCAATTGTTCCAGGGCGCGGTTCATCGCCAGATAGGTCGCCTGCAGGATATTTATTTTGTCAATTTCATCGTGTTCAGCGCGTCCGATGCCCACAGCCAGTGCCTGCGCAAAAATGATATCGAATAATTCCTCACGTTTCCGGGGAGAAAGCTGCTTTGAATCGGTCACCCCATCAAGCTCGCTATCGGGCGATAAAATAACGGCAGCCGCGAATACGGGCCCAGCCAGCGGACCCCTGCCGGCTTCATCGACGCCCGCGATATGGCACACTCCCTGCCGCCAGAGCGCCTCTTCGTATATTAGCATCGGCGAATAAAATTTCAGCCTGGTCTCAAAGGCAAATTCAGTCTGATCGAGTTGATGCATGGCAATTGCTTGCACTTTAAATTTGAAGAAATGATTTATCTGAGTTTTGGTATCTGAATCACAGGCAAGATGTAGCTCTTCAGTTTATGCGTTAGCCAGCGGGAGGGAAAGCTTCAGGGGTAACAATAGTATATTGATTTAGAGCCGATGTTTTTGGAAAACGACGATCTGAGTTGGTTCGGGAAGCTGCTCTTTTTCAAGCTCCAGAACATCCTCGACCATTGTTGTGTTCTTTTTTCCTTTCAGGAAGACATCGACAGTATCCAGCGGAAAACCAAGCACATCGGTTTTATAATGGACCGGGATGATGATTTTTGGTGCTATTTTCTTCGTAATTTCCCAGGCTTCCTTATGATCGATTGTAAAATATCCTCCCACGGGAATCATCAGAACATCCACCGGTCCGATTTCAGCGTATTGTTGACCCGACAGAAGATGCCCCAGATCACCGCAATGGCAAACGCGAATGCCGTCAATCTCAAAAATAAAAATGGTATTTGTGCCCCGCTCCGAGCCGTTCGATTTATCGTGGTAGGTGGAAATTCCTTTGACAGGAATACCGGCGACCGTTCTTTCACCGGCACCACGCACCAGATTCGGGTGTTTGCCAAAATGCGTTTTGTCGAAATGATCGGGATGCTGCTCGTGTGATGTTGTGACAACATCCACAACCTCTTTGATCTCTTCATAGCCAACAGAACCATCGTAAGAACCAGAAACGTACGGATCGGTCAAGAGCTTGATGCCAGCGCTGCCTTCAAACAGAAATGCATCATGGCCTAGCCAGGTAATTTTCATTGCTTTTCTCCTTATAAATGATATTTGGAAATTATACTCATTTGCCCGATTGGAAGTATGAGAGATTTGCCTCACATCCAATAGCGTGGTAATGCCTCAGTTATTCTGGGGTTCCCAAACAGGAGTTTGGGAACCAGAAACCGAGGGATTACCAGTGCGAGTTCTCGGTATGAGTTTTATTCCTTCTATTTCCTTTTACCTATGTTACATGGCTATTTGAACGAATGAGAGCGGTTTAAGAAAAACGGGCAGCAGGTATCGCTGCCCGTTTTCAAATTGTCATCTCATATCATTATAATTTTGTTTCCTTCACAGCGGTTTTCACCGCTTCGAGCGAATTCATCAGGGCGGCTTTTTCATCAGCGGTTAGCTTCACTTCGATGATTTTTTCCACACCGCCGGCGCCAATAATCGCCGGAACACCCAGGTAATACCCATTGATGCCATATTCGCCTTCAAGATACGCGGCACATGGCAGAACGCGTTTTTTATCCTTCAAATAGGATTCTGCCATTTCAATCGCACTCGCTGCCGGACTGAAAAAGGCGCTTCCGCTGCCCAGCAAATTGACGATTTCTGTGCCCGCTTTGCGCGTGCGCGTGGCAATGGCTTCAATTTTTTCGGCGGAGAGCAGTTCCGTGAGGGGCACACCGCCAACGGTCGCCAGACGAACCAGCGGAACCATTGTTGGTCCGTGACCACCAAGAACCGGTGCGGAAATATCTTCGACCGAAACACCGAGTTCCATTGCGACGAACGAACGGAAACGACCTGTATCTAAAACGCCTGCCATACCGGCAACCTTGTTTTTCGAAAATCCGGTGACTTTTTTGAATGCATATACCATCGAATCCAGGGGATTTGTGACGATAATATGAAAGGCATTGGGGCAGGTTTTCTTAAGATTTTTCCCTACATCTGAGATGATTTTCAGATTCATTTCCAGAAGATCATCTCGAGACATACCTGGTTTGCGGGGTAAACCGGCTGTAATGATGACTACATCGGCGCCCGCGACATCAGCATAATTGCTTGTTCCGCTCAGATTAGAATCTACGCCCAATAAAGGTGTTGCTTCGGTGATATCCAGTGTTTTTCCTTTGGCAACTCCTTCCATATCGGGAATATCCAGCATAACAACATCACCCAACTCTTTTTGAGCCGCAAGTAGAGCCAAAATACCACCGATTTGTCCGCCTCCGATCAGGGCTATCTTTTTACGTGCCATCTGTCTCTCCTTAATGTGTTATTGTGGTTTAAATAAAATAAGGCTAAGGGGAAACTGTACCCTTAGCCTTACTAAATTTGGAATTAGGTTATGCGATAACATGAACCACTTTGCGCGTTCGTCCCTGGCGCTGGAATTTCACGACGCCATCCGCGATAGCGAATAACGTGTCATCTCTGCCAATTTTCACATTTGTACCCGGATGGATTCGAGTTCCGCGCTGTCGCACCAATATGTTGCCGGCAGTTACGTGCTGACCATCGAATCGCTTGACACCGAGCATCTTGGGCTGGCTGTCGCGACCGTTTTTCGAACTGCCTACGCCTTTTTTATGAGCCATTGAAACCTCCCGTATGGGCTATATATCATACAATTTCATTGATTTGCAATTCCGTGTAATCCTGTCGGTGCCCGTTTTTAACCCGATATGCTTTGCGACGCTTTTTCTTGAATACAATCACTTTTTCGCCGCGAGTAGCTCCCAGAATCGTTGCTTTCACCGAAGCGCCTTCTACGACCGGATGACCGATCTTGACGTTCCCTTCATCGGCAACCAACAACACTTTGTCCAGTGTTAACTCATCCCCCGCCTTTCCGTCGAGTTTTGGGGCGAGTATTTTCCTGTCTTTCTCTACTTTAAATTGTGTCCCCGCAATCTCCACTATAGCATACATTCACATTCTCCTTCAACGTATTTCTGAATTTGTAATTGTTTCCTGCAAATTTTGATTGATTTCCCGGTTTGGACTTCATGGCAGCTTTTCTATGAGTCTGACTATCGAACGTCACAGAGCTGATAAAGGAGTCTAAATATAAGGAATTTTATCATTTTTGTCAAGCACTAAATTTGGCAAAATCTCACTTGCAATTCATCGCCTGTAAATTTTCAGAATCGTTTTAGTACCTCAAATCGCGCCGCCCCTCATAACTGAATGCCTCAAGGTTAAAAGGTCAATATAGGACTATTTTCAGCGACTGGCACGCAGATGCGGATGCTATTTGGCGGCTATTCTTCCGGCGAAATTTCCCTCGGGCGGTGTGATAAAATCCGGTCGATGAACCGGTACGCTTCTTCGCGGATTTCCGGCGGAAAGTCGTGTTCGCAATCGGGGTACCGCACCTGGAGCAGTGATTCCGCATGGTACAACCGGTAAATTTTTGCGGCTTCTGGAATCGCTTTTTGCACGCCCCGGTAATCGAAATTGCTGTCGCGCAGCGGCGAATTGGAGAAGAACGCGCGCGGCGCCAGCGCTGCCACCACTTCATAAAAGTCAAATGGAACGCGATCCGGTTCGAGACCGTACACTTCCCGCAGCCGCGGCATGTAGCGATCCGACGTCCAACCATCGATTTTGCCTTCGTAATAGTGGTGAAACGGTGTCCAGCCGCAACTGGCGACTATGACTTTCAGGCGCGTGTCGAATGCGCCAACGAACATGGCATTGTGCCCGCCCAGCGAATGACCAATGGCGCCCAGCCGCGCGGAGTCCACCATTGCCAACGAACACAGGTAATCCACACAGCGGATGTGGTTAAAGATGCCCTTCATGCTGCCGGAGAGGTAGCGGTCGGCGGAAAAATCATACTCCGCATCATCGCCGAACGAGGGATAATCCGGGACCATTACCACATAGCCGCGCTGTGCCAGCTCCAGACCGTAGGCTCGATTTTCCCTGCCGCTCAAGCCCGCGGTATCGCCCTTGCCCAGGGGGTGCGTGGGGTGCAGCGCCAGCAATCCCGGCACGCGTTCGCCCGCTTTCAACCCGGCGGGAATGAACAGGTAGGCGTGCAGCCGGCTCCCCGGCTCGACCGCCATTGAAATTTTCCGGCGCTCAAAAGACGCTATCCGAACCATCTCAAGAACCTCGATTTCGAATGGCACCTGATTTTCGCGCGATGGCAGCGGTCCCATCGCCTGCTGCATGCCGTCGAGAATTTGCCGCCGGCGCTGCTGCCAGTCGCCGATGGATTTGACCGGCAATATCTGACCGGCTTCCCCTGCATAAATTAACACATTTTGGTGGTCGATTGCCATGCCCGTTGACTCCGTTGATTGGTTGATGTTTGCGCCTGCGTGAGGTTGTTTCGCCGGTGAGTTGATAGGTGATCCTGACGAGAATTGCCAGATGGCTACCAGAATTGCCACAATCGTTCCGATGATGGTGGCGATGCCCGCCCATGTTTGAATGAAGCGCCGGAATTTCTGTCCGAAGCCGGCTTTCGAAGGCGTCCGCGATTCCTGCTCGATTTTCGTATTGCCGCTGGTGGTTGTCAGAGTAAACACAAGCTTGTCGACATTCATTTTAATCCGTTCCTCTTTCTTTTTTTTCGTTTTCACGCCTGTAACATAACGAAAAAAACCATCATCAAGTGCTTTTTATGACGCGGGCAGGGCAGCGGTTTTCGGCAAGTTCAGGGATTCAATAAACATCTCGGCTTCCCGAATCGGAATCTGTGAAGCAACATCGAAGCGAGATGAATGTATTTTGGCGCGAAACGCGGTGAATTACAGCGGTAATTTGATTTCCCGGTTTTCATCGGATGATTTATAAATTGCCAGAATCATTTCCACTGCCTTGCGCCCGCCCGGTCCGGTAACCATGGGATCGCGATCTTCCTCAATAGCTTCGATCAAGTCAGCGACATGGCGAATATGCCCCAGTACACCGATATCTTTCGGATCGGCAGTACCGCCGGCTGCTTCTTCTTCCGTGGCGGCGCTGATGTCTTTTGCCCGGTCATCATCGCCCGTAGCGACTGCCCAGCGCTTGACATCCGATTCCTCATAAATGATGGTTCCCAGTTTTCCGTGCAACTGAATCGTGGTGGCTTCGCCGGGATTGACCGACGTGGTTCCTTCGATGATGCCCATGGCGCCGCTTTTATACTGAAGCATGGCAACAGCGGTGTCTTCCACTTCGATATCGCGCACCATGGTTCGGGAGCGCGCATAAACCGAATCCACATCACCCATCAGCCAGAGCAGCAAATCAATACCATGCACACCCTGGTTCATCAGCGCACCGCCGCCATCGAGCGCCCGGGTTCCGCGCCAGCCAGCGCTATCGTAATAGGCTTGCGAGCGATAATATTTCATATACGCATCGCCGAGTATCATTTTTCCCAGTTCGCCGGCTTCGATAGCCTGTTTCACTTTTTTTGACGATTGATATGTTCTTCGCTGGAAAATACCGGCTAATTTCACTTTATTTTTCTCCGCCGCTTCAATCATCCGATCGAGTCTGCCGAGATCGATTTCCAGGGGTTTTTCGCAAAGGATATGTTTGCCGGCGTTTGCAGCGGCAACTGCCATCTCTCCGTGCAGCCCGGAGGGCGTACAAATCGAAACGATATCGACGTTCGGATTTTTGAGCAATTCATAATAATCGGTATAAGCTGCCAGGTTATCGCCGTATTCGCTGCGCAATTTTTGCAGTTTGTCAGGCAGGATATCACAGGCAGCGACCAGCGTTGCAGTTTCAGTATTCGCTTTGATTGCGCGGGCGTGCCAGGGTCCGATTACACCGCATCCGATAATTCCGAATCCGAATTTGCCATCTTTCATCGAGTGTGTCTCCTTTATGCTGATTTCTTGTGCAGGTTCAATAAATGTTTTGTAGATAAGAAAAAATAGCCAAAAAGTCAACTCAATTCTGGTTCAATGAGGAAAAAATAGATCAGCAGATCCGGGTGGGTCAATAAGGCGGCATTTGGCAGCGACAACTGACGGATGTGCAGAAAAAAAAAGCCACCGTGAAATTCACGGTGGCTTATCGCGATACGTCAGATCACGATAAATTCAGACGATTACTTCATTAAGGTCATTTTCATGGTCTTGCTGAAGTCACCGGCTTTGATGCTGTAGAAATACACACCAGAAGAAACAGATTTTGCAGCCCAGTTGGCGGTGTAATTGCCAGCGGCTACTTGTCTGTCAATCAGTGTAGCTATTTCTTGCCCGGCTGTATTGTAAACCTTGATTGTCACGTGTGTGGGCTCAGCCACAGAGTAGCGAATCGAGGTTTCCGGGTTGAACGGATTCGGATAGTTTTGATACATCGCGAATTCGGTCGGAACTGCATCGTTGAAATCAACCGATGTTGCAACTGTCACTGTCGCTTCTGCAGGCTCACTTTCGTTGCCGGCATAGTCGGTAGCCGTAACCTTGTAGGCATAGTCGCCATCCAACTGATTGTCAGCATAAGTCAACGAGGTTGTTTTGGCAACTTCTGTACCATTCAGATAGACGGTGTAATGTTTCACGTCTTCACTGTAGGATGCTTCCCAGACTACGGTGATATCATGACCGTCAGCAGTGGCAACAGCGTTCATCGGAGCATACGGAGCCAGATCGTCGGTAGACATTCCTGCCACAGGAGCCGAAGGCTGGAAGATCTGCGGATTGGCTGTATGAGCCGAAACCATGAAAGCAGTTTCTACTTCGTCCCAAAGCGTCGGGGCGACGTAGCTGTAGACTTGCCATTCCATTGCAGGCACGCAAACGATGAAATTCCAGCCCATGCCGTCAGCGGTAACGAAGACATCGCCTGGTTTTGCATTGCCAGCATTTGCCAGCATTTCTTTTTCGTCAGCAACCAGTTTTGCATTGCCGGCTGCAGGATCAACTTGCATTTCTCTCCACAGGCAGTATTTGGTAACGGGCCAGCCGGTACCGGCGCGATCCCAGATCTTCAAATCTGGCATACAAGGTTTCCAGGCAACCTGGACTTGCTTGCCATTGTCATCCGGAACATCGGCGACTTTGAGAATCTGGGGAGCAGCAACACCCATGTAGAGGGTTAATTCGTCCAGATACATCGCGACGAAGTATGAATTTTCTGAATACAGATGGAAACGCATCCACAGTTGATCGGCGTCAGGATGACGATTCCAGACAATATGACCCAGATCGAAATCCAGAAAGTCCCACATGCTTAATACCATATCGGGATACACATTCTGCGGAATTCTCGGTCCGCCAGGCAGTCCGTCATCGTCAGCAAATTCGAAGAAAGGCACCCATGTTTCACCACCATCGATGCTGGCTTCAAATGTAACAACTGACAAGCCGACACCATAATCATCGTAGCCGGGATAACCTGAACGATGATAGATGAATGCATTCAAATGCAGGGTATTGTTTTTGCCAACCATCGCGATATCGATCGGCGGCGTGACAAGACCTTCATCCAGCACTTCGGAGGTATCCGGATTGATTCCGGGATCTACAGTACCCCAGAAAGCGGAGATGTCGGGACCACTTCCAAAACCGAGACCCCAATCTTCCGCGCGATAGTCCCACGTATTGATGTTGTTGCCGAGGACATCGCCACCGCCATCTTCTACTACGAAACCGAAATCGTCAAAATCTTCAGCGAGGGGATTGGAATCGAAGTCTTGTTTCCAGACAGGTGCGGACTGCGCGCCACCAAGTACCACGAAATCTTTTGAAAGCTCGTTATTGGTCGGATCACCATCTCCTGAGTAAACCAGGGTGATGTCCATGGTGTATGCGCCAGCTTCCGCCGGAATCCACGCTTTGCCCATGCTGCCCAGAGCGAAGACTGAATCCGATGCGACATTAATATTTGCCATACCGAAAACAGTTACCACGCTATTGCCGGCGGCATCGACAATCTTTCCGGTCCATGTCAGGTTACCCGTAAGTGTATTGAGACCTAAGTTTGCAAAAAATACGCGCGGATGGAATTCGTGGCACAGCGCTGCGGTACGAAGATCTGCACCAATAACCGCCAGGTCGACAGCTTGTTTGCCAACGCCGAGCAATTCAAAATCATCGATATACAGATTCTGTCCCGGATGCAATCCATCGGACATCCATTTCAGAGCAAAACGAACGGGCTCGCCAGGTCCAAAGTTTGTAGCCCAGCCGTCAACTTCCAGCGGGAAGTCGGCATAGCCGTCAGAAGCCAGAACCCAGTCGACTGCACCACCGATGGTGTAGTCACCACCGAAATAGCCATTGTTGATTGCGCCGCTCGTGAAACCGGCAACCGTCATTTCGGTTTCTTCGGTATCGCCACCGTCATCGGCAAATACACCGCCGACATCGATAGCATCAACCCACCAACCTTGGCCTGCCGTGCCATAGTCACCTTTACTCGACCAACGGATTTTCACGGTCTTTCCGGTCCACGGGGAGATATCCAGCGTGATGTCATTCCAGCCTTCAACGCTGAATCCGGAGCCATCGCTGAATCCATCGCCCCAGAAACCCAACGTTGTATAGGTCAGGAAGTCATCTTCAGATATTTCAACACCGATGAAATCGAATTCGAGTTCTGTGTTATAGGCGTGCTTGAAAGCAAGGGTACCATTGGAGTTGGTGAGGTCAATTTCAGGGGTAATCAACCACTGACGCCACTGTGCGTCGCTTGAGAGTGCAGGCATATCGCACCACCAGGCACTTGTACCTTCGCCGGGATTCGTGGTATCATACACCCAGACAACTTCTGCCGGTCCTAAAATATGGTGCCATGTGTTATCGGTGACATCGCCTTTCAGCCAGTAATTCAGCTTTAAACCTTTTAAATCCATGGTATTGCCCTGGTCATCCACCAATTCGCTGGGAAGGTCAATCACAGGCGATACCAGGAAATCCAATTCGCAGTTAATATCGGTTGACGCTACCCAGCTATGTGTCGCGCTGTGGGCATCAGTATCGACATAACGCCAACTGGTTTCGGGACAATATACACGACCACCATTAGGTGCATCCGTATAACTCCAGTTTGCATCCGGAATCCACATCGGATTTTCGCCTTCGAAATCATCCGACCAGATAACCGGGTCTGCTGCAACGCCATCCAACATCGCCGTTCCTGGTAAATTGATAACTTTTTTTACCACGATGGGTTTCTGCTCGATGGTTTTATTACTTTCCGCAAAAGCAACTGCTGTGACTAGTACCAGTGCTAATACAGCAACCAGTAATTTTTTAGCCATGTTCTTCCTCCTTATGTTTTCAAAACATAATACATTATGAACTAAAAATGAAGCATGATTTTCTCAGCTTGTTTTAAATCACCTCCTTTACCCAAGTTAATGCCAGTTATAGGTTGTTGTAATTATTATTTATTTAAATTAACACACAATAACTCCAAATATATTAAAGAGAATAAGGTGTTTTTGCGCAAGTATATTTACTAGTTGGGGTGAACAAATATTTGGGGTGCATTTATCAGATACGTTAAGCGAACAGTAATGTAAAGATAAATTTATCATAAAGTTATAGCAGGGCTGAAGAGTTAAGATTGCTTAACAATCCTGGATTTTGATTTGTATTATACAAATTTTTTCCTTGATTGTCAAGCTATTTTTTTTAGCGCTGATATGTTTTTTTTAAGAATACTAATGCTCATCGCGCCTGTTGTAACAGCTATCTTTGCCCTGAATGCAAGGAAATGTATGTACAAAACATTCTGAAAAAATAAGCTTATTGAAAATGTTACGACATCAAAGCTCGATAGAACACGGATTGAACCGATGAGACGGATTTCAACGGATTTTATTTATACTTGTTACGTGTGAATTTGTAACATTGCATTTTTATTTTGTCATTGCGAGGCGTTTTTTGCCGGGGGCGCCCAGCCGAAGCAATCTCCACTGCTATT
>JAFGMA010000294.1 GCA_016927835.1 Candidatus Zhuqueibacterota bacterium | reverse complement strand
CGAAGTAATTTTTCTGAAAAAGTCAAGCTATTTTTTCGATGTTGCTAAAATTTAACATTTCACGCACCGGAGATTCTAAACTATAGTACTTTAAGCTAACCTTACGAATTGGGACGGGCTGTCTTGCTCTAAAAAACAGGAGATCGGAAATGATAAATGGATCCTTTGAACTTGAAAATGCTTACAAGAAAGTTGAAACGCATTTTTCAAGATGGGAAAAAATAAAAGATATGATCGATCAATGTCTGGACTTGATGCTCAATTTGCGGCAGAGTGGTCACCCGGGCGGATCGCGTTCAAAAGTACATATATTGGCGGCAACACTGTTAAGCGGCGCCATGCGTTGGGATATTCGAAATCCCGAGAAAAGGTTCGCGGATCGTTTCATCCTGGTTGCCGGTCACACGGTTCCGCTCGTTTACGCGACTTTAGCGGTGCTGAATGAGGCGATGCGCCGAAAATTCATCATGACCGGTGATTTGAAATATCAAATAACAGGTGAACCGGAGCGTGCACTTTACTGGGAGGATTTATTGACGCTGCGGCATAATGGCGGCTTGCCCGGGCATGCGGAGATGGCTGGCAAAACCATGTTTTTGAAGTTTAACACCGGTCCTTCCGGGCATGGTTCGCCGGTTGCCGCCGGTGAAGCCATGGCGTTGAAACTTGCCGGCGCCGGCGATGTCCGCGTTTTTGCAATCGAAGGTGAAGGCGGACTGACTGCCGGTGCCACGCATGAAACCCAAAATTCAGCCTGGGGATTGGGTTTGAGCAATTTATACTACCTCATCGACTGGAATGATTTCGGAATTGATGATCACCGGATCGGCTCGATTGTTTATGGCAGCCCCACGGAATGGTTCGGCGCCCACGGTTGGCGCACCTTCGGAACGGAAAATGGCATGGAATGGCAAGCCGTCACCCAAACCCTGTTGCAGATGGTTTTAAGCGAGAACAACGCACAACAGCCTAATGCCGCATGGTTTAAAACCCGGAAAGGGCGAGAATACGGCATCTTCGATAATAAATCTCACGGAACGCCGCACAAACCCATGAATAGCCCGGCATTCTGGGAAACGAAACGCATTTTCACAGAGAAGTATGGCATCGGATTCGACGGATTCGGTGAACCTGCTCCAGCCGATCCCAGGGCGCAATTGGGACAAACCATCACAAACCTCGAGCGCGTTTTCGAGGTGTATGAGCGGGATTCGGATTTGCTCGATTACGTTGCCGACACACTGGTGGAACTCGGAGAGTCTGTGCCCCGGAATAAATCGACCTTATATTATGATTTCGGCAAGAATCCGACGCTTGATCTGGTATTTACAGATTATGAAAATTACCCGCAGGATATTTTCGCTCAACCAGGTGAAAAAGCACCGAACCGAGCTGGATTGGCAAAATTCGGGGCATGGATTAATGCGGTTTGCCACGAGAAATATGGTCGCCCGCTGTTTATCGCAATGTCTGCTGATCTCGCCGATTCCACAAATATCTCCGGTTTTGCCAAAGGATATGGCGGTTTCAAAGGCTTTGGCGCCTATGAGCGGACAACGAATCCCGGGGGGAGCCTGCTGCCGCAAGGCATCACGGAGTTTGCCAACGCGGGCATCTCCGCCGGCATCGCAACGGTCAATTTTTCTGAGAATCCTTTTGAAGAATTCAACGGATTTTATACTGCTTGTTCCACTTACGGCTCTTTTGTATATTTAAAATATGGACCCATGCGCTTGTTCAGTCAGTTGGCGCAGGATGCTGAAATCAAGGTTGGGAAAATCCTGTGGATCGCGGGTCATTCGGGACCCGAAACGGCTGAAGATTCCCGAACCCATTTCGGAATCTTTTCCCCGGGTGTCACCCAGATGTTCCCGGAAGGCAAGGTGGTGAATTTATATCCCTGGGAGCACAACGAAGTGGCGCCGATGATTGGCGCTGCCCTGGCTGCTGATTTCCCGATAATTGCGCTCCATCTCACGCGTCCGCCCATCGAAATTCCGGACAGGCAAAAGCTGGGCATCGCATCCTATTTTGATGCTGCCAGGGGGGCGTATTTGATAAGGGATTATCTGCCCAATCTCCCGAAAATGGGAACCATTTTCGTTCAAGGCACCAGCACCACCAGCAATCTGATCAAAATATTGCCGGAGTTGGAAAAATCCCGGCTGAATGTGAAACTGGTGGCAGCAGTCAGTCCCGAGCTATTCAAGTTGCAGCCGGATAGCTATCGCCAGTCTGTTTTCACTGAGTCGGATTGGATCGATTCCACTTTCATTACCAATGCGTCCCGACGGAATATGCACGACTGGATCGCACATAAACTATCGGAAGAATACGCCATGTCTTCAGACTGGGATGATACCTGGCGCACCGGCGGTTCTGTGGAAGAATTATGCGAGGAAGCACATATCTCCCCGGAGTGGCTGCTCAGGGGTATCGAAACGTTTGTGAAGGAACGAAAGCAGAGATTGCAGCGGATCAAAGTTCAAGTGGACGCAGCGTTGGCATGAGCGACATAGATTTGATGCATTGCTGGTGTCGAGTGAGCATCGATCTCAAAGGTAGCTCATTCACTGCGGCGACACCGAAAAAGTGAGTTTAAGCAGAAATCAAATCGAAAACCTGTATTCCCAATAATAGGAAACCACGATCGAGGATTTCCTAAAACTGGGAATTCTGATTCAGGCAAACTCGATTGCATTTGAGGCGAAATAACTTGCATCCATTCATAACTCATATCAAAATATGCGATTATCTGTTGACCAGCCGGCAGGTTTTTAATCGGCTTTTGGCATAATATTTGACATTGTAACGCATTTATTACAATTTTTAAGCATTCTCTCGCCCATTCAGATACAGAGGAAAACCATGAAATTAACGATTTCCCGCTCAATTGTCCAAAGCGATTTTGTAAAAAAAGTACAAGAAATAAGTGGGCAAAATATTCTGGCATGCTACCAGTGTGGCAAGTGCTCGGCGGGTTGCCCTTCCGTCGAGGAGATGGATATTTTGCCCAGTCAGATCATCCGATTAGTGCAGCTTGGACAGGAAGAGCAGCTCGAAGCCTTCAAAACCATGTGGGTGTGTGCTTCCTGCAATACGTGTGCGGTGCGCTGTCCGCGCGGCGTTGATCTGGCAAAAATCATGGAGGCGGTGCGGCTGCTCGTGCTTCGCAGAAATGAAAATCATATCGAACCATCCAAATTACCCCAGGAGCTTATCGAAGAAATGCCTCCTATTGCTTTAATCAGCAATTTCAGAAAATTTACTGCTTAGGAGATGGCGATGAAAATTGCTTATTATCCTGGTTGTACCCTGAAGACCAAAGCTAAAAATTTTGAAGATTCGGCACTGGCAGCGGCGTCTGCCCTTGGAGTTGAATTCGAAGAACTGGAGATGTGGAACTGCTGTGGCACTGTCTATTCGCTGGCAGATGATGATCTGATCCACCAGATCGCCTCTATTCGAAACTTGATCCGGGTGCGGGATAAAGGCGAAAACAAGGTTGTGACGCTGTGCTCCATGTGCTATAATACAATGAAACGCGCCAATCTTTTCATTCAGACCGATGAGCTCAAGCATCGCCGGATCAATACCTATATGGACAACGAAAAGCCGTATAATGGCGAGGTCAAAGTTTATCATTTTCTTGAACTCCTGAGGGATGAAATCGGGCTGGACGAGGTGCGCTTCAAAACGAAGAAACCGTTGAGCGGGCTGAAAGTAGCACCTTACTATGGGTGTCTCCTGGTGCGCCCGCCGGAAGTCGGGCTTGATGATCTGGAAAATCCAACCGTGATCGAAAACGTATTCACACAAATGGGCGCCGAGGTTATCGATGATCCGTTGAAAACCGAATGCTGCGGTTCATACCAAACCGTTAATATGCCTGAATTCGTTGCAGACTTGAGCTATAAAATTTTGAATTCAGCGAAATCAAGAGGGGCAGATGTTGTGGTAACGAGTTGTCCCCTGTGTCAATTCAATCTCGACAGGCGTCAACGCGATATCATCAAAAAACGACTGGATTTTGCGCCCATCCCGGTGATGTATTTCACGCAACTGATGGCAATGGCTTTCGATCTCCCGGCAGATGTTTACGGACTGGATTCGCATTTTGTCGATCCGAAACCGCTGCTAAGAAAAAAGGGATTTATTGAATTGGCGTAGGCAGTTGTGAGATGTTTTTCCTGGAGGATTCTTTTGGTCTACCATTCGTAATTATGCCTATGGTTCTGCAAAATAAATAAAAATGTCCTTTCGATCGAAGCGAGAAATCTGGATATTTGAATGAAATTAAAGGGTATATAGATTTCTCACTCCACTTCATTTCGTTCGAAATGACGCCAAAATCACTATCTTGCAGAATCCTATATTAGGTTTTAAAAGGAGTAAAATCAGCGAAAAGATGTACTTCATATCCTGAAATCATATTTAATGCGAAGAGAAATCAGCCGCCTCTGGCGGCGGCAAATTAAATCTCAATAGTGGATACCTAATTGAAAAATATCGAAATGAATGATGTAGATATTGATAAAATAATGAATCATTGGATCGCGACATCAAATGATGATTTTAAGGCTATGAATCAACTCTTCAAATCAAAATCATATAATTGGGCTTTGTTTCTTGGTCATATTTCAATAGAAAAATTGCTTAAGGCATTGTATATAAAATTAAATGCGAATTCAAGTTCCAAGTGCAACAGGTGAATTATAAAAAACCTCATTTGGTGT
>JAFGMA010000293.1 GCA_016927835.1 Candidatus Zhuqueibacterota bacterium | reverse complement strand
TTCAAATCCCTCCATGGCAAAGTGAGAGGGCTTTAAACGAAAAATGATATTAGTTAGCTTAAGCTGTGCTTTAAGGGTGTTGCACTTATTACTTGAACTCGCGTAACGATTTCTCGTTCCAGTGTGTTTTAATCGTTATGCAACGGACATTATTTCGGGAAGGATTGAACTAATTGATCTTTTGCAGCTTCATTGTTTTCAATTGTTAAAACTGCCTCGAACGAGCAGTCAGTTAATCCGGCTCGCAAATTTTACGTAAATGAAATTTAGTTGAATAGAAGGAGGATAGAAATGAACCACCGGAAAACTATCAGTATTCTATTGCTTATTTTGATGACCTTACCTGCAAGTCTGTTTGCGCAAGATAGTGTGTTTCGTGTCAGCGCCGATCCAAACGCATTGACCGACGGGAGTCGCTACTTTTCAATGCCGGTGTGGTCGCCCGACGGTCGGAAGATTGCATTCACCGGCGAAAGGCAACAGGGGATCTGGATCCTCAATTCGGATGGCTCGAAACTGGTTCAGCTTACAGACGACGCCGGAACCGGATTCGGATTTCAATGGTCATCGGATTCGAAAGAGATCGTTTGCCGCGCTTCCAAATACGAACGACGAAGGCGCCATAACGCTGTTAAAGTCTATAATATCATGAACCAGGAATCGCGCCAGTTGACCGAATACCGCACATTCATGCCCGGTTTGCCGCGCTGGACCAGTGACAATTCCAAAGTGTTCTTGTTCACCGACCGCAGCGGGCTGGAAATTTTTGATGCGAAGCGAGAAAAATCAGAGACGAGTCAGAATGCTCCGGACTCGCCGCAACCGATTTACTATCTGTCGGCAAAAGGACTGAATGTAATGGCATCGCCGGCAGGGCAATTGAAATCCTTCAAGCCGGTTGACGGAATGATCCTGAATGAAAAAATTTCGCCGGATGGCAAAAAAATCGCATTTGAAGTTGTAGGAAAAAATATGTTTGTGATTGATGCGGATGGCTCGAATCTGGTGGACCTGGGGCGAGGACATCGACCTGCCTGGTCGCCCGATAGCAAGTATTTGACATATATGATATCGAAGGATGACGGACACCAATTTTTGGAATCCGATATTTATATTATTGGCACAGATGGCAAGGGGAAAATGCAAATAACGCATTCCGGAGATCGTCTGGCGATGAACCCGGATTGGTCGCCGGACGGCAAAAAAATTGCTTTCAATACAATGGAACAAGGTATCATCTACACGATTGATTTGAATGGGAATTGAGGACGGTGAAATAAGCGATTCGATAATTTGAGCGCGTTCAATATTGATTTCACAAAAAGTTGTATGAATTATTTTATCGATGTGCTTAATTCACGTCCTCAGGTCCGGTTTCAGAAACCCAATTTGAATCGGATCAAATGATTCCAATTTGGTACCTGCCCGGCATAGCCTCCCCATTCCTGCCCGTAAAATGCGTAATCGATCAATATTACACTCAAATCGATTCCCGCTCCGAAGGACGCATATCCTTGCGCGAAGCCCACTCTTAAACGAAATACACTGGCGAGAGTGCCTTCGAAGCCAAAATATAGCTTTTTGAAAAATGTCAAATCACCATCGAAGGGTTGCTCGATATCCAGGGCGATTACATTTCGGCTGAAAATCGGTATCAGGGATTTCTTTGGGTAATATGCCAACCCACATCGCAACGATGGTTCGACTTTGCCATTGGGCGCGACCACGATGGATGTGGAGTCGTTGAGAGAACTCTGATTCGCCTGGTATGCAATCGTCGGTGAATTGACATCAAAAATCGTAAATCCGAAGGCAAGGCGTTTGATGCTGTAGAGCGTCGCCAGGTCCACGCCGATGGTTTTTCCCGAGAAGACGACAAGCTGGTTATCCAGATCCGTAACCGATTGCATTTTATACGAAATCCAGCGATTCATATATTTCACGGTACCTCCGACCGATAATTTGCCGGGAAACGGTCCTGAGAACCCGTGCGCGAGGGATCCCACCACTAAAAAATCCGCCTGAAAAGCAGCATTAACCAGCGGAATACTCGATGCTCCGGTTTTCATGCGGTAATCGACGGCAGCGCCCGTGAAAAATCCTACTCCAAAATTTCTCACCACAAGATTTATCGGCACCGGACCGGCGAATTCCGCGATGACACGTTTTTTGATAATTTCCGATGCCTCATCGAAAAATGCAGAGGTTTCATCATCCGAAAAGTCATTCAGGTTCTTAATCTGCTCGCTGTATTTATTGTAAAAATCGAGTTGGTCCAGCAGGTTTTTATTGAAGCAAATTCGGGCATCAACTAACGTAAATTTATTTCTCGTCAACCGGTTAAGCTGCGCAGGATTATAAAAGAAAACATGATCCGGCGAGAGGACAGCCAATCCGGCGCCACCCATTCCCATCGCCCTTGGGCTGCGCATGACATAGCGTTCATTTTGTGCGAGAAGACTCATCGAGCAACTCAACATGATGAGCAGAATGATGATCATCAGGGGGATTCTTCTCATTTTCAAACTCCTTGTAGCAAGTAACGTGTGTGATAATTTCCCTCAGTTACTGGTTCCCAAACTCCAGTTTGGGAACCAGGGGTATTGTAAGCAAGAACCCATAACTGAGCCATTAAAGTGTGATGAATTTTAAGCTTGTGATCGCCTTTTAATCAATAAACATAATCATATAAATTTGCGTACAGCGTATGACCAGCCATGAAAATGACTCCCGCCGGTGTGTCGTGCACCGTAAAAGGGAGGGGGTTTCTGGGATCTCTGGGTTCAGGTCCCAAATTGAATTCATTATTGATTTTTTCGGTCAGGAATTGGAACCAGGAGAGGAATCCGAGCCAATTGGCATTGCTATTTTGGTCATACGCTAAATTCAACGGATGCAGCGTGCTGACATAATAGTACAGCAGGAAACGCTGCCCCATTTTGAAATAGTTTAGATTTGCATTGATTCTGGCACGCACCTCAGCTTCCGAAAGACCTTCCATAACAACCGAATAATTGTCTCCGCTTTTATAAAATTTTACCGATGGATCAAGTGTGAAATCGAGTGGTGTCGCATCGTTGTCCAGGATGCGCATACACCCCATGAAAATATTGGCAATTCCGGCGCTCAGAAATAAATCGTTGCTGTACAGGATAAAATAGCTGAATGCCTGCGTTTGATTTATCGAGCCGTTTTCGAGCAACATCATAATCGTTGTCATGTCGTGCCAGACTTGAGAGAACGCCAGAAATAACCTCATCAACTCCTCTTCGGTGAAGTCGAATAATGTTGTGGTGTCTCCCGCAACCGTTTTTCGCAATCCAGCCACATCGTATCCGGTAACGGGACTTGGGGAATTGGTTGAACTTTGAAAGAACTGAATGACTTTGACGACATCGATTTCGTATTTTTGCATGACACATTGCGCGCGCAAAAATAAAAGATCGGCATTCAGGGAATCTTTTGCGAGTCCTTTTTTTGCTATCTCGATTGCTTTATCATACTCACCGTTTTCAAAGGCAGCGAGTGCATCATCAACTAGGACATTGACATCATCGCTATTTCCTTCATCATGAAAAGGCTCAAATATGTTGCAGTTCACGAGCAATACCGCAAGCATCAAGAAGCCGAAACGTATCAGGATTTTCTTCATATTTGTTTTTCCTTTCGTTAAATGAGTTTAGGAGGTGGGATAGAATAAGTACCCACCTGGTTTTCTTAAGTGACTATTTATCAAAATTATTTTTAAGCAAAATGTCCAAGCTAATTTATCCCACCTCCTAAAAGGATTTAATCTTATTCATAAATATGATTTAACATTGATTTTTATAAAATTAAATTATTTCATTCATGTAATCATCGTATATACTATAAATTATCAATGTTAATTTCAAGTTATATGTCATTAATTTAACAAAATTGATGATTAAATCCCCTCGATCCCCGCCGAGATCATGGTTTATTATAGCCACAGGCTCCGACATATATCCACCGGCAAAAAAGGAAATATTTCTTCGTGACCATTTGTTAAATAATATATCGTCATTGCAGCATTTTTAATAAATCGAGTCGACAAAACAAGGGCGAAATTTATCATATCGGCAATGTGGCTCATGCGCCGAAACCACAATACGGTTTTTTTCAATAAGTCAATTTACTTTGTATTTCAGCTTCCCCTGCAGGTTTCAAACAGAAAGGCTGTATTTAAATAACACCTGGAATTCTAAAATGCGATTTGGTAAATGGATATAAGCCCACTAAACACATAAAATAACACAGAAAGCCTTTTTCGCATATTTC
>JAFGMA010000292.1 GCA_016927835.1 Candidatus Zhuqueibacterota bacterium | reverse complement strand
GTGCTGGACGTGCTGTTGCAAGCTCGCGATCGTGGCTTGTTCAACGCCGTGACCGATTGCGGTGCCGGAGGATTCAGCAGCGCTGTTGGCGAAATGGGTGAAGAGACTGGCGCCGAGGTATGGCTGGAAAAGGCGCCGCTGAAGTACGAAGGCTTGAGCTACACCGAAATCTGGATCTCCGAAGCACAAGAACGGATGGTGATTGCCGTCCCAAAGCAAAATATTGATACGATATTGAAGCTTTTTAGCGATGAAGATGTGGTTGCGGTCGTCATCGCTGACATCACAGACGATAAAAAATTGCACCTGATGTACAACGGCAAAACCGTGGCGCTGCTCGATATGGATTTTTTGCACGATGGTGTGCCTAAATTGACGCGCAAAGCCAAATGGCAACCGGTTGAATTTCCCGAACCAGATTTCGATTCACCCCCTGATTTGACAGAGGATTTAAAGGCGATCCTCGGCTCATGGAATGTGTGCAGCAAGGAATGGGTCATCCGGCAATATGACCACGAGGTGCAGGGCGGCAGTGTGTTGAAACCGCTCCAGGGAATCCAGGATGATGGTCCCGGGGACGCAAGCATCTCCCGACCGATTCTTGCCTCGAAAAAGGGTGTCATCGTTTCGAACGGCTTGAATCCGAAATACGGTCTCATCGATCCGTATCACATGGCTGCTTCGGCGATTGATGAAGCGATTCGGCAGATTATTGCGGTGGGCGGAAGCTTGGAAAAAATCGCATTGCTCGATAATTTTTGCTGGGGAAATACTGAAAAACCAGATCGCCTGGGCGGACTCGTACGTGCTGCCCGTGCGTGTTACGACATCGCGCGCATCTATGAAACGCCTTTTATTTCGGGAAAAGACAGTCTGAATAATGAATACCAGGTCGGCGATGAGTCCATCTCGATTCCGCCGACGCTCCTTATCTCTGCCATTTCAGTGATGGAAGATGTTTCGAATGCCGTTTCAATGGACGCAAAAAAAGCTGACAATCTTATCTATTTATTAGGGGATACAAAAAATGAACTCGGCGGCAGCCACTATTATTTCATCAAAGGCTATACCGGGAATGATGTCCCTGCTGTCGATGCTGTTTCGGGGAAAAAATTGATGGAGGCGCTGAGCCGGGCAACGCAACGCGGACTGGTACGAGCATGCCACGATTGTTCTGAAGGCGGCGTTGGGGTTGCTGCGGCTGAAATGGCGTTCGCCGGCGGTCTTGGCATGACAATCGATCTGCGAAAAATCAAATCTTCCGATGAACTCGACAGGGATGACAGGTTGCTGTTTTCAGAATCAAACAGCCGGTTCCTGGTTGAAGTATCACCGGAGCACCAACGCCAATTCGAACAACTTTTGGACTCGAATGTGTGCTCGTGCATCGGAGAATTGACCGCTGAGCCCTCGTTCAAAGTTATTGGTTTGAATGGCAGCCAGGTCGTCGAGGATTCGATCTGGAATCTGAAAGAATGCTGGCAAAAGCCACTGCGTTGGTAAATTCAAATCTGCCGGCGGATACCGGGCTCACATCGCCCGGAGTCAGATGAAATGAGCATAGAGGAAAATACATGAAAACTCCTGGTGTGATAATCCTGCGAACAGCGGGATGCAATTGTGATCTGGAAACGGCATACGCTTTTGAGCAGGCTGGAGCGCGCACAGAATTGGTGCATATCAATCAAATTGTAAGAGGCGAAAAAAAACTGTCAAGTTATCAAATTTTGGCTATCCCCGGTGGCTTTACTTATGGAGATGACGTATCCGCCGGGAAGATTCTGGCGAACGAATTAAAATTCAAACTCACGGATCAAATGCAGCAATTTTGCGCCGACGGAAAAGGTATTCTTGGGATCTGCAATGGATTTCAGGTACTCGTGAAGGCGGGTATGTTGCCTGAAATTCAGCTTGAACAATCCAGACAACGCGTGACGCTGACATTCAACGATTCGGGAAAATTCGAAGATCGATGGGTTTACCTGAAAACAGAATCGAACAACCGCTGCATCTTCACCCGGAACTTGCCGGAAATCATATACTTGCCAGTTGCACACAGCGAAGGAAAATTTATCGCTGAAAATGCCGAGATGCTTGTCGAATTGAGAAATAATGATCAAATTGTATTGACCTATGTGAATGCCCTTGGCGAGCCGGACGGTTATCCCTGGAATCCCAATGGATCAGTTGCGAATATTGCCGGAATTTGCGATCGAACAGGCAGGATTTTTGGATTGATGCCGCATCCTGAGCGCTACATCGAAGCCACACAACACCCTCGATGGACGCGAGAGGGGCTGGCAGATTCGCCCGACGGCGCCTTCATCTTCAAAAACGCAGTTCAATATATCCGGGATGCTTTGTAATGATCATGGATTTGGCGGAGCAAAATCTATGAATGAAAAAATCATAGACATCTTGATCGGAAACAAGCACCAGGTAACCGAAGAATGGTTGCGCATCTTGCTTTCTATTCCGAATAGCAATTACCTGCAGCGACCCCGAGCTGAATTGGTGGCATCTGCTGAAGCAGCCATGCAAGCATACATTGAAGTGTTGCGGTACGATTCGTATGAAGGAATGGATAATTACGTTTACAACGTTTCTTTCAACCGCATACAATTAGGATTTAATATTTCAGAGGTTACGCAAGCCCTGCTCATGGCAGAAGAAGCCCTGCTACCATTTCTTTTAGAGGAATTTAGTAACAATCCGAAGCAATTAATTGAAGCAGTCAGCATTATAAGTCGTATTTCTCATCGCTCCGTTGCCCGCTTCAATCATTTCTATTCCAGGGCACTCAATCAACAGCTTCAGGATAATTTGGAGAATCTAAGGGAGCACGACAGGCAGCTTGCTCAACAAAAAGAAAAATTGGAACGGAAAGTCCGCCAGAATGCATCATTAATTCAAAGCGCCAGCGTATTGAATTCAACCCTGGAATTAGACAGGGTTCTGAAATACATTGTAGAACAAGCATGTGATCTGATCGGTACTAAGAATGGCATAATTTACGAATTGCATGAAGAGTCGAAAGCCCTTAGTATCATGGCAGCAAGATCGAGCGATTTCGATATTAAAAAATATGAAAATACAAAAATATCCGTAGGAGATGAATTCCTTGAATTTTTGCCCCGAGACAAACAAATCCTTCGAATTCATGATATAAAAGATGACAGCAGAAATGAATTTCGCATCTTTTCCAAATCGTTGATTATGAAAAAATTTCGTGCCATACTCGCGGTTCCGCTTATCAGAAAGCATGGATTATATGGTGGTATCGCTGTTTTTTTTCCGAAACCACACCAATTCTCAGAAGAAAGTGTGTCCTTGCTTACTACCTTTTCAACTCATGCGGCACTGGCAATTGATAATGCGCGCCTGTATGAAAAAACCCGTCAGGCAGCCGTATTGCGCGAAAGAAACAGGTTGGCACGGGAAATTCACGATACCCTGGCGCAAGGACTCGCCGGCATCTTGCTGCAACTGGAAGCGATTGATCGCTTGATAGTGAAAAATGTGGGAAAAGCCCGTGAAGAAATTCAAAAAGTCAAGGAATCGGTGAGGCGCAATTTGCAGGAAGCCAGGCGTTCAGTTTGGGGGTTACGCGCCGGGGACAGCATTCAGCTATCGCTAATCGATTCCATTAAATCCGAGATCGAGAAAAATCGGCTTGAATCAAATCTGAATGCCACATTTGAAGTAACCGGTGAAATTTATGATTTTGCGCCTGAAGCTGAATCGAATATATTCAGAATTGTACAGGAAGCGATGAATAATGTGTTGCAGCACGCAAACGCCAGGCATGTATGGATTAAATTGAAGTACGGTTGCGAAGTGTTGACTATTCAAATCAAAGATGATGGCGTTGGGTTGAAAAGTCTTCGCGGCAAGAATAGCAACCCTGAAAAAGGATTCGGATTGATGGGGATGCAGGAACGCGCGCGCTTTCTAAATGGAGAATTGAATATCGAAAGCTCTGAAAACGCCGGCACAACCGTCACCGTTCATATTCCCGCCAGGTATTGGCAGAACGCTGCTCCGGGAAGAGCTGTTTTGGATGAACCGCTGGAGCTTCAGGATTTGTAACAATATGATTTTTTTTTAAATTATGGAAACCAGTGCAAACCATTTACAGCCTTGCTCCAAAGAAGGATGAGCATCTTTTGAATTTCTGGCTAATCTATTATCTGACAATATAATTTTGCTTGTTTGATGTGCACCTAAAGCTGATAGAATCCTAATGGATAAGATAAAAGTAATGATAGTTGATGATCACGCAATCGTGCGTGAAGGATTATCATCGATTTTAGCGTTTGAAGATGATATTGAGGTGGTTGGTGAGGCTGTCAACGGCGTCGATGCGATCGAGGCATTCCAAAAGCTCAATCCGCATCTGGTGTTGATGGATTTGCAGATGCCGGGAATGGATGGCGTGCAATCTATCAAGAAAATCAAGCAAATCAATCCGGAAGTGAAAATAATCATTTTGACGGTTTTTCAAGATGAAGAGTATGTATATGAAGGCATAAAAGCAGGAGCGCGGGGCTATTTGCTCAAAGATACATCGCCCGATGAATTGGTCGAAACGATCAGAAAGGTCAATCGTGGCGAATCGCTGATTGAGCCGTTCTTAGCCACAAAAGTATTGGATAAATTCAGTGAATTGGCGAAACATGAAAAACCTGAACACAATTTGACCCCTCGCGAACTTCAAATTATAACATTGCTCAGTGAAGGTAAAAGCAACAAGGAGCTTGCACAGGACTTGTACATCTCGGAAAAAACAGTGAAAACACACATAACTCACATTTTTGAGAAGCTGAATGTTCGAGACCGAACTGAAGCCGTCATGCGTGCACTTAAAAAAGGAATCATTCAGATTTAAACACCACATTTTACTGATACTGACGATGAATCCGCACGTCATCTATCGTGACGCTCCTGGTGTTACCCGTCAATAGTAATTAATAGCTCTATTGCGAAAATCATTTTATTTGTGCAGAAGCCGACTGCTGTGTTTTTTATTGGGATCAAAAGGTTAAGAATTGTGCACCGGCGACAGAGTCATTAATGACGAATTTGAAATCCCTGAATAAAAAATTGAAACCCGATTTTCATTCAGGGCGTTTAAAAGGCTGTTGAAATTTTAAGCTTGAGACTGAATATGGATAAAAAAGTATATTGTGTTTTTTGTTTAATTTTTATTATTTTTGCCTGTGGCAGTCAAACATCATTAATTTACAATCGACAGGCGCCACAGAATATCAAGCGAATAGCAGTGGTAAAGCCTGATTCTGAAATAATTGCAAATTCATTTTCTGCTGATTTTCTGCAAAAAATCCTTGCATATATGATTTTCCAGGAAACCTCTTATTTCATACAACCGCTCGATTCGACAAATGCGGTGCAAGAGGTTAATTTTGCGCAGTCATCCCCAAATGAAATTGGCTCAATCCTACAAGTTGATGCCATATTAAAATATGATTTTCTTGATATTTTGAGGTCTGAACAAAAATCGGAAGGCTTCATTTTTTCAATATCTCTTCTCGATTGCAAACAAGGAAAAACAGTCTGGCAAACCATTCGCAGATTCCGTGGGAAAGAAAATTTAACCAGCTATCAGGAGCTTCGCAACTACTTTAAAAACAAATCGGGCGGAGCGGACAATTTTGCCTATTTTGCCGAATTATATTCAGTCATGCGAGAAGCATTCGAGGCATTCCCTGAACCCGATTTTACCGACGATGAACGAACGAAACGATTGCTGGACATGAGCGAGCCGTTTTAGCAGGAGGAACTGTGAGAACACAAATTTTAATCTGGTTGAGCTATTTTTGTATTTCGATACTGAATCCAATTCTCGCCGCCACACCCGAAAAAGTTGTCAAGCGGATGGTAAATGCGATAAAGCTAAAAAAATTTTCAGATAACCTGACTGAAAAAGAACTCGAACATAATCGTAAAATGGTGCGTATCGCTGCTGAAAGCTTTGACATCGAGTCGATGGGCAAAGCTGCACTGGATAAGCACTGGGATACACTCGATGCTGCCCGACGCGAAGAACTGCTGGACAAAATCAAAGAGCTGATTATAAAGCTCGCATACCCTGCAAAAAGCGATGTCGTTGGCAATATTCAGGTGATTTATAAAAATCAACAGGTAGAGCATGATAAAGCAAGGGTGAATACGCTGGTTATTATTAAGGAAAAAGAGCTTAAAATCGATTACCTGCTCCATTTCACAGAAAACAACCAGTGGCTGATTTACGATGTTCTGAGCAGTGACCGCAGTCTTATCGAAGATTACCGGAAGCAATTTGACAAAATCATTTCCACTTATTCAATCGATAAACTTTTTGAACTACTTGATAAAAAGCTGAACTCCCAATGACGAAAAAGCTGTTAAATCGGTTTGCACGAAGATTGATCCGGCATCCAATATTGACGTTGATTGCTTCAACAGGCTTGACGATTATTTCACTATGGCTGGCTCTGCAATTGCAGGTCCGAAGTAGCATGATAGAATTATTACCATCCGATCAACCAAGTATCCGAAATTTGGAAGAAATATCGAAAAAAGCCGGCGGGATCGGATATTTGACAATCGCAATCGAAGGTGACGAAGTCAACGAGCTTACGCGTTTCGCAGATAGTCTACATAACCGAATTCAAAATTTGCCTGAAATCCTGTTTATTTATTTCAAAAATGACCTTGAATTTATCCGGCGGTACGCGCTGCTCTATGTGTCGGAATCAGAGCTGTTGAAAATCCAGCAAGAACTCGAAGAGCGCATCGATCGTGAAAGAGCGAAGCTGAATCCGTTTTATATGGATCTGCTGGAGGAAGAACAAGAAAAGTCCGACACCACAGATATATTTCAAACAGCCCTGGATAAATATGCCTATTTGAATCGCGAATATCTGATGAATAAAGACCAGGATCTTCTGGTAATTCTTGTTAAGCCGCGCGATGTTGCTGCCAACCTGGCATTTACCAAAAATTTGATTGGATCGATCGAATCTCATATTCACGCATTGACGCCGGAAACCTTTGGCAAAGGCGTCAACGTGTCGTTAAGCGGGCGCTATGCTTCTGGATTGCGGGATAATATCACGATCAAGAAAGATTTAAGGTTTACATCAATTCTCTCGGCAATCCTGATATTTTTATCTCTCAATTTTATTTTCAAAAAGCGCCGGACGTTTGTTGTTATTGGTCTTCCGCTTGTGATGGGGCTTTCATGGGCATTCGGATTGACTTACTTGCTGATCGGTGAGTTGAATTTGGTGACGACTTTTCTGGTGGCAATTCTGCTGGGGCTGGGTATTGATTTCGGAATCCATTTTTTCAAGCGCTACCTGGAATTTCGCCGATACCAGGTTCCGGAAGAGGCGGTGGTTTCAATGATTACTTCTGCTGGCGTCAGTTCATTAACTGCTTCCCTGACCACTTCATCTGCGTTCTTCTCATTGATATTTACAGAATTCAAAGGATTTCATCACTTCGGTATTATTGCCGGTTTTGGAATCATTCTAACATATCTGGCATATTTGCTTGTTTTTCCGTCGCTCATCATTTTATGGGAACGTCTCAGCCCGATCGACAATTCCAATACGCATACGATTCCGCGCATCGAGCAGGCTATCCGGTGCTTTCGCAGCAATTCGGGAATTCGCATCCTCGCTTATGTGGTTGTGTTGCTGATTCCTTTTCTGATTTTCTTTTCTACACATTTATCACTGGAATACGATTTCCATAAGCTGGGATCGCTCTCAGAGGAAGAACGCGTTCTAAAGGATCGAATAAACAACATCTTCAATATGCCGCTGTCGCCGACAATTATCGCTGTAGGTTCACCCGAAGAAGCGGACCGTACGATCAAAGGCATTAAGCAATATATCAAATCAGGAAATACCACATTGAAGGCGGTCCAGGATATTCGCAGCCTGGTTCCAACTTACCAGCAAGAAAAAATTGCTATCATCAAACGAATCAAAACTCTTGCACAGGATGATATTTTCGATTTTTTATCTGATGATAAGAAACAAATTTTTCAGCAATTAAAATCGTTTCTCGATGTTGAACCGCTTACAATCGATAAATTGCCGAATTATCTGACTCAAAATTTTAAAAGTATCATAAATCCCAACGAAGAATTTGTTTTGATTTATCCGGCAATCGAACTCGGAAACGGAAAAGAACTCCTGCGTTATGCAAATGATATTGAACACATCAGGATCGATGGCAAACCGCTGAGGGCTTGTGCCGAAGGACTGGTTTTTAGCGATATCCTGAGGCTGATGGCACGCGATGGAACAGTCGCGATTATCCTGACGCTGTTCATCATCATCCTGATTATTTGGCTCGATTTCCGCAAAATCAATTATGTGGCTTTGCTGTTAGCGCCAATTGCTTATGGAATGCTCGGTATGTTCGGTATCATGGGTCTGTTCGATATTAGATTCAATTTCCTGAATGTTGTAACCATCCCCGTAATCCTGGGGATTTCTGTGGCGAATACGATTCATTTTCTGCATCGCTATATGGAAGAACGATCGCTGAACGATGCCTTTCACCATACCGGCATGGCGATGTTTATGACAACCCTGACGACAATTATCGGATTCGGATCGCTGATTTTCGCACGACATCATGGTTTGCGAACTATAGGCGTCGTTGCAGTTCTGGGATTGACAACCAATTTGGTATCCTGTTTCATCATTATGCCGCTTTTAATAAAGCTCAGGGTTTACCACGGATTTCGGATGCTTCTGCCTGGCGCTAAAAACGGTCGATAGCGATTGTTATGACGACCGGTGCGGGTAGATGCAAAAATAATTGGTTTCAATTTACAGCCATATAAGTGGCAATTACTATTTTTCGAACTGCATGTTCAAGTGAATGGTACAGATGGGCTGTCTTTTGTAGTCGATATGATTCGGGGACAGACTTTGCGGCGGGAATGTTTAAAAATAGCAAAGGCGACCATTTCAGAGGTCGCCTTTTATTTGCGTGCCGAAGGTGGGAGTCGAACCCACACGGGCTTGCACCCACACGGCCCTGAACCGTGCGCGTCTACCAATTTCACCACTTCGGCTGTTTCAATAAATTGATGTTCGTTTTATCAACGGCATAATTTAAGAAAAAGCTCTCAAAAAGTCAAGGTTTTTGTTTACTACTTTTATATAATTTTACAATCGTTTATTTGCACGGATCTGGCAGTTAAATATTCAATGTTCCGAGCAATTTAATTTTTCAAATTTCGTCACACGGTTAGGATCAACGATTTTCATCTGATGAAAAAATAAATCCGGAAATCGCGTTGGGTAAAAATTGCGGGCGATTCCGATACCTTGCCTTCCAACAACCGGGAACCTTGAACCGCTCGAGCCGTGTATTATTCCAGGCAAATCTGCCACAATCGCAAACCAATTGAAGTTGACGTATGACTGTGAAAATTATAACTACAAACCGGAAAGCACGCCACGATTATCATATTGTCGAAACCCTGGAAGCCGGGATCGTTCTCCAGGGTACCGAGGTTAAATCGCTAAGGGATGGCAGAGCAAATCTGAAGGACAGCTATGCTGCTATAAAATCGGGCGAAATTTTCTTGTATGGGATGCACATCAGCCCGTACGATTTCGGGAATATTTACAACCACGATCCGATCCGAACCCGAAAATTGCTTATGCATAAAAAAGAGATCAAAAGGCTCATTGGCAAAACTGAGGAACGGGGCATGACCCTGATTCCGTTGAAACTCTATTTTTCCCGCGGACGGGCAAAGGTGGAATTGGGACTGGCGAAAGGGAAGCGATTGTATGATCGACGGGCGGATATTGCCAAACGCGATGCCGATAGAGAAATCGATCGCGCGATGAAACATAAGCATGATTTCCGCCGGCTTTAGCGTCCTGAATAACGGCTACAATTGCTCGTTTCGGATCGCCGGCTTCTGGTGTAGTGGATGCAGCCGTAAATTCTGGCTCCGACAGCGTTCGATTAGTCTATTACCAGCAAATGTGGCATCGTTGCAAACATATCCTTGAATAGAGGTCTACCAAAAAATGAGTAAATCCAGGATTTTTTTGAGCATGCTTGTGTGTGCTCTCGTATGCATCACTTGCGGAAAATATTTTGAAAAAGGCTTCCCGGTTTATACGGGCGAAATCTCCGGCAGCGGCGTCAAATCCGAAATCAGCATTGCCCGCGACGCAGCCGGCATTCCGCATATTAAAGCGGCAAATGAGTCCGACTTGTACTTTGCCCAGGGATTTGTGCATGCTCAGGACCGATTATGGCAAATGGACGTTATTCGGCGGGTGGCACAGGGACGCCTCGCAGAAATCGCTGGCGAAAAATTCGTGGATATCGATATTTGCGCCAGGCTGCTCGGGTTGGATGATGCCGTGGTGCAACTCTCCGAACAGGCATCCCCGGCTGCATTGCGCATCATTAAAGCATACTGCCGTGGGATCAATTATTATATCAAATCGAATAAAGAAAATCTTCCCCTGGAATTCAACGCCCTCGATTATGTACCGCCTCCATTTGAGCCTTCTGATATATTCAGCGTGATGGTTGTGAACTCATGGTTTTTGAATCAAAATTACTTACATGAAGTATTGGCGCTGCTGCTGCACGATCGATTCACCACAAAGGACTTCAATACGCTTCTCCCCGCTTATCCGGGTGCGACCTTTCCTCCCGATACGTATTTCGATAACTTTCAACAGGCGAAGATTGCTCCCTTGCTGCCCGCGCTTTCGGTATTACGCGGAAAAACAGAATTTTCCAAAAACGGGGGCGGAAGCAATATCTGGGTCGCCAGCGGAACCAAAACTAAAAGCGGGAAACCGATTCTGGCGAACGATCCGCATCTGGCGCTAACGGTGCCTTCAGTCTGGTATTTCAATCACCTTTCTTCACCGCAAGTGCATTGTACCGGTGCGTCAATGCCGGGAGCGCCTTCAGTCATCATTGGGCACAATGAAGCGGTAACCTGGGGATTCACCAATGTTATGGCGGATTATGTTGATTTGGTCCTGCTGAAAGTCGATCCCGAAAATCCGGTCAGGTATGAGGTGGATGGTGAAATGCTCGAAATGGGTCGCGAGGAAATTGAGATCAAGCGCCGCAAAGATGATCCTCTCCGGCTCACCATTTATCAAAGCATTCACGGCCCGGTCATTTCTACGATGGAGCCGGGATATGATTTGCAGGTCGCCTTGAAGTGGATCATTCAGTCGAAAGACAATTCGCTAGAAGCTTTCCTGAAGTTGAATCGTGCACGCACAGTTACAGAAGCACTCGACGCGGGCAAACTGATCGGACATATCGGCTTAAATCTGATCGCGGCAGATACGAGCGGCGATATTGGCTGGCAAATGACCGGCAATTTTCCGATTCGGCAAAATTATTCCGGTCGCTTCCCGGCGGATGGAAGTCGCAGTTCATTCAACTGGCTCGGATTTATACCGACCGATGATCTGCCGCGAAAAATAAATCCCCCGGAAGGCATGATCTACACATCCAATAATCGTGTGCTTCCACATGGCTATCCATACTCAATTTCCTACGCCTGGGCAGCACCTTATCGGGCTCAGCGCGTGGCGCAACTGCTGGCTGAAAGCGATTCGTTATCTGTTGAAAAATTCAAAGAAATTCAACGTGACGATTTATCAATTCAAGCACAGAAATTGATCCCGCAGCTTGCGCCCTCTTCGCCAACCGATCCGGATGCAAAATGGGCAATCGACGAACTCAGAAAGTGGGATTGCCGGGTTGCCGCCAACAGCCGCGGTGCATTGATATTTGAGCAATTCCTCATTGCCTTTACCCGTGCGTTAGTCGGCGATGAGATGCAGCAAAACATCGCGGCGTATTTCGATTGCTTTCATTTCAGCTATCTCATTTTTGATGAAATATTGTTTCATCCCAATTCGCGTCTCTGGGATCGGATTGATACGCCCCAAAATGAGAGCGCCGGGGAAATCGTTGAAACCGCACTTCGCAATACAGTGTTATTTTTATCGGAAAAACTGGGAAGTGATCGGGAACAGTGGACGTGGGGTAAGCAGCATAAGATACTGTACGAATATCCCGGGGGGCAATCCTGGTTCACCGGAATGTACCTGAACGAAGGTCCTTTCGAAATCGGCGGTGATCAGAATACCGTAAATGCCGCCAGTTTTACACCGACCGGCGATTATTATAAAGTGAAAGTCGTTCCTTCGTTGCGGATGATCGTCGATATGGCAAATCTCGACAACAGCTTAATCATTGGCACAATGGGTCAATCCGGGCAACCGCGCCATTCGCATTACAAGGATATGATTGAAAAATGGATGAATCATGATTATCTGAAAATGCATTTTTCAGCCGATGATTTGGAGACTATTCAGAAAGCACTTCTACTGATCAAGCCATAGCAATGGTTTGTAACTCAAATGTGCTTGCTAATTCCCTTTGAATGAATTGAACCGGTTTTCATCGAGCAACAAAATAAACTCGAGATCGTATTTCTTTTCAGTTTTCAGGTAGTGGCAGTGTGTAGATATATCGCCAAAATTTCAACCTAAATGAATCATAATCAATGATCCAACCAGTTTTATTAATCAAATGGAGTGAGCCATGAGACAAAGTTTAGTTTGGGTTATTCTACTCGTTTTTGTTCTGGCAGGCGGAACCAGTTTGGCACAGGAGCTATCCCCGCAAGAAGGCAATGGCGTAGTCGCCGGTGGCATGGGTTACGCGAGAATCGGAGATGAAGACTTCATCTCATTTACGATTCGCCCTGAAATTGCAATCGGCAAAATCGGTATCGGGCTCAGTCTGGATTTGCTGTACAATGTTGAGAAACAGGAAGTTCGGGCTGAAGATTGGGATGAGAGTTACGACTATTTTCGCATATTGCGCTATATTCGTTACGGACACAAGAAGGATCCTGTTTACGCTCGAATCGGCGCGTTCGACCGGGCAAGAATCGGGCATGGTTTTTTGATGAATTATTACACCAATGAAGACGCGAATTACGATAAACGAAAAATCGGGCTGGCTCTTGACCTGGATTTCGGAAAATTTGGATTCGAAAGCATCACCAGTAATCTAGGACGACTGGAGATTGTTGGCGGTCGCGTGTACACTCGCCCGGTTCAATATTTTTCGGATTTGCCTATCGTTAAAAATCTGGCGTTCGGTGCAAGCTACATAACCGATGTCGATCCCGATGAATTCAGCGATACCGATGATGCAGTCAGCGCATTCGGGCTGGACAGTGAATTGCCGTTAATCAATAACGCACTCATTTATACCGGCTTGTATTATGATTACGGTAAAATCGTCGATTACGGTTCAGGTCAGGCATTCGGTATCGAAGCCGAATTGAAAGGAATCGCCGGGCTATTTAATTTCTTCACCAAGTTTGAGCGCCGGCTGCTGGGCGATAAATTTTTACCCACCTTCTTTGGACCCTATTACGAAGTAGATCGCTACAATCGCAATGGCTTTGCAGTGCCGGATAGCAATGGTGTGATGGCTCTCGATACAACCGTGACGCATAAAGCCCAGCTTTTAGGCTATCAAAAAGAGAGCAAAGGCTGGTATGGCGAACTTGGCGGTCATGTACTGGGCGCGCTCCAGATAGTAGGAACCTATCAATGGCTGGACGATGTCAAGCACAGTGGATTGCTTCATGTCCAGGCTGAGATACCCGATGCAGTTCCCAAAATCGCATTTCACGCGACTTACGACAAAGACGGAATTGAAACCGTAAAAGATCTGACAGTGGTTAATTCCGTTGCCAGGGTTGGCATCGGGTACAAAATCAATCCCTGGATGCTCTTGAATATGGAGTATATTTATACCTTCTATGAAGATGACAACGGGGCGATCAAATCTCAAAAGAGAATTCGCCCGGGAATCTCTTTCGTTTACAATTTTCCTGTAGGCAATTAGGATTACGTTTGAATGCCTTAAGGAGTTGGGATATAATAAGTTACCCATTTAAATTTCTTAAGCGGATATTTATCAAATTTTTTTAAGCAAAATATCCAGGTTATTTTATCCCACATCCTAAATATTATCGATGTTGACAAATGCTGATTTTCCGCCGTTTATGAATTTTTTTTCAACCTCGTTAGGAGCGGGCTTAATAAACGAGGCAGTCAGGGATTTTTACAGATAGACTCGCCTCGCGTGACAAATCAAGCTTGTTTACATTTATAAGCGATAAGTAGAAGGCATGAAAACCAGATTATGGAAAGCCTTCAAAAAAGCGTTTCTGGCGCTGATTCGTGTGCCAGGTATTTTTTTGAAGGCTGTTTTGCATTTCATTTATCCCCCTTACTGCGTTATCTGCGACGCCTGGACAGGTGATGACGATTCCATCGTCTGCTCAAAATGCTGGGCGCGTTTGGAGAATGAATGAGTCCCGTTCCATATCGATTTTGAGGAATGGCGTTCTGGCAGCAGGACAATGTATCTCGACAAAGCTGTTGCTTTTTGTGATTTCAATGATGATGTGCAGGTGATTATCCATCTTTTCAAATACGAGGGAATGGTATCTTTGTCCGATAATATGGCGAAGATCATCGCGGGTGCATTTCAATACGATCTCGACTTTCAAGTCGCTGATCTAATCATCCCGGTCCCGCTGAACTTATCCCGAAAACGCGAACGCGGTTATAATCAGAGCGAACTGCTAGGCAAAACTGTTTCCAGGCTCAGCGGCGTAAAAATGGAGCACAAGGCGATGCGCCGGGTACGGGATACCAAAACGCAAACGAAATTGAATCACCAGCAACGGTTGAAAAATGTATCGAATGCATTCAAGATTAAATCGCCGCAAATCATCGCCGGCAAATCGATTATCCTGCTGGATGATGTCATCACTACAGGCGCTACCATGAATGCCTGTGCAAAAGCGCTTAAAGATGCCGGAGCAAAAAACGTACTTGCCCTGGCACTGGTTAAGGCTTGAATATTCTTATGCCACTGAGAAGCACATAGAACCAGGAAAATAAACCCTTCACAGGGAAGCCCTATTAAGAAAGAATAATCCTTGACATTTACTATTTTTTTTCTTATAATATACTAATTTTAAATTTTGCAAATATGACATAACATATTGTAAATATTTGCCATAAAGAAACCTGCGATTGGCGAATATTATGCGTAACCCATAAACAAAGCACCAGTTGATTCAGCTTTACCTGAAAAGTAGGAGGATGCAATGGCAATTAAGGTTGGCATAAATGGCTTTGGAAGAATCGGACGCAACGTTTTGCGTGCGGCAGTAAATAATAGAAATATTGATATTGTTGCTGTGAATGATATTACCGATGCGAAGACATTGGCTCATCTTTTAAAATACGACTCCACCTTCGGCAAATTTCCCGGCGAAGTACATGCCGAAGAAGGCACAATTGTTGTAAATGGCAAGAAGATCAAAGCACTTTCGGAAAAAGAACCATCGGCACTGCCATGGAAAGAATTAGGTGTGAAACTCGTTATCGAAGGCACGGGAATTTTCAGAGATCGAGCGGGCGCAGGGAAACATCTGGCAGCAGGCGCCGAGAAAGTCCTCATTACGGCACCGGCAAAAGAGCCTGACAATACAATCGTGATGGGAGTCAATCATAAAACATACGATCACAAAAGTCATCATATCGTATCCAATGCATCTTGCACCACGAATTGCCTGGCACCTTTCACAAAAGTTGTGCTGGACAATTGGGGAATCAAATGCGGATTGATGACGACGATTCATTCATACACCAATGATCAACGAATTCTGGACTTGCCCCATAAAGATTTGCGCCGCGCGCGTTCAGCCGCAGTCTCGATGATCCCCACCACTACCGGCGCAGCCAAGGCGGTTGGTCTGGTGCTGCCACAATTGAAAGGCAAATTGGACGGCATGGCTATTCGCGTCCCCACTCCAAATGTCTCATTAGTTGACGTGACATTCCAGTTGGAAAAGGAAGCCACAGCAGAAGCTCTGAATGCAGCGTTTGTCAAGGCTGCCAATGGCGAACTGAAGGGCATTTTGGGCGTTTCCGATGAACCCCTGGTTTCAATTGACTATAATATGAATAGCAATTCATCAATCGTCGACATGCTGAGCACGACAGTCATAGATAAAACAATGGCAAAAATATTGTCCTGGTATGATAATGAATGGGGCTTCTCATGCCGCGTTATCGACCTGATTGAATACATGTACAAGTAAATCAAATATCTGAGAATATCAACAGGTGGGGTATTAACCAGCAATGAGAAGAAAAATTATTGCCGGCAATTGGAAAATGAATAAAACAGGAGCAGAAGCCATCGAATTGGCTAAAGCTCTGAAAGTTAAATCGGTCAATATCGAGCGGGCAGATATGGTGATTTGCCCGCCGTTTACTGCTCTTTATCAAACAGCAGAAATAATTAAAGCATCGAAAATTAAACTCGGTGCACAAAATGTTTACTGGGAAGATTCCGGTGCATTCACCGGGGAAATTTCACTCCCAATGCTCAAAGATGCCGGTTGCGAGTACGCGATCATTGGTCATTCCGAGCGGCGGCAATTTTTTGGTGAAACCGATGAAACGGTAAACCGGAAGATACAGAAAGTAACCGGATCGGATTTGACTGCGATTGTGTGTGTCGGTGAAACACTTGAGCAGCGGAAAGCAGGCGACACCGAGAGGATTATTAACACCCAGATTTCAAACGGGTTTGCAGGCATAACGCAGGAGCAAATGAAACGGATCATCATCGCCTATGAGCCGATTTGGGCAATCGGAACCGGTATGACGGCTACACCAGAACAGGCTGAAGATGTGCATCTTTTCATCCGCAATTTAATTAAAAGCCTGTATGGTGCAGCGGCTGCCGACATGATTCGTATCCAATATGGGGGCAGCGTCAAGCCAGATAATGCTGCCGAATTGCTCTCGCAACCTGATATTGATGGTGCGCTGGTGGGTGGCGCAAGCTTGAAAGCCGACGCATTCATTGAAATCATCAAAGCAGCATAATCCGGGTGATGTTACAAATAAAACAGCAATTAAAGAGAGGATAAGATGTTTAGTTTTCTACTCGTTATCCATGTGATAATAAGTATTGCGCTGGCAATTGTGATTTTGATGCAATCCAGCAAAGGCGGTGGATTGGCTGGTGTATTCGGCGGTGGCGGTGGTGGTGCATCGGGAGCGCTATTCACGGGACGCGGTGTAGCATCGTTTCTGCACAAATTAACCATCGGACTGGCAACGAGTTTTCTGATCCTTTGCTTGCTGCTGGGCAGCCAAATCTTTAAAGATCAACGCGAAGCATACGATGCCAGCCTGACTCGAAAAGCACGATCCCAAAGAAACGCCGCTTCTTCGTCAGCAACTGTGCCGGTTTTACCCGGTGCTTTGGAAGATCAAGAAGATGCCCAGACGGCAGCACCTGCGCAAGAGGCACCAGAAACGTCACAAGATGAAACCAAATAAGTAGCTTTTAAATATCAATTTGGTTGTTTTTGATGAATCTAAAATTGCATCACTCTGTTATCTGTTAATTTCCTGCGCTTTCTGCGAATAGGATGGTGCATAAGATGAATCGAAAGGGGGAACTAATCGCGCTTCATGTTGTATAAACGTATATTTGAATATAGGATATATGCCGCAGTGGTGGAATCTGGTAGACACGCTATCTTGAGGGGGTAGTGCCCTACCGGGCGTGTGGGTTCAAATCCCACCTGCGGCATTTTCATTTTTAGCGCGTCCGTTCAAAGATTACCATGAATCATGAACGCCTGGTTGCATCAGAGTTTCAATACAGAGATGGATAAGGTTATTAGATCCAATTTAACTAAAGGGACGCGACTTAAATCAATCAAACAGATGCATCAGACCAAAGCTTGAAAATATTCCGAGGGTTGATGCCAGTATCATTTAATTCACCATTGTATACATGCAAATAAATATATACACAAAAAAGAAGTTTGACTAAAAGGAGGGGTTTGTAAATGAAAGAAAAGGCTAAAAAATGCTGCTATTTTTTCGCGGTTTCCTTCATTATTATTTTCTTTGTTACTTCAGCAAGTTCTTATGGACAAAGCAGCTCAACCTATTCCGAGAAAGTTGAGGAGCTGAAACGCCTTGTGGAGCAAATGAAATCTCCTGATATTACTCGCGAAGAACATAAAGCCTTAGAGGAACATTACAATCAACTCAAAGCCGAAATAGAGAAACTCCGCCAGGCGGAATTAGCAAAAAGTTCCGATAAGGATAAGCAAAACGTCGCCAAGCGTGCTTATAATAGAGGCGGTCAGCTTTTGCGAAAAGGAAAATATCAGGAGGCACTCGCAGCGTATGATGAAGCTATCGCTGGTATCCCGGATTATTCCGTGGCATATCATGGCAAAGGGCTGGCGCTCAAAAGCCTTCGAAGATATTTAGAAGCCGAGGCTGCGTATCAAAAAGCAATTGAATTAGATTCGTCAAATGCGCAGGCGTATTTCGCACTCGGGAAATTATACAGCGCACAGGATATGGACACGAAAGCAATTGCTATTTACGATCTGGCAATCAAGAAAAATGCCAATTGGGAGAAACCATATTACGAAAAAGCGGTGCTCTACGAGAAGATGAAAGAATATGATAAGGCAGCCGACATTCTGCGTACGGTCACTCAATTGAAACCTGATTATGATCGCGCCTACTATCTTCTTGGACGCGTATTGCTCTCCAGCGCCAAATATGATGAAGCTATCATGGCTTTTGAAACGACAATTGCGTTAAGCTCAAGAAATGCAAACTTGTCGTATTGGGGAATTGCAAGAGCGAATAATAAAAAAGGCGATTTCAAAGCTGCCCTGGAAGCTGCAAAACAGGCGATTGCTGCAAAACCTAACGACGCAATGTCGCTCTTCGAGGCAGGAGAAGCGTGCAAAAACCTGGGCAGAAAGCAGGATGCTATCGATTATTTTACAGAAGCAGCAAAAAATCGAAAATGGCGTAAAAGTGCAGAATATGAGATAAAGCTTTTGACCGAATCAAAGTAAGCTCAGATTCGTCTGGAATTCCACCAACGAAAAACATACCGTATCGTTTCACCAGAAAATATGCTTAAAAAAAGCCCGCTTCATGTGGGCTTTTTTTCTTTTGAAGAAGAATTTTATGAACATCGTTTCTCAATTGCAATTCATGGCTTATCTAAAAGCCCATCCGAAAACCTATTTTTATGAAGGATTTGGGTTAGGCGAAAATTGTAATTCCCGAATGTTTAAGCGAGAATCAATTATTCATAAGGCTGAATAGATGCCCGATAGGCTTGTCCCGCAATGTTTTTATCGGGGAAGCGTTCGGGCATGACAGAACCGGTTTAATGTTTTTTGGTTTTGCAATGATCTTCAAAATTCAGTACTTTTTGGACGGACGCCAATTTAAGAAAGCGCCTCTTTGACCATCTTCGCCGTAAAACGCAAAATTCCCGTATCAATCCAATAAGGGAACAAAAGTGCAGCAGTAATACTGATCATTTATGCTACAATTAAATCTTCATCTCACCGATGATTCACCTCTCAAATCAGTCCTTGCTGTCTGACATGCAATCCCACATGAATGAGTGGGAAAAAGCCAATCAACGGTTTGAGCCATTACACCAAGCAGTAATCCCTCAGTTGCTGGTTCCCAACTCCTGTGTGGGAACACCCGAGACACTGTGGCATTACCACTTGACAGCAATTCCTCACTCACTGGTTCCCAAACTCCAGTTTGATAACCCTGGTGGCATTGTAAACCGTGAAAAGAACCAATGACTGAGCCAGTACACTTGGCATATTTTTTCGCTTGCAATTCCACTGAATATTCACTACTTTTTAGCTACAATAACCTGAAAATCGATAATCATAGAGCTTTAAGGAGTATTCTTTATGAAAAATTTGGACAGAAGAGAATTTTTGAAGTCTACCGGAAAAGCGGCAGCATACGCTGTGGGTGCGGCAGCCGTTGCCCCGATTTTGGCAAAATCCGGCATTGGGAGTGGTTCCGCTGCGAGTCGGTCGGAGATCGTTGTCATTCGCAATGGCGATCCGGCTCAAATGGTGCAAAAAGCATTCGAGCTGCTCGGTGGTATTGAGCGCTATGTCAAAAAAGGGCAGACAGTCGTGGTGAAACCCAATATTGGGTGGGACAGGCGCCCTGAACAAGCGGCAAACACCGAACCGGAATTGGTCGCCGAGGTGGTTCGGTTATGCATGAAAGCAGGCGCTGCAAAAGTCAAGGTATTCGATCGCACATGCAACAATGCGAAACGCTGCTACCGCAATAGCGGCATCGAACAGGCTGCTGAAGCTGCTGGCGCAGATGTGAAACACATTTTTATGAAACGTTTCGAAAAAGTGTCCATCCCTGCCGGCAAGCTGCTGCGTTCCTGGGAATTTTATAAGGACGCGCTTTCTGCGGATGTCTTCATCAACCTGCCTGCTGCAAAGCATCATTCGATGAGCCAGGTTTCTCTCGGGTTGAAAAATATGATGGGCATTTTAGGAGGCGAACGCGGTGAACTGCATCAACAATTTGCGGACAAAATTGCTGATATTAATACGGTTATCAAGCCTCAAATTACAATTTTGGATGCGATCCGGATTTTGATGAAAAACGGACCCCAGGGCGGTAATCTGGCTGATGTGAAGCAACTCAACACAGTTGTTGCGGGTGTCGATCCCGTGGCAATAGATGCCTATGGTGTAACGCTGTTCGATCAAAAGCCAGACCAGATGGCGTTTCTTCAGGCAGCCTACGAACGTGGCTTGGGCGAACTCGATCTGAAGAAAATCGGAATCAAAGAAATCAACCTGTAACTAGCACAGAAGGAATGTGATGAAAGTTGCGAGAAGAGTTTCACAAGTTCTATTTCTACTCCTATTTATCTATTTGTTTTTCCAGGCGAGTTACCCGTTGGAAAGCCGCATCCCGCCGGATATTTTTTTACGGTTCGATCCGCTCGTTGGATTTGCCACCAGTATTGCCAGCCGGGCACTTATTGCGAGTTTATTTCCGGCATTAATATTGCTATTGTTCACCGCTTTATTTGGTCGCTTTTTCTGCGGTTGGATTTGTCCGCTGGGAACCCTTATTGACGGTGCTGACAGAATTATCAATTTAAAACAGAAAAAATCCCGGCTGAAAGAAACATTGCGATATCGCAGTTGGAAATTCTTCATCCTGGTGGCGATCCTGATTTCAAGCCTTTTTTCTGTTCAATTCCTGTGGCTCGTTGATCCGATAGCGCTGCTCACACGAACTCTGGCGACCGGGCTTTTTCCGATGGTTTCTTTCGCAATGGAAGAGCTTTTCGGACTTCTTATGAATATCGAATTTCTGGAAGAATCGATGTTCGATGTTTTTACGACTTTGCAGGATTCTTCTTTGCTGCCGCTCGAACCGCGTTCCTTTCAGAGCGGGCTTTTTTTCCTGGCAGTTTTTATCGGCATACTCTCACTTGGCTTTATTTCCAAACGGTTCTGGTGCCGAAATTTATGTCCTCTGGGCGCGCTACTAGGAATATTTTCCAAATTCAGGCTTTTCAATCGCACGGTCGATGCGTCATGTACATCTTGCGGAATTTGCCAGCGCACGTGCAAAATGGATGCAATTGAAGACGATTTCACGACAAGCTCATCCATTGAATGTATCGAATGCATGAATTGTGTTGCCAATTGCCCGCAGTCCAGCATTCGTTACCAATTTCGATTTCCGACGCCACCATCGAAAATCGACCTGTCGCGTCGCAAATTTTTTTCTGCACTCAGCGCCGGAGCAATAGTGCCACTCGCAATTAAATCGAGCTATTTAAACCGGTCTTCACGGAATAATGCGATCCGACCGCCGGGTGCACTGCCGGAAAACAAATTTCTGGATCGCTGTATTCGATGCCATGAATGCACACGTATATGTTCAACCACCGGCGGATGCCTGCAACCGGCGCTATTGCAAGGCGGATGGGAAGGATTGATGACGCCGATCTCCATCCCTCGCTCGGGTTATTGCGAATATAATTGCAATCTCTGTGGGAAGGTTTGCCCCACCGGCGCCATCAAGGAATTAGCGCTGGCGGAAAAAAACAAGATGAAGATGGGTACTGCATCTTTCGATAAAAACCGCTGCATTCCCTGGTACCGACATGTGAATTGCCTCGTTTGTGAAGAGCATTGCCCGACCCCTGAAAAAGCGATTAAGTTCGATGAAAGAGAGACGATTTTGCCCGATGGCTCGCGAAGAATGGTCAAGTACCCTTATGTTGTGGAAGAGCTTTGTACCGGATGCGGCATTTGCGTTTATAAATGCCCCCTGGCAGGTCATGCGGGTATTTTTGTGAGCATTGCCGGTGAAATACGCTGGGAGGAAAAAGCAGAAAGCGAATCATTCCAAAATCCCTCAGCAACCCAATAGGAATCGTAAACCATATAAAAAACAATAACTGAGGCATTACATAATTCCACTGCTAACATATAAATATAGCTTGTGATGAATCATCAGGGATTTTACAAATTTGGCTCATGTCCCGTCTATTATAATTCATCATCCTAAGAATTTATTGAAATTGAACGATACAAAATATATGTAAATGAGTGATCATGTAAACGCAAAGGTATGATAGAAATGCAAGGTCCGGCATTACATATCGAGAAAGTTGGTACAGATAACGATATTATAAAATTGAAAATTAATAGTGATATTCATGTCAAAACTGCAATACCGCAACTGGCAAAAGCGATATTAAATTGCTTCCAAAACGGGAATTTTAAAATTATTTTGGATCTCGAACAGATAAAATTCCCGTCCGCCAGTTTCATCGCTTTCTTAATCGAAATGACATCTGAAGCCCGCAGGGAGAATGGGGATATTAAATTGATAAATATCGCTATGTCCGCAAAAAATAATATCGCAACCTTCAATCCTCTGAATTATTTATCAATGGATATGGAAGAAGCTTATGCCCTGGAGGATTTCGGCGCGCTTGCTCCTCATAAAAAGCCTATTTCCCGAAAAGGGGAAATTGATGATTTTGTGAACCAATCGCACTCTGAGGCTGAAAGCGACACTCAGCCACCAGAGCCGGTACAAATCGATGAGGTAACGCAATCGATCCCATCGCCGATTGGATTAGCAAATGAAGAATCGGTGTCTGAACCGGATACGTCGTCGGAAGCAGGAAAAGCCAAACAGCCACCATTCCCACGCTCGAAAAGCCCGGTAGCACGAGAACATGCTGATGTTGTTGCCCGACCTGAATCCCCACCGCGGATGAGTAAAAAAATCAGCAACCTGAATGAAGTGCCCGCTGCCAACGATGTCAAAATCATTCGGAACGATAAATCCAAAGAATATCGAATTCGTGTCAAAAGCAAAAATGCATCGCTTTATACCATTTGCGATTTTGTAACAGCGCTGGCAAATCAGTCCGGTATTGCTGAAAGGGAGGTGGGCAAAATAAAAGTCACTGTATATGAAGCGTGCTTGAATGTAATTGAACATGCTTACCACTCGGATCCCGATGAATGGATCGTGGTTACAGTGCAAATTCGTAAATCAGCATTTTTTATTATCATTCAGGACTGGGGGGAAAGTTTCAAATTTGACAATTCATCAAGTTATAATGTCGAACAAGCGATGCAAGACAGAAGGACCGGCGGATTCGGTCTGTATATCATTCGCCGCTCGATGGATGATGTCTTTTATAAGACAGATCCGGTAAATGGCAACCGACTCATTTTGAAGAAGAACATTTAATTCCTTACTTTATAAAGGACTGCATCCCTTCCATTCAATTCATTTCGTTCCCTGATTCGTACAATTTCATCTAAAACTCCGACGCAAATCAACTTCCTTTGTACAGATTAGCTCCAGGAACCTTTTTAAAAAGTTTAACGTAAAAGTGGTTGATATTAACACAAGGCAATTTTAAAGCGCAGTTGATTTCCTTGATGTGAAACTCATTTTTAATCAAGACAAATGCCATGCCTACTGGCAAATGAGCGTCCGGAATTTCAACGCGCTTTATCCTATAAATCAGGTTATTTCAAACACAAATTATTTTTAGAAGGAAGGTGAGTTCAGATGTATTTTGGCTTTTCAGGAACGGACATATTTATCCTGGGGATATCATTTTTGATAACGCTATATGCACAATTGAAGGTAAAAAATACCTTTAACAAATATAGTCAGATTGCCGCCCGCCGTGGCGCAAGCGGTGCCAGCATCGCTCAGCATTTATTGCAAGCAAGTGGAATACATGATGTGGAAATCGAGATGACGCGCGGTGAATTAACAGATCACTATGATCCGCGCGGCAAGGTGCTGCGTCTTTCAGAAGCAACATATCGCTCGAATTCTGTGGCTGCAATCGGTGTTGCCGCACATGAGGTGGGACATGCAATTCAGCATCACACAGGATACATACCGCTCAATTTGCGCAACAGCTTTGTTCCGGTCGCAAACCTCGGATCCTGGCTGGCGTGGCCTCTGGTAATTCTGGCGTTTGTGTTCCAACAACATTTTTTGCTCGAATTGGGAATCTACCTCTTCGCCGGTGTTGTTATCTTTCAGTTGATTACGCTCCCCGTCGAATTCAATGCCAGCCGAAATGCTCTACTTCAACTCGAAGCCGGGCAACTCCTGAACCGGGATGAATTGACGGGCGCACGAAAAGTATTGACGGCTGCAGCTCTGACGTATGTTGCCGCAGCAGCGGTTGCAATTCTAAATCTGATACGACTTCTGCTCATCGCCCGCGATGAATAATTCCCCGCAGGCAGCGCAATACGTGTCATTTTGGCAGACACCGCAAACCAACCGATATTTGCTTGAATAATAATCAAGTAAAATAAAAATAATACATAACGCCATGCTAATTCCGCTGGTACAAAATTTGCAGACCAGGAAAAACTGAATTAGTTATCATGGTTGTTAATAATTGAAATATTTAAGCTTAATGACTATAGAAGAATCGAATATTTAATAACTTGCGGAGGAAGAAGATTTCATGACCAGGAACAGAAATCTGAAACAGGAAGAAAAAATTAAAATTAATGATTCGGATGCCGAAGACATGAAAGAAAATCCTTTGGAAAACCAGGCTGCGGAAGCTGATGAACATAGAAAAATGAAGGAATCAAAAAAAGCCAAAGCGGATGATGCCGAATTAAAACTCGCCAGCGAATATCTTGAGCATTTGCAGCGGCTGCAAGCTGAATTCACGAATTATAAAAAACGCGTGGAAAGAGAGCAAGCGCAGTTTTCCCAATTCATTAAAAGCGAATTTATCAAAAAGCTGTTGCCGGTTCTGGATGATTTCCAACGGTTTCTTTTAAATCATGAAAACGACCAGAATGGTACCGAAGAACGGGCGGAATTGTCAAAAGGATTTAAGCTGATTTATGAAAAGCTCTTTACCCTGTTGAAAGAGGAAGGATTGACCCCCCTGGAGACTGTGGGCAGAGAATTCGATCCCAATCTTCACGAAGCACTGATGATGGAAAATACTGATGATGAAACCAAAGACGGAAAAGTATTGGAAGAATGGGAAAAAGGCTATATGTACAAAGATAATCTGTTGCGCGTTGCGCGAGTCAAAGTTGGTAAATTTATCTCGGAAGCTGGTGATAATTAAACATGCCTTCAAAAGATTATTATGACATACTCGGTGTAAATGAAACTGCATCCGAAAATGAGATCAAAAAGAAATATCGCGAATTAGCCAAGAAATATCATCCTGATGCCAATACAGGCGATCCGGCTGCTGAAGAAAAATTCAAGTCGATTTCCGAAGCATACAAGGTTCTGAGCGAGCCGGCGAAACGTAAACAATACGATCAAATGCGCAAATACGGCGCATTTGATGATAGCGGCAAGCACGGCTACAATTTCAATGGCTTCGATTTCGGAAATTTCAGAACGCGGCGCTCAGGAAAGCAAACGGGAAAAGACGGTTTTTCTTTTGAAGGCATTTTTGGTTCAGACAATCTTGGCGATATTTTCGGCGATCTATTCGCCCAGCAGCAAACAGGAAGGCAGCAGTCGTACGGACCTCAAAAAGGACAGGATATTGAGGCTGAACTGGAAATCCCGTTTGAATTGGCTGTAACCGGAGGCAGAAAATCATTCACCCTAGATCACGGGCGAACCAAAAAAATTACGGTCAAAATACCCCAGGGCGCTGATTCCGGTATGCGACTAAAATTGAACGGTCAGGGCTACCCGGGCGCAGCGGGCGGACCTGCCGGCGATTTGATTCTTACCATTAAAGTTGCTTCGCATCCGGATTTCTGGCGCAAGGGAAACGATGTGTATACCAATGTAACCGTAAATATTGTTCAGGCGGCATTAGGCACGAAAGTTAAAGCAAAGACAGTTGAAAATAAACAGGTTGAATTGAAAATTCCACCCGGTACGCAAAATGGAAAGACACTGAAACTGCGTGGATTGGGAATCAAGAACCAGGACGGCGCAGGAGATCAATATGTAGTTGTAAACGTTGAAACACCTTGCCAATTGAATCAAAAACAAATACAGCTTTTAAAGGAATTTGCACAGGCAGGCGGACTCGATTTATGAGAAAGCTAAATGTGCGATGACAAAATAAACGAATACATGCACCACTTGCGCGGGGTAATTTATTTATTCCTTGAGGCAAGTGCATGGATTAAAAAATAATAGAATTAAGGAGATATTAATATGAATCGCTCAAAAAAAGCAGCACTTGTAACACTGGCTGCTATGGTCGGCTTGATAATCGGGCTGATTATTGCGTCAAATTTCAACTCTATGAATACGAGCATCGCTTCAAATTCAGCGACTGCGCCTGAGTTGGTGCTGGCCAGCCAAAATGAATCAGAGGTAGCGGCAGCAGCTCCGGTAATGCTGGATCTGGAAGCCGCGAGCAAAACGTATGTCGAGATTGCAAAGAAAGTGAGTCCCTCCGTCGTGATGATTACCAGCGAACGCGTTGTCAAATACCGAAATCCGTTTTTTCAATTTTTCGGGGATGACTGGTCACGTCGTTTCTTCGATATGCCGGAAGAAGGCGAACAGACCCAGCATGGTTTGGGCTCGGGCGTCATCGTCAGTTCAGATGGCTATATTTTAACCAATAATCATGTGATTAAAGATGCGGATCAATTACATGTGGCTTTCAACGGTGATGAATACGAAGCGGAAGTCGTCGGAAGCGATGAAAATACTGATCTTGCAGTCATCAAGATTGCAAAAAATAATTTACACTCAGTCGAACTGGGAGATTCGGACGCGCTTCAGGTTGGAGAAATTGTACTCGCAATCGGGAGCCCCTTTGCCGAAGAATTGGAAAATACAGTCACCCAGGGCATCGTTAGCGCAAAAGGCAGAAAAAATTTGAGGATTGGCGGCAGCCAAATGACTTATCAGGATTTCATTCAAACCGATGCTGCAATCAATCCCGGTAATAGTGGTGGTGCGCTCGTGAATCTGCGTGGTGAATTGGTGGGAATCAACACGGCAATCGTCGGACAAACATATACCGGCGTCGGCTTTGCAATCCCGATAAATATGGCGAAATGGGTGATGGGACAACTTATCGATAAAGGAAAAGTCGTCCGCGGTTGGCTGGGTGTGGGCATCGTGCCTGTGAATAAAAAAATGGCGAAAGCCTTTGGGCTGGAAAATGCCCAGGGCGCCCTTGTCGAAGAAGTCTTCGAAGGACCAGCTAAAGATGCCGGCGTAGAAGTCGGCGATGTTATCGTTAAATTTGATGATAAACCCATTAAAGACAACTTTGCGCTAATCAACATGGTTGCTAAATATAATCCCGGATCGCGTGTGAAACTGGCTGTAGTTCGCGAAGGCGAAATTAAATATCTCACGGTCAAGCTGGGAGAACGGCCAGATAATCCTGCACTGGCGCAGAAAAGCGATACAGGCAAGGAAAACACCCTGGGGTTTCGAATCGCTGAGTTCACCGATACATTCAAACAGCGGTTCGGATATAATGCCGACGAAGAAGGAAAGGTTGTGGTTGTAAATGTAAAGAGCGGCAGCCAGGCAGCGCGAGAAGGCCTGAGAGCCGGCGACATTATTATCAAATTGAATAATAAAGATATTGAGAGTGTTCAGCAATTCAATCAAGACGTATCCAGGGCAAAAGCCGGCGATGTCTTGCTGCTGAGAGTCAAAAATAAAGACGGGCGTCGATTTGTTGCGCTGGAAATTCCTGAATAGAAGATTATCGATTACACGGTTTCGAAACCACGTGAAGAAGCGAGTTACTGGAGGATTAAGATGCCTACGTATGATTATGTATGCGGGGAATGCGGATATAAATTTGAAAAATTCCAAAGCATAAAAGAAGAGCCGATTCACAAGTGCCCGGTGTGCGGAAAAGAAAGCGCTAAACGCTTGATTAGTTCGGGCAATGGCTTCATCTTCAAAGGATCAGGATTTTATGCCACTGATTATCGCAGCGCGAATTATAAACGCGATAAGGAAAAAGCAGAAAAAAAATCTGATAGTTCGGCGGACTCTACAACATCGAAACCGAAAGAGAAAGAGAAAGCAGAAACCAATTCCGGCTAATTTTGCATTGTGCCAGGTTTCAAAGTTTCTCTGATATTCTGACAGCTTTTACTGTCGAATTGACAAAAATAGGTTTAAAAATCAATGAGCCTGATTTCTGAAAATCAATGAAATCAGGCTCTTTATTTATATATAAAATAGTATGTTAATTAGACTTCTGAATTTCGCTTTTTGCGTGGCATGATTATTGATCAACATCAGTGAAAATCAAGCAAAATATTATTTATCATAGAGGTATGCAATATTGAAATCGAGTCATTCAGCGTGTTGGTAAATTTTGTAAAGGAATACAAAACGATCAGTTTGCAAATCTCACCCATCACTTGATTCGCTCGCAGGGATGAAAATTCTCAATTTTGCATAACGATAATTTTTAAAATTGTTAGGAGGTTTTTCAAATGGGTAAAGTTATCGGGATAGATTTAGGAACAACGAATTCTTGTGTTTCAGTCATGGAAGGCGGAGAGCCCGTTGTGATTCCAAATGCTGAAGGAAATCGAACAACGCCTTCAGTCGTAGCATTTTCCAAATCGGATGAAAGGCTCGTTGGTCAGGTTGCCAAACGTCAGGCAATTACCAATCCCAGCAATACGATTTACTCTATCAAGCGTTTTATGGGCAGACGCTACGATGAAGTTAAGAATGAAATCAGTGAAGTACCGTATAAAGTAATCAGGGGCAAAAATGATGTTGCGCGCGTTCAGATTGGCGACAAAGAATATTCACCCCAGGAAATATCGGCAATGGTGCTGCAGAAAATGAAACAAACCGCCGAAGACTACCTCGGTCAAAAAGTCACCGAAGCGGTGATTACGGTTCCGGCGTATTTCAATGATAGCCAACGCCAGGCAACAAAAGAAGCCGGGGAAATCGCCGGACTTAGCGTCAAACGCATCATTAATGAGCCGACAGCCGCATCATTGGCTTACGGTCTGGATAAAAAAGCGAATGAAAAAATAGCCGTTTTCGATCTGGGTGGCGGTACATTCGATATTTCGATTCTGGAAATCGGCGACGGTGTGTTTGAAGTAAAATCTACGAATGGCGATACACATCTCGGCGGTGATGATTTCGACCAGAAAATCATCGATTGGATTGTCGACGAATTCATCAAGCAGGAAGGTGTCGATCTGTCTAAAGACCCAATGGCGCTGCAACGCTTGAAAGAAGCGGCAGAAAAAGCAAAATGTGAGCTATCGACAGTGACCCAGACTGATATAAATCTGCCATTTATCACGGCAACCAATACGGGTCCCAAACACCTGAATATGGCGCTTACGAGGTCAAAATTCGAACAACTCTGCGAAGGGCTGTTCAACCGGACAATCGAACCCTGCCGCGTGGCAATGAAAGATGCCGGACTCAGCGCCAGCGAAATCGATGAAGTCGTTTTGGTTGGTGGCTCGATCCGCATGCCCAAAGTGCAGGAAATCGTCAAAGACCTTTTCGGGAAAGAACCGCACAAAGGTGTCAATCCCGATGAAGTCGTGGCGGTTGGTGCAGCAATTCAGGGTGGCGTACTCGCCGGCGATGTCAAAGACGTGCTGCTGCTCGATGTAACGCCATTATCCCTGGGCATTGAGACTCTCGGTGGTGTTTTCACTCGGTTGATTGATAAAAATACCACGATTCCTACCAGAAAGTCAGAAATTTTTTCAACAGCCGCGGATAGCCAGACTTCGGTAGAGATCCATATTCTCCAGGGCGAACGCGATATGGCGGTTGATAACCGGACTTTGGGACGTTTTCATCTCGATGGTATCCCACCGGCACCGCGCGGAATGCCGCAGATTGAGGTAACTTTTGATATTGATGCGAATGGAATTCTCAATGTCGCAGCAAAAGACAAAGCCACCAATAAAGAGCAGAATATCCGCATCGAAGCATCGACCGGTCTTTCGAAAGATGAAGTCGAAAAAATGGTTAATGATGCAAAACAGCATTCGGCTGAAGACAAGAAAAAACGCGAGACAATTGACACCCGCAATCAGGCGGATCAACTCGTTTACCAAACCGAAAAAAATATCAAAGAAATGGGGGACAAAATTGAATCTGAATCCAAAAATAAACTTGAAGCCGGAATCGGACGTTTGAAAGAAGCGATGAAAAGCGACAACGTGAATGAAATGAAATCGGCGATCGAAGCTCTCAATCAAATATGGAGTGACGTATCGAGCAAAATGTATCAAGCTGCCAGCCAGGCACAGCAGGGCGCCCAAGCAGGTGCAGATAGCGGTCAGGCAAGCAGCGAAAAAACCGATTCATCGGACAAAAATGTGGAAGAAGCCGATTTTGAAGTGGTTGATGATGATAAAAAATAAATATAACTCTAAACTATCGAAGCATTTATGAATGGCTGGTATGATAATTTAAAATTGAACTCATTTCTTTTAATGTAGACATGAAAAGGCGAGTTTTGAAATACTCGCCTTTTATATTCAATCGAAATAATTTGCCTTTCAATGCGCTAATGGAATCCATCCGAAAATCTATGAAAGGTCAGGTCATGCTGCTGATAATGAGTGATTCTCTCATTACATAAAATTTTCTTGCATTTTGTATAAAAAGTTGTTAACTTTTCACATTATTTATTGATGCATATTGATACCGATCCGAAAAAACTGCCAGGTTACTCGCGATCTATGCTACCGGCAATCCGGCTGTCTTGATCAATGATGATTCCTGGTGAACAGCTCTGTGCTCAGGGCGGGTGAAATGATACCCGGTACTGCAATGCCCTGGTTGGTAATGTCGATTTTCGGAGAGGCTCTTAAGGAGAGGCGGGATAAAAAGGCTGCTCACATTTATTTTGTAATATTATTATTCATTAGATTTTAACGCTACAAAGCAGTGAGCCGATTTATCCAGCCTTTTTAACTAAAACGTCATGATTTTCTTAACTTCAATTGATGGAGGGTCACAATGAGAAAAGGGTTGTTGCTGGTATGTGTCGTTGTTCTGTTTTCAGTTTTTATGAGCTGCGGAGAATCTCTGACTGATAAACAACTCTTCGAAAAAGCGAAGCAATACGAAAGCGAAGAAAAAGCAGATTTGGCAGTCACTTTCTATCAAAAACTCGCAGATACCTATCCTCAATCGGGTTTAGCGTCCGAAGCCCTCTTCCGAATTGCGGTGATTGCCGCCGGACAAAAACAGGATTGGGAAAAAGCGATTGAAGTTTATAGCCAATTGGTCTCAAAATTTCCGGATAGCGAATTCGCGCCAAAATCGCAATTCATGGTCGGATATATCTACGCGAATGAAATCAAAGACTTTGAAAAGGCAAAGGCGGCTTATAACAAATTTATCGAGGCATTCGGCGCTGTCGATTCCGGTATGACTGCTTCTGCAAAATTCGAGCTCGAGAATATGGGCAAAGATATCAGCGAAATTGGATTTTTGAAGAATACCGAAGAGGAAAAAGCAGTAAAAAAATAATTTTTTCAAAACGCTTCAAATACAAGCAAAAAACCATTTCGCCGATTTACTGTCTGAGCGTATTGGCAATTCCGAACTCTTCGTACACCGACTGGGTGTAAAACAATAATAACTCAGACAGCAATTGGTTCAATCGTTCCAAATCGACAATAACGCGAAACTACTCCATCCAATTCAACGTTGAAAGCCGGCTCAAACACGCACCTTTTAAACGAGCATGCGACTTAGGTCGGCTTTCTCCTCTCTTTACCTGATTTTTAGCGGGAACTTTTGGTAATTTTAAAAAGTATATCTACTCGAATTTCATTCCAATACCTTCTTTCTCACCGTGCTCTGCACCGATTATGATTGCAATTTATTTGGTTAGGTATTGCATCAAAAGATTATTATGTATCAATTGAAATTATGTTCTTTTACAACCATCATCTTTTTATTAACGCGATTAAACGAGCTGCCAATACTTAATTATGGGCTTAGAAATTAAAGAGGTGGCTTGTTTTTTTTAAGATAGAGATCTGCAAAATAGCCATTTTTCGGAATTTGTCATGGTTCGACTCCGCTCACCATGAATTCCTAAATTTAATAATTATCAATCGATTAAGCGAAGCTTCATCCTGAGCGGAGTCGAAGGATGAACTGGCTTTAGTTCTATTTTGCAGAATTCCATTTTTTAAGAATAAAAGGAGACAGGCAAAAATGAGAAACACGATCAGGGGTTGCTTTGTTCTCATCTTCATAGCAATATTATCACTACAATTACAGCGCCCGGCATTTGCACAGGACACACTCCGAAGCGCATTTGATGAATCCTTCGAAGTACGGCTATCGACCGAGGTAGACAAGCTCGAGGTTCCAAGGAACAGGCTGGTGACCTTCACCGCCAAACTGGAATGGTCGGGTAACATCGACCGTTTCGAGCTCGTTGAATCCAGGAATCCGGATGTGGAAAATTTCGAAATCATTAAAAATGCGCAAGCACACCAAACGGAGTTGGTAAATGGTGTCAGCGTATCGAGGACTATCCTCGAATTCACGCTAAAACCAATTGCGCTGGGCATGGGATACGTGGGAGACATGCCAATTCGATATCGGGACAAGCTTATGGGCAATGAACGGCAATTGCTCTCGAATCAACTCGGCGTAAAGGTTATCGAGCCGGTAGCAGAACCCGGATCGCTTATCTTATTTATCCCGAAGAATATTTTCTATTTGATACTCGCCGTTATTTTTGCGGTCGCCGCAATTGCATTCGCACTCATAAAGCTCACGAAAAATCGCGCACTCGCAAGGAAACACCAGGAGGAATTAGCCGCCATCGTTCCGCTCGAAGAGCAGTACCTGACTCGACTTAAAGCTGATATCGATCTGAATGCTGCCGATATTCGATCTCAATTTTCTTTGATTTCAAGAATTTACAGGGAATATCTGGCGGAAAAATACCAGCTTCCGGCACTTGAAGCAACCACACCGGAATTGAAATCATTGATCGCGTCGCTGGATGGTAATGAAAAATTCCTGACAGATACCAGTGAAATATTAAGTACCTGTGATTTGGTGAAATTTGGAGGCGGTCAGTTGTCCGGCGCCGAGTTAGCGCGTATTTATACGCTTACCGAGAGTATTCTCGAGCAAAAATTGCAGGAAGCCCGGGCAACAGAAAACAGGGCATCAACCAGCTAAGGGATTCCCAAGCCGACATCCGGATAATCTGGATTGTCGATCTCGTCCCGTTTGCAGGAAATCAGCAAAACTGGCAGCTTTCGAAAATCCAAACATACGGCAGCAGTTTTCGAACCTGCTCAAAATAAAGTCTCATCTGAAATGAAATTGAGTTCAAGCTTGTGCAAGTAATGAAGGAGGATGTACATGAACATCGATATTCAAGCGATAAATAAAAAAATTGAAAAAGAAAGTGACTTCGTCGAAAAAATCAACGACGAGATGCGAAAAGTCATCGTCGGACAAAAGTACATGATCGATCGGCTGCTGATCGGTTTGCTGGCAAACGGACACGTTTTGCTGGAAGGTGTTCCCGGGCTGGCTAAAACACTGGCGGTACGCACCGTCGCTTCAACTATTCGATCCAGATTTCAGCGTATTCAGTTCACGCCAGACATGCTGCCAGCCGACCTTATCGGCACACTCATCTTCGATCAAAAAACCGGTGATTTTACCACTAAAAAAGGCCCCATTTTTTCGAATCTGGTTCTGGCAGATGAAATCAACCGTTCACCGGCAAAAGTACAATCTGCGCTGTTGGAAGCCATGCAGGAACGCCAGGTTACTATCGGTCAAAAAACGTTCAAGCTGGATGATCCGTTTCTGGTGTTGGCAACGCAGAACCCAATCGAGCAGGAAGGAACCTATCCGCTTCCCGAAGCCCAGGTTGATCGATTCATGCTGAAATTGTCAGTCAATTATCCCAACCGAGAAGAAGAATTGGAAATCTTGCAGCGGATGACAAAATCCACCGAGCCTGTCGCTGAAAGCGTGGTTGGACCCAAAGATATAATCCAGGCACGGAATGTCGTTACCGAAATCTATATCGATCCCAAAATCGAAAATTACATCGTCGATATTGTTTTCGCAACCCGTACACCAGAGAAATACGGGCTGGAGGATTTGGAAGAATTGATCTCGTACGGAGCCTCACCCCGGGCTTCGATCTACCTGGCAAAGGCAGCAAAAGCCCACGCTTTTCTCCAGCGCCGGGGCTATGTGACTCCCGAAGACGTGCGCGCGATTGGAATGGATGTGTTGCGCCATCGCGTCATCATCACTTACGAGGCAGAAGCCGAAGAGAAAACTGCGGAAGACATCGTTCGCCGCATTTTAAATAAAATCGAAGTACCGTGATTTATTTGCTGGCTCTGCTCTTGCCGGATTGCATGCTGGGTATCGCATAACCTGCTGCCCGCTTCGCTTCAATCCGGCATTCCAAGAAAAATATAATAATCATAATAATTTGCTGAGGTCCGGAGCAATTACCTGATATGGCAACTGAACTGAAAGAAATTCTGAAAAAAGTTCGAATCATCGAAATTCAAACGCGCAGCATTGTAAATGATATTTTTTCGGGTGAATATCACTCGGTTTTCAAAGGGCGCGGGATGGAGTTCTCCGAAGTCCGCGAATACCAGATTGGCGATGATATTCGAACCATCGATTGGAACGTAACCGCAAGAATGAATCATCCCTATGTGAAAGTCTTTGAGGAAGAACGTGAATTGACGGTAATGCTGCTGGTCGACCTGAGTTCGTCCGGCAATTTTGGAACTGTCAACCAGATGAAGGGTGAGATCGCAATTGAGATCTGCGCGTTGCTGGCATTCTCAGCGATAAAAAATAACGACAAAGTCGGCTTGATTATTTTCACCGATGAAATTGTGCGTTTTGTACCGCCGAAAAAAGGGAAAAAACACGTGCAGCGGGTGATTCGCGAATTGCTTTATTTTTCGGATAATGTGCCCGAAGAAGCGCAAACCGATATTTCCGTGCCATTGGAATTATTAAGCCGCGTGACGACCCGGCGCAGCGTGGTATTTTTAGTTTCGGATTTTTTGAATAGCGGTTATGAAAAAGCATTGCAGATCGCGAACCGGCGGCACGATGTTGTCGCTATCACCGTAACTGATCCGACAGAACGCCATTTCCCGGATGTCGGTTTGATTGAGCTGGAGGACGCCGAAAGCGGCGAAATCGTCCTGTTTGATTCATCGAGCCTTGTTTTGAGAAATAAATATTCTACAGACAATGAACGCCTGCGGCTGGAACGCGAAAAATTATTTCGCTCGATAAATGTGGATTATATCGATATCATCGCCGATGATGCGCAACCATACGTGGAACCGTTGATGAGATTTTTCAGAATGCGCGCGAAACGGTTTCGATAAGGATTATTCATTTTCAAACATTGAATAAACCAGGTTTCTGCGAATTAGTGTTTTAGCCAGGTCATCCTTCGACTCCGCTCAGGATGAAGCTTCGCTTAAGTTATTAAAAATTAATGATAATGACTTCATGGTGCGCGGAGTCGAACCATGATAGATCTCGAAAAATGCCTGTTTTGCAGAACCCTGTGAATAAACCATTAAGGAGTAACCAGTCTGGACATTTTAGACGCGGGCTGGAATTTGATTAATTTGAATTTAGCAATGGGAGGCTGTGATGACAACCGGAGCAAAATGGGCGCAATTTCTATTATGCCTGGTGCTTATTGCAACATTGATGATTGGGTGCGCTAAAGAAACTGAACCAAAGCTGGATGGTTCAAAAGTACGGAAGCTGGCGAATAATTTATACGAATGGAAACTATACCAGCAAGCAATTAAGGAATATGAGCATTACCTGAATCAATATGTCCAGGATGAGCAGGAACTGGCAAACATCAATTATATCATCGCCAATATCTATTTCGAGCGCCTTCATGATTATGAAAACGCACTCGGTCATTATCTGAAAATAAAGTACTACAGTCCGGAAAATCGTCTCGTCGAGGATGTCAATAAAAAAGTCATTGCATGCCTGGAACGGTTGGATCGTTCGACCGATGCTCACCAGGCACTGGAAGAAACGACCAGCCTCGAACCGGAAAAAGTGGTGAAGAAACGTCCCGGCGCCGTCATCGCAAAAATCGGAAAGCGGGAAATTACCCAGGGCGATCTTGATTTTGAACTCAGCCAATTGCCGACTTATCTGCAATCTCAATTTTCTGACAAGAAGAAAAAACGGGAATTTCTCGAGCAGTACATTGCCACAGAATTATTTTATGATACTGCAAAGCGGCAGACACTGGACGAAAATCCCGATGTGATCGAAGGCGCTTTCCAGGCGAAAAAACGAATTATGGTTCAAAAATTACTGCAACAGCAAATTGAGCAAAAAGTGAATATTCAACCGGAAGATATCGAGCTGTATTTCAAAGCGAATAGTGACAAATATGCTGAAAAGGACAAAGAAGGCAATATTGTTAAGGAAAAATCGCTGCAGGAAGTGCAACAGCAAGTTGCCCAGGACTTATTCGCGGAACGTCAGCGGCAGGTGTATAATGATCTGCTCCAGCGATTGATGCGGGCAGAATCGGTTGAAATTTTTGAAGATAAAATTAAGTGACGGAAAAAGGGGTTATGAAACGTTCGATTGCGATTTTTTTGGGCTTTATACTTATTATTGTCATCCGCGGATCACAAGTATTTTCTCAATCCGACCAGGGCAGCGTTTCGATTGAAACCAAAGCTGAGCCGACTACCGTGAAAATCGGGGATCTAATCACGTTCTCCGTAATTATATCACGCGGAGAGAACGTTGAAATAGAACCGCCCGGCGCAGGATTTACCCTGGTGGATAGCGCCGGGATGCAGCTTCCCGATGATGCCCTGAATATTCGAGATTACAAGTTTCATGAACCGGAAAAGGTGGATCAAAAAGTCATCGAGCGCGTTGATTATATCTTTTCCCCATTTCTGATCGGGCGCTTTCGGATCCCGCCAATGACGGTACGCTACCGCGTTTTGCCGGATTCGGCTTTCAAAAATTTGGCAACCGAACCGCTGGAAATCGTTGTTGAGAGCCTGAATCCAAGCGAAACAGGAGATATTCGCGATATTAAACCACCACTGGAAATTGAACGCGATATCTGGGAAACTATTGTGCCATTCCTCGTCGCTTTGGGCGGGATATTGGTGGTTGTTATCATTATCTTTATTGTCAAGCGGCTTAGTGCCGGTAAAAGCATTTTTCCGAAATTTGATAAACCACCGCGTCCGCCACATGAGGTTGCCCTGGAAGCTCTCGACAACCTTCGTCAATCCGGTTACCTGGCTGAGGGCAATGTAAAAGAGTATTACATCCAATTATCGGATATTATTCGGCGATACATCGAAGGGCGATACTTCATTATCGCATTGGAAATGACGACTCAGCAGTTGATTGATAATCTCAATCAGGATCGAGTTGAGTCTGAAGTCGTTGACACGGTTCAAGACCTTTTGACGGTATGTGATATGGTAAAATTTGCTAAATTCATTCCCAAATCTGAGGCAACTGAAATCGCCACCAGCACTGCATACGACCTGGTGCAAAAAACAAAGTTGGTGCTCGAAAACGAGCAAAAAACAGAAGAGGCGGAATCCGAAACACCTGAGGCTGGCGACGATGCTGAACCTGTGGCTGAGTTAACAGAGGGGGGAGATGAAAAATGATACGCTTTGCCAATCCTGAATTTTTGGGTTTTTTGATATTTATTCCGGTGATGATCCTCTGGTATATCCGAAAGAGGAAACAAGCCGGAACGGTTCGTTTTTCCAATCTTGGCATTCTGAAAAGCACCGGGCGCTCGTGGCGCTACACATTCCGTCACCTGACATTCGTCTGTCGCCTGATTACGGTAACGTTGCTGATTATTGCGATTGCACGTCCCCAATCTGGCAGCACCGAAGAAGAAGTGATCACCGAAGGAATTGATATCATTTTGTCACTTGATATTTCAACCAGTATGCTTGCGGAGGACTTCAAACCTAAAAACCGGCTGGAAGCGGCAAAAGTCGTTGCAGAGGAATTTATAAACGGTCGCCAGAACGATCGCATCGGGTTGGTGGTTTTCGCGGCGAAGAGCTTCACCCAATGTCCGTTGACCCTCGACTATGGGATATTGATTAATTTTTTGCGGCAGGTAAATACCGATTTAATCGATGAAGACGGCACGGCAATTGGGATGGCAATTGCCAATTGTGTGAATCGGCTGCGTGAAAGCAAAGCCAAAAGCAAAGTTGTGATTCTTTTGACCGATGGTCGAAACAATCGCGGGCAACTCGATCCGATCACCGCCGCAAAAGTTGCACAAACAATTGGGGTAAAAATTTACACCATCGGTGCCGGCAAGCGCGGTGAAGCGCTCTATCCGGTGAATGACCCGATTTTCGGAAAGCGCTACGTGCGTATGCCCGTGGAGATCGACGAGGATATTCTGAAAGAGATTGCCTCGATCACCAACGGGAAATATTTCAGGGCAACCGACAGGCGAAGCCTGGAGCAAATTTATGAAGAAATCGGCGAAATGGAAAAAACGAAAATCGAAGTGAAAGAGTTTACTCGCTACAGTGAGTTGTATGTGATTTATTTGTTGCTTGCAGCGCTCTTTCTGATTGTCGAAATTATCCTCGCCAATACTGTTTTTCGAAAAATTCCGTAGCCCGATTCCGGAAATTCCGATTTTCAAAACACCGCGTATAAGCATTCACTGATGAATCAACAATAACTGAAGTATTTTTTGATATGAGTGTACCAGATACGATTTTCATTTTTAATTTTTAATTTTTAATTTCCAACTTCCAACCGTTTGGCTCAGGAAACAACTGATATGCATAAAAAATTACCGGGCATCAAGACACTGATAATCTATTTTCTGACATTAATCATTTTTCTTGCAGTGCTTTACCCGATCATTTTTTCGGTATTTTCTTCGACAACAAGTGGATTGGGCAGCGACAGAACCGATCAATTGGCATCGGATATCGGTTCTATGATTAAACAAATCGGGTTGTTGCGCATTGCAGCGCTGGCGCTGCTCATCGGGTTGATAAGCACATATATTTGGATTACTTCGAATGAATTATTAGCTGATAAAAGATTGGGCGATTCAGAACTCGTTTTCGTAAAGTTTTGCAGGATCACAGGCATCATTGTCACCAGTCTGGTCATCGTCCTTCAAGTCTTGTTCCTGGTAATCGTTTTCATTGCCTTTTGGGGAATTACGTTGTTTCGCCTCGATTTAGGAAACATGCATTTTGCTCGAAAAGAAAGCATATTGCTGGTGCTTTTCTATTTTATCATCCCGGCGCTCGTTGTTTTTTATTGGTTTTCATTTAAAAGGAAATCGGCGCTGCTGGCGAAATTTGCCAATACAGAGTTGCTCGAAGCCTTAATCGCCTCGACCAATCGAAAAATGCAGATGCTGAAAATAACGCTGCTGCTGATCGTGATGTTCTATTTTATCGTGGGATGGGCAGGTCCCCAACTGGGAACGAAGCTTGAAACAGTCAAACGCCAGGGCGTCGATATCATGATTGCCCTGGATGTATCACTGTCGATGATGGCAGAAGATATCGCTCCCAACAGGTTGGAAAAGGCGAAGCACGAAATTGAAAATTTAATCGATAAACTGGAAGGCGACCGGGTGGGATTGATCGCGTTCTCAGGTGTTGCGTTCATACAATGCCCCTTGACCCTGGATTACGGCGCAGCCAAAATTTTTCTGGACATCATGCGACCCGACTTAATCCCGGAACCCGGGACAAAGATCGGCAAAGCGATTACGACTGCGATGAAAGCGTTCGATCAAAAGGAAAGAAAGCACAAAGTGTTAGTATTAATTACCGATGGCGAAGACCATGAAGGCGATCCGATGAAAGCGGCTGAAGAAGCTGAAAAACAAGGCGTCAGAATATACACCGTTGGGCTGGGTTCTCCGGACGGCGTCCCCATCCCGATCACTGATGAGCGCGGTGCAAGCCGCAATTTCAAGAAAGACAACGAAGGGAAGGTTGTTACCACCAAACTGGATCAAATTACCCTCGAAAAAATTGCTTTGCAAACCAAAGGCAAGTATTTTCGTGCCTCCAGCAATGAAGCCGAACTGGATAAAATATATGAAGACATTGCGCAAATGGAGAAAAAAGAACTGGCGTCAAAGAAATTTTCACAATACGAAGATCGCTTTCAATTCATCCTTTTATTCGCTTTATTCTTGTTGGTCGCTGAGCTTTTCCTTCCGGAACGAAGGCAAATTAATCGAACATAACTTTTGCCCGGACGCAACGTAAGATAAGCATATCGCTTCCGAATTTTGTCATTTTATCTGAATGAAAAACGGTGATCCGGGAGTGCGAAGCTGACACCGATTTTTGTCCGGTAATTTTCCTATAATTTTTCTGCTTTGGTGATAGTCCGAAAACGTAATCAAAAAATGAAATGAGTGAGTGACCTATGAAAAGATGTTACTACTGTATGTTGCTGGTTCTTGTGGCGACAATGGTGAATGCCCAACCCGGTCGCAAGCAGGTAGCCGAAGGCAATAAGCTGTATGCTGAAGAAAAATACGATGAGGCAAATGTTCTTTACCGCGATGCATTGCTGGAAGATCCTGAATCGCCGATTATCCAGTTTAATATCTCAGATACCCAATACAAAAAAGGGAAATATGAAGAAGCCCTTGAAAATTTGAATAAATCACTTTCTCCGAAATTGGCTGAAGACCGAACCCCGGAAGAAGATCAGCTCATCAGGTCGAAAATTCATTATAACATGGGTAACACACACTATCGAATGAATAAGCTGCTGGAAGCGATTCAATCCTATCAGGAAGCCCTGAAGCTAAATCCGGCGGATGAGGATGCAAAATATAACCTGGAGTTCGTACGCAATAAATTAAAAAATGAATCCCAGAAGCAAAATCAAGACTCTCAGGATCAGCAACAACAACAGCAGCAGCAAAATCAACAACAGCAACAAAATCAACAGCAAGAAGATGAAAAGCAGGAGCAGCAAGATCAGAATGAGCAAAATCAGGATCAGCAGCAGCAAGAGCAACAACAGCAACAGGAACAGCAAGCCGGCGAACAGCAAAAAGAGTTGAGCAAAGAGGAAGCAGAGCGCATTTTGGATGCCCTGAAAGAAGATGAAAAAAATGAGCAAAAAAAGCGAAAAGTGAAAAGCTCCGGACGGGCACGCGTTCTGAAAGATTGGTAAATGACAGGGCTCAGAACCGGCAATTTCATATAGTGGCTGAATGAAAAGTCCTTATTTCTTCACCTTGAGCGGAGTCGAAGGGTGATAAGTCCTTGTTAATTCGTTATGCTTCGACTCCGCTCAGCATGAAAATACTAGTTTTCATTCAAGCACTATACAGGATTACTCGATGCCATTATGTAATCAGGTTTTGGCATTCCCTCATGCTTTTAGCGAAATTTCAGCGAAGAAGGATGTCAATTAATATCCGGGTTTGATGACCGTCTATTTTTATTTTTCAGGAAACGCTATTCATTTAATAAATATGAGCAGGCGTATGAGATATCGTATTGCAAAGAGTTTGTTTTTTCAGATATTCTTAATCTATGTATCGTCAGGATTTGCGGCTGATTTGACGATACAGGCGACCGTAAATCGAACGGTGATTCAGTTGAATCAGCAATTTTCTTTAACGGTGGAGCTATCCGGAGACGGTGCAAATGACCTTTCCACCGACCCGGTTTATCCTGCAACCATGGAGGCTTTCGCGGTACCGATTGGGGGTTCAAATACCTCGCAGAGCATCCAGATCATAAACGGGCGCATGAGCGTCACCAGGTCAATTCAGTTTTCATTTATTGCCTCAAAAGTAGGTAAATTCGTAATCGATCCCATTCCCGTTGAATATAACGGCAAAACATATACATCGAAATCGATCAATATTGAAATCGTTAAATCAGCAGCGACGCCACAGAGGAATCAGCGTCAACAATCCAGCCAACTCCCCAGCCCTGACGATGACCTTGAGGAAAGCCTCTTTTTGAAAACGAGTGTCAGCAAAGCCCGCGTCTTTCAGAACGAACCGGTTATTGTTACGTATAAAATTTACACGAAAGTAAACATCAATACTTATGGCATCTCGAAATTGCCGAACACCGCCGGATTTTGGGCGGAAGATTTTGAAATGTCGCAGTCACCCAGCACATACGAGGAAATCATCGATGGCAAAAAATTCCTGGTCGCGGATATAAAAAAAATGGCGCTTTTCCCGACTGGCAGCGGTACGAAAACCATCGATCCGATGGTGATTGAATGCGACGTCAGGATGCCGCGCCGGCGACGTTCGCGCGATATTTTTGATTTTTTCGACGACCCATTTTTCGGTCGTACCGTACGCAAACGCGTGAGTTCTCCACCCGTTCAGATAACTGTACTTCCGCTCCCCGAAGAAGGGAAACCGAAAAATTTCAGCGGCGCTGTGGGCAATTTCAAACTCTCAGCCACCGTTGACAAAACATCGGTGGAGACAAATGAAGCGGTTAATTTGAAGGTAAAACTTACCGGTGTGGGAAATATCAAGATTTTACCCACACCCGAAATAACCATGTCAAGTGATATCGAGCAATACCCCCCATCCATTCATGAGAATATCGAGCGTTCTGGTGATACAATTTCAGGATCAAAAGTATTCGAATATGTTCTGATACCGCGCTTGCCGGGCGTGCAAAAAATTAAACCGATGCAGTTTTCCTATTTTGATATTGCAAAAAAATCTTATAAAACGCTGGTCACGCCAGAAATTGAAATTAATGTTAAAAAAGGAAAGCGGGAATTTATCTCATCGGGAAGCGGCTTTGTGCGCGAAGAAGTAAAACTACTGGGGCAGGACATCCGGTACATAGAACAATCCATTCCTGAATTTAAAAAAGCCGGACAGTTTTACTACCAGAGTCCGGGATTCTTTTTGCTGCTCGCTATCCCCTTGCTTCTGACGGGAGGCGCATTGGGCTATCGACGCTATGCGGATAAATTGACGGCAAACATCGCTTATGCCCGTGCTCGCAGGGCGAATCAGGTTGCCAATGCCCAACTCAAACGCGCCAAAAAACTGCTCAAAGAAAGTACGAGGAAAGAATTCTACTCTGAAATATCAAGGGCATTGACCGGTTTTCTGGCAAATAAATTGAATATCGAAGAAGCCGGATTGATGACGGCGAATGTAAAGGAATTACTGGCAGAAAGGAACATTGCCGAAGAATTGATCTCCGATTATCTTGAGTGCATACAAGTTTGTGATTTTCAGCGCTTCGCCCCGACAGCATCGTCAATTGATGAAATGCAGGCGTTTCTGCAGCGCGTGAAAGAGTGCATCATTAAAATTCAACGTGCCATCGCCTGAAAACGCTTATGTAAAATTTACATCCTTACACGCTTTTCATCGGATGGCATTCCGCACCCTGCCCAATGGCAGTATCTTTTAATAATTTGATAATAAATAAATTAACCATGTCTAATTTCAATCTGTTTTGCGGCATGGTTATTGAGTGTGGCATCGTAATGACAGGTTTAGCTATATGAAAAATTTGTGGCGTGGATATTTCCGAGCATGCGCTGTAGGCATGGTATTTATCATTTTAATCCTGACTAATGTTGCGGTCGCATCGGATCCTGAAATGCTTTTCAAACAAGCCAACGAATTATTCCAGCAGGATAAATATCCGGAATCCATTGCTGCCTACGAACAAATCATTCAACAAAGGATTGAAAGCTGGGAGATATATTACAATCTGGGCAACGCGTACTTTCGATCCGGCAAAGTGGCTTACGCGATTCTGAATTACGAGCGCGCTAAAAAATTGGCACCGCAAGAAGAGGATGTGCTTCATAATCTGAAAATTGCTAATCTATCAATTGTGGACAAGGTTGCCGAACCTCCTGAGTTCTTTGTCATCAAGATATTAAATGATTTCATTTCACTCACCGGACTTCAGATGAATCTGGACCAGGTTACGAAGGTTATGCTCGGTACCTACCTGGTATTTATGGCACTGGTTATTGTCCGCTTGATCATTCCGAATAAAACAACCCGACGACGGATTTTATATATTCTTTTACCAGTCGGAATCATCCTGATTATCTTCGTCATATCGTTCCAAATTCAACTCTATTCCGCTTCTAATTTCAATGAAGCAATAGTGATTGCCGAAAAAGTGGATGTGATGGGGGCACCGGGAAATGATGCAACCCAGGTTTTCACACTGCACGAAGGCATCAAAGTGAAGATTGAAAATCGGGCAGAAAAAGACAACGAAATCTGGATTGAAATCCGACTCGCAGACAATAATAGCGGATGGGTATTGGAATCGACCGTCGAACGAATATAACGCTCTTTTCTGATACAGGCGCAAGGAGCAGTGAAGCTGCTTACAAAAATGCATTGAGATTAAAGCTGACGAAAGGAGTTCGTGTAATTGATGCAGCCTGCAATTAGGCAGAGAATAAAACAAAAATTGTGTTGAACTCCGGGGCATACGGGTACGAAAAAATGAAATCCTGGTGCAATTACAAACGCAATCTGGAAAAAGGATTTATTGGCTCATTAATCATTATTACGAGTATTTTCATCATTTCCAAGCGAATATCTTATCAAAATGCCAGTGGCTCAAGAAAAAACGTACCTGCTTTCACCGTCGAAAACATTCCTAAAACCCGCCAGAACCGTACCCCTAAAAAACCTGAACGTCCAGCCATTCCGATTCCGGTTGAAAGCGAAGCGATTCCGGACGACGCAACCATCGAGCCGACCAATTTGAGTTTTGACTTTGACATCGGCGAACCGCCGGGATGGGCTGGCGCTGGCAACGATGAACCGGACATCCCCCCCCGCCCTATCGCAGAAGTATTCCCTGAATACCCGGAAGAAGAACTGAAAAACGGAATTCAGGGTATCGTAAAATTGTATCTTCAAGTTGATACCGATGGAAAAGTCATCGAAATCGTTGTACTGGAAAATACCACGGCGAGCAAACGCTGCGAAAAAGCTGCCAGGCAAGCTGCATTTAAAAGTCGATTTTTCCCTGCCCGGAAAAACAACATCGCAGTGGCAGCCTGGATAATTAAAAGCTATTCCTTTTTTGCAGCAAAATAATGCGGTTTGCTTTGAAGGGACCAGTCCAAAAATTGCATTCAAATCGCGGAAGAAATTGTGTCCCGCCAACGGAAATGCTAATTTGCACTTAATATCCTATACTTATGCATGTTAACGGTTGCTTTTGCCAGTATCCAGGCGCATCGTTTAAAACTTGGAAATTGGCTTGAAAACACAATTCATTTACAGCGAATTTTTGATTTTTTGCTTGATTTTATGTTATTAAATTGTTATATTTTTTGGTTATAATTTTGACATGTTTTGAATGCCTGCCTTTGATATGCATGTACTTAGCGTTTGAATGATGAATTGCAACGACTATGATTGAGAATTGACTTCGTATCCTCTGGATGTTCCTGCAAAGATATTGACCGCAAAAAGATAGTACAGGATATTGTTGCATCGAGAAATTGCGCAAAATTTTTAAAAACACACGATTCGGCTGTTGATAGAAACGCTAAAATGCGCACATTTACAAACTCCATGGCTAACAGGAAGGACACGGACTTGCCAGGTTCTGCCTGATAGTTATATCTTGAGTCAGCAGGTTTTTATCATCACGGTTTAGGCGGGAATCCATTATTCAGATGGTCAAATGGATGCCCGATAGAAGCATTCGGGCATGACAGAACCGGAGTAGCGCTTCCGGATTTTGTATTAAATTTCAAAAATTACTGCTTTTCGGATAGACTCTATTTAAAGCAAAATTCCTGTTTTATGCACCAACGTGCTATCGTAATCAGATTTAATAATGACGCAGCTCTGTTTTGTCCATAAAAAGTAGAAGAAACGTGTTTATTTAGGATTAATAACCGACATATAACGTCTATATCTACAATGTTTTTCCCCGGATGGTTGTGTTGCATCAGAGGTAAAATGAGACCAGACGATTCATAATCACGCAAAATTCTATGCCTATTCGATTGCCTGCCCGGGAAGAGCAGTTGTCAGATAATGGTATTTGGGGCGTTAGATCAAAGCACTGCATCACAGGACCGACATCAAGCTCTTCTGCTCCTTTCTATCCTTTTGTGATGAGAAATTGGAGTCGAGAATGTTTTCCATTAAATGTGAAAATATAAATCCAATATATCTGAAATGCAAACAAGGCGCAATTCGCCGTATCGCATTTTTTGTATCGATTTTTCTGAGCGTGCTCTGCATCCAAAGTTTGCTGCCAACGTCTCTTTTGGCTAATTCCACCAGCGGCGATTCCCTGAAAACCCTGTCACCACCTGGTTTGGCTGATAATGCAAATAAAGACCGGGTGCTGGGCATAAACGGGCAAACCAGCGATAGCACATCCCCTTATTGGACCAATATTCAGCCAGATAGCGGGCAAACAAATGTCCCGATGAATACCACTATCTCTTTTAACCTGCGTGATGACGAATCCGGGATCAATCTCGAATCTCTTAGCCTGATCCTTAATGGGAGTGATATTTCTGACTCATACCGATTGAGTCACACAGGCGATGCCAATGATTATGCATTCTTTTATAAACCTCCGAGAAATTTTCTATATGGCGATTCGATTTTCCTGTACATCAAAGTAAGCGACCGGGCTGAACCTGCAAACTGGTTCAGCGATACAACATTTTTCGTAATCCAAACCGATCAAATCGATCCCGTCATCTCCCCGATTGAACCCGATTCAAGCGCCAAAGACGTACCGAGAAACACGCGTGTAAGTTTCCGGCTTACAGATGACGTTTCAGGACTTGATTTCGAGACATTTACTGTCAAGATCAACGACAAAGATGTGATAGCTGAAATTGAAAATGCAGGTACGTTGAATGATATGATTATCACCTATAATAAAAATAGGGCGACTCTGTTCGGGTATAGTCAGACAGTATGGGTGTATGTATATATTGCCGATCGTGCCGGAAACAAGACTTACCTATCCTACAGCTTTATTACTGAAAAAGAATTTGAACCACCGATCATCGAATTTATATATCCTCCGAAAAACGATTCAAACATTCCGCTGGATGTCAATTCTATACTAAGAGTGACGGACAAACTTTCAGGAATCGAGTTAGATTCATTAAAAATTGGCATATCCGCGAACGGAAATGAAATTTCCTTTGCCTCAGATACTATCGACGCAGAACCAAATGGCTATCAATTTGAATTGTTGCCTCAAAAAGCATTCGCTTTCAATGACACTATACAGGTAGCCGTGTCAATTAAGGACAAATCAGGGAATCCAGCATCTGATACGTGCACATTTTATGTCAGATGTGATACCACAGCTCCTCGAGTCGAGAATTTCTCCCCGGCGGACAGCGCGGAAAATATCCCGCTAGATGCGCAAATCAGCTTCGATATTCTGGATGACAAATCCGGTGTGAATCTGGAAACGGTGACACTGGAGTTGGATTTTGCGCACGACAACCTGGGCTACGTCCCTGTCGAATATGAGCATAGCGGCGATCCATTGAAATACCATATCTGGTACAGCCCGGACTTGCAGTACAACGACACCGTGTGGGTGCGTATCAATGGTGCGGATAATGCCAACAACCGGATGCAGCCACCGGTTGAAAGTGTATTTTTCACAACAAAGGATACTACGAAGCCGATCCTTATTCCCTACCATCCTGAGGCGAATGAAACCGGTGTGGCGGTGAGTACCAATATTTCAGTGAAAGCAACGGATGGCGAATCGGGTATAGCACGCGTTGAGATGTGGGTGAGTCTCGACAGCGTGACATGGACGGATGCGAGTGTTTCCTTCATCGCTGAGGATGTTTGGGAATATGATCCGCCTCAGGATTTCACGGCTCAGACAAAGGTTTATGTGAAGAGCCTGGCGCGTGACCGGGTTGGCAACGAATCGGAGCTGCTGCTTTATTCTTTCACCACAGGCGGCACCCTGCCGGATACAACGCCCCCCTGGGTTGAAAATTTATCCCCGGCGGACAGCGCGAAAAATGTCCCGCTGGATGCACAGATCAGCTTCGATATTCTGGATGATAGATCCGGCGTGAATCTGGAAACGGTAAAACTGGAGCTGGATGTTGCGCATAACACCCTGGGCTACGTCCCTGTCGAATATGAGCATAGCGGCGACCCATTGAAATATCACATCTGGTACAGCCCGGACTTGCAGTACAATGATACCGTATGGGTACGCATCAATGGTGCGGATGTGTCGGGAAATGAGATGATTCCGTTCCAAAGCGTCTTTTACGCGGTGAAAGATACCATCGGACCGGAGTTGACGCCCGTTCAACCGGAGCCTTTTTCAGACAGTGTGGCAGTGGATACGGAT
>JAFGMA010000291.1 GCA_016927835.1 Candidatus Zhuqueibacterota bacterium | reverse complement strand
TGCTTCGGCTGGGCGCCCCCGGCAAAAAACGCCTCGCAATGACAGAATAAAAATGTAATGTTACTAATTCACCCGTAACAAGTATAACTGCATGGAGGAGTTAAATGCTTGTCTTTGTCGGTCGCCGATTGCTTTTGATGATACCCACACTGCTGTTGATCTCGATCATCTCATTTGCGCTGATTCAACTTCCACCCGGGGATTACCTGACGAGCTACGTTCAGCAACTATCCGATCGCGGCGAGGTGGTTGACCAGGCTATCATCGACGCGCTCCGCCAGCGCTACGGTCTGGACAAACCATTCTATATGCAATATCTCCAATGGATGTGGGGTGTTTTGCACGGTGATTTCGGACAATCATTTGAATGGAATAAACCGGTCAAAGAACTGATCTGGGAGCGCCTCGGATTGACTTTCGCGATTACGCTGGGCACGATCATCTTCACCTGGATCATTGCCGTGCCCATTGGCATCTATTCGGCTATCCGGCAATATACGATTTTCGATACCATTTTTACTTTTCTGGGATTTATCGGACTATCCACCCCTGGTTTTTTGCTGGCGCTCTTGCTGATGTATTACGCATATACCACTTTCGGGACGAGCATCGGCGGGCTTTTTTCACCGGATTTCATCGATACGCCCTGGTCGCTGGCAAAAGTGTGGGATTTGATGAAGCATATCTGGATTCCGATTGTGGTGCTGGGATTCAGCGGAACCGCGGGACTCATCCGAGTGATGCGCGCCAACTTGCTCGATCAACTGGGAATGCAGTACGTGATAACTGCGCGAGCCAAAGGCATCTCGGAGTTGAAATTGCTATTCAAATACCCGGTGCGCATTGCCATCAATCCGCTGGTGAGCACCATCGGCTGGATGCTGCCGCAGCTCGTGTCCGGCGCGGTGATTGTGGCAATGGTACTCAATCTCCCGACGACCGGTCCGATCTTCCTGCAAGCATTGATGAACCAGGACATGTATCTCGCCGGCAGTTTTGTATTGATGCTGAGTTTTCTGACGATTCTCGGCACGCTGATCTCGGATATTTTACTGGCATGGGTAGATCCCAGAATTCGATTCGGAAGAAATTGAGATGAATTTGATTAAAAAATTAAAGCCGGGCTCGAACCCGGGCAAGCACGCTCATCCGGAATCCAAAAAACTGGAAGAAAAGTTTTATCTCGCCTCTCAATGGAAATTGATGTGGTGGAAATTTTTGGATCACAAGGTTGCCGTATTTGCCGGCATCATTCTCATTCTCTTTTATTTCGTCGCGCTGTTCTGCGAAATGATTGCCCCATACGATCCGCAACATCGAGATGTACATCATATTTATGCGCCTCCGCATGAAATTCATTTCATCGACGACGACGGATTTCATTTTCGACCGTTCATTTATGGCTACAAGCTGCACGTCGATCAGGAAACGCTAAATCGCACCTATACCGAGGACAAGACCCGGCGTATCCCCATTAAATTTTGGGTTCAGGGTGATGGGTACGAGCTTTGGGGATTCTGGAAATGGAACCGGCATCTCTTCGGCGTGAATGTCGATGAAAAATTTTATTTTCTCGGCGCCGATCGCATGGGACGCGATATGTTATCGCGAATAATTTATGGCTCCCGAATCAGCCTTTCAATCGGTCTGGTTGGGGTTACGATGAGTCTGCTTTTAGGTATTGTGCTGGGCGGCATTTCCGGGTTTTACGGCGGAATCATCGACAATGTGATGCAGCGGCTGATCGAAATATTAAGGTCATTCCCCACGATTCCGCTATGGCTGGCTTTGAGCGCGGCGCTGCCGGCTCACTGGTCACAGCTCAAAGTGTATTTCGGCATGACCGTTATTCTTTCGTTTATCGGCTGGACCGGACTGGCGCGGGTGGTTCGCGGTAAATTGCTGGCGCTTCGTGAGGAAGATTTTGCCATGGCTGCCAGGGTGGCAGGCGTGAGGGAATTCCGAATTATCATGAAGCATCTCGTGCCTTCGTTTACCAGCCACCTGATTGTCTCCGTAACCCTGGCAATCCCCGGAATGATACTGGCTGAAACGTCGCTGAGTTTTCTTCGACTGGGATTGCGTCCGCCAACGATCAGTTGGGGCGTTTTGCTGCAGGAAGCTCAAAATGTGCGAACCGTGGCGCTGCATCCCTGGCTGCTCTATCCGGTATTGTTCGTGATTGTGGCGGTCCTGATGTTCAATTTTCTCGGTGACGGACTCCGCGATGCTTCCGACCCCTATTCGAAGTGAGGTAGCGATTGGATAGCTTGATTCAAATCAATAATCTGCACACCCATTTTCACGTGAAAGAAGGCGTCATTCGCGCGGTAAACGGCGTTTCTTTGACGATTCGCAAACGCCGGACTATAGGGTTGGTGGGCGAAAGCGGTTGTGGCAAAAGCATTACTGCGCGTTCGATTTTGCGCATTCTGCCAACAACTGCAAGTATCGTTGAGGGACAAATTTTGCTGTATCCGAATTCTGAAACTCAACAGTCGAAGCCCATTGATCTGGTACAATTAAATCCGCAAGGGAAAAAAATACGCGACATACGCGGAAAAGATATTTCTATGATTTTTCAGGAGCCGATGACATCGCTCAGTCCGGTGCATACCGTCGGCAACCAGATCATTGAAGCTATTTTACTGCATCAGCGTACCACGGTGAAAGGAGCCCGCGAGCGCGCGATTGAGATGTTGAAACTCGTAGGCATCCCGTTACCGCAGCGACGCATCGATGAATATCCGCATGAGCTCAGCGGAGGCTTGCGGCAGCGTTGCATGATTGCGATGGCGCTTTCATGCAATCCCAGGCTACTAATCGCCGATGAGCCGACAACCGCGCTGGATGTGACGATCCAGGCGCAAATTCTGGAATTGATGCTCAAATTGCAGCAGGAGTTTGGCATGGCGATTATGATGATTACACATGATTTGGGGGTTATCGCAGAGACTGCTAAAGAGGTCGCCATCATGTATATGGGCACAGTGGTTGAATTTAGTGACGTAGATACGATTTTTTACCAGCCCGCGCACCCATACACAGAAGCCCTGCTCAACTCCATCCCGCGAATCGGGCAGCGGGGCAAACGACTGGAGTCCATCAAGGGCGTTGTGCCCGATGCATTCGCCATTCCGCCGGGATGTCCATTCCACCCGCGCTGCTCAAAAGTGATTGCGGATCGATGCACTGCCGGAGCGCCGCCTTTGATGAAGGAAATAAGACCAGGGCACTTCGTTGCCTGCCATGCGTTGGAATAGATATGCGGATCGCACCGGCAACTGGTTCAATCAGTCTATGAATTTAATTGCATAAATTTATTTTGGCAAGGAATTTTAATACATAAGCAGGGGGGTGCAATCCTATAATTACGGTAATTAAAAAAAATGACGTAATTTAAGAATTCTATAAAACAACAGGTTGCAAAATTTCTCCATTC
>JAFGMA010000290.1 GCA_016927835.1 Candidatus Zhuqueibacterota bacterium | reverse complement strand
TTTGGATTTTTTGAAAGCAAAGTCCAATGTACTTATTGTCATTATCCCGCGAGGAGAAAAGCAAAAGCAGCAATTTATGAATTATAAAAAGTCGGATGCCGTTTGGAAAGAAAAATTGATCATCCCTGATAGCGCCATCGATACGTTGAGTCTGTTGTATTACGCCGATTTGATGATCGGGGGTGGCGGTACGATGAATCGTGAAGCGGTTGCTCTCGGAGTGCCGACCTACAGCTTTTTCTGTGGTCCAATCGGGGATGTCGATCAATACCTTAAAAATACTGGCAGGTTGCATTTCATAGCCACTGAAGAGGATATTTTTAAGATCGAGATCAGGAAGAAATCTGAAAAAAAAATAAATTTTAGCAAAAATGGAAAATTAAAGGAATTTATTATAAAGGAAATTGAGGCGTGCTTATAACTGTGCCTCAATCAGTGGCAAAACGTAAGCTAGAGGAATGATATGGATTTACTACACAAAAAGCGCTTGGCAGCATTGTACGAAAAAACAAATGACGGCCGCATAGTGTGCAAACTCTGTCCGCGTGGCTGTATGCTCAAAGATGGACAACGAGGATTTTGCGGGACACGCCAGAATATTAATGGCGAATTATACACGCTGGTATATGGAAAAGCCGTTCGCGTTGCACAGGAATTCATGGAAACCGAAGGTGTATTCCATTTCGCCCCGGGGGCGCCAATTTTATCTATTGGAAATATGGGTTGTAACATGCATTGCAAATTCTGCCAAAACTGGGAAACCTCGCAGATGAAGTATATCAATGTCAACGATTTTGAATACTTCTCGCCTGAGCAGATCGTTGAATTGGCAATAAACAAAAACATAAAAGTTCTGTCCTGGACGTACAATGACCCTGTCGTCTGGCACGAATTCGTGATGGATACAGCGCGGCTTGCCCGGGAAAAGGGATTGCTGAATCTGTATAAATCAGCTTTTTACCTTACGCTCGATGCAGTGAAAGAGCTATGTGAAGTTATTGATATTTTTAGTATTTCCTTAAAATCGATCAGGGAAGATTTCTACACGAAGCATGCTTCAGCCACCTTGCCTCCGATTCTGGAGGATATCCGTTATGTTTATAAAACAGGGATCCATCTTGAGTTAAGCAATCTGATGGTGACCGGTCTGAATGATACCGAGGAAGATGCGCGCGCTGTTGTCAAATGGCATCTTGAAAACACTTCGGACGATGTGCCGTTGCATTTTGTCCGTTTCCATCCGGCATATCATTACAAAGACGTACCGCGAACCCCGGTTGAAAATCTGGTGCGCGCCAGGGAAATCGCATTGGAGATGGGCGTCAAATATTGCTATATCGGGAATGTGTATGATAACGATGGCGGAAATACGTTTTGCCCGGAATGCCATAACTTGCTTATCAAACGTTATGATATTAATACAGAAATACCTGGCGTGACTGATGATGGGAAATGCAAAAATTGCGGGTATCAAACCAATATAAAAGTCAAGCCATTTAAAAATGTGATGGTTCATGTTGATACAGACGAATTTAAGCATCAGTCGAAAGAAGTATATCGCTGGTCAGAAGAGATCAATCGCTTGCACATCGAAGTCACTAATTTTGAAGATGCAGACTCCGAAGTGAGCATTTTCCGGCTCGGAGATCGCGAAAAAACGGATGTTCGAAATACAAAAATACTTCCCCGCGAAACATACCGGTTCATCGTTTCTAAATCCAAACCGGATGAAACAGGTATTGTAATTTGTTATCCGCCTGCGCTCAAAATTCGCATCTCAGAATTATTGGATCGGGCGCATCTGCCAACAACCTGGAAGAGTCAGAAAAAGAAATTTGACATAAATGATGTTCCGCTTGGCGATAAAGTGAAAAACCTGCTTTCTTTTGAAAGCGGAATTCGCTCCGTAGTTACCAGAAATGTGCTATTCCCGAGTTACCTCAAGCTTAAAGGGCAGCCGATCCTGAAATATCTGAATGAACTCGAGAAATCCCAATATTTCAATCCGAACCAGGTAGATGAGTTGCAGCTTCGGAAACTCAAGCTTTTGCTGGAGCAATGTGCTGCGAACGTTCCGTATTATCTTAAACTGTTTCAGGATAACGGATTTGATGTGAAAAATGTCAATCAAATCAGTGACTTGTTTCGGCTGCCGATTTTAGAAAAAGCAACCATACGGGATGAGCAGGATACGATTCAATCGCAGCGGAAGGATATTCCTTTTTACAGACAAAAAACAAGCGGATCCATTGGTCTGCCGCTGGAATTTTTGAACGACTATCAATCGATTTCATATTCGATAGCTGCACGCTTCCGAGCAGTGAAATGGTGGGGACTGGGTTATGGCATGCGCGAGGCTCATTTTTGGGGACGTCACATGACGAATTCCACCAACTTATCGCTTAAGCTGAGTGACTATTTTATTCGCAATAAGATCATTCTTACAACTTTCGATCTTTCCGAAGAAAAAATGTTCGACCATTACAAGCGGCTTTTGAGATTCAAACCGCATATTATTTACGGAAATCCATCCGCGATTTATATTTTCGCGCGTTTCGTCGTCGAACAAAACCTTGACATGACGGCGCTTAAGCCAAAGGCTATCATCAGCACGACTGAACTGTTGCACGAATATCAACGAGAATTCATCGAAAAAGTGTTCGGCTGTCCGACGATTAATGAATACGGAAGCGCAGAAATCGGGATCATTGCTTATGAGTGCCCCGAACACAATATGCACCTGGCTGTTGATAACAGCATCATTGAAATTGTCAAAGATGGGCAGCATTGCGAGCCCGGCGAATTCGGTGAGATTATCATCACAAATTTGCATAACCGGATTATGCCTTTCATTCGCTACCGACTGGGAGATGTCGCGCGTTTCGTTGACGGGCAATGCGATTGTGGGGTAAAATTGCCAATGCTGGATTTGACCATAGGCAGAGATTGCGATACGATTATTTTAGAGGACAGGGAACTGCCTGGCGCGGTCTTATTCGGAACCCTTGGAAAAGAGCTGAATTCTTCCTTGAACGGCTGTCTCGATTCTTTCAAAATCTATCAAAAAGATTTATATCATTTTCAGTTTAAAGTGGTGCTTCGAAAACAGGGATTTGAACAGCAACTCGAGCAAAAAGCCAGGGACGTTGCCGTCAATCTGTTAGGACCCAAAATTACACTTGATTTTGATTATGTCGATCACATCCCGCGTGAGCCATCGGGCAAGCTGCGTTATTTCGTCTCTGAAATTTTTGACAAACAGTAAATCAAGAGTGCCCGATGCAAAGCCGGTGAAGGTTATGCATAAAAAATCAAATATTTTGCTCGCAGGTCCGTTTCCGCCACCAAATGGTGGCGTCGCCGCGATCAACCGGATTATCGTCGAAGGCTTAAAAGATTCTGCATACAGGATTCAATTACTTGACGCATCAAAGCACAAAAGAAAACTTAACATCCGGTCAACCACCGGAATCATGAATCACTTTTTTCAACTGGTGGAAGTTCTTGAATTCGGTTTTATGCTAGTGCGCCATAATTGCAGGATCATTCATTTATCGCTGTCGTCGTTTCATAGCTTTTACAAAGGTGCTCTTTACGTTCTTTTGTCCACAGTTTTACGCCGAAGCATTGTGATTCATCTGCATGGCGGCGCATTCAAAACGTTCTATGAAAATGGAAGTTCTCGCTTAAAAGCTTGTATTCGTTGGGTTTTTAAGCAGGCTGATTTTGTGCTTGTATTATCCGGGTATTGGGAGCAATTTGTGATTCGCGCATTGGGCGTCGAGCCGCAAAAATCCATCATTTTATACAATTGCTATGGGATTGATTTCGAACAGCTCGATAGCTCGAATCCGGCTTGTATTGCCCGGGAGCAACGGACGATTTCGATTTTGTATATCGGAGCTCTCGGCGCGAAAAAAGGTGTTCTGGATTTGATTCGAATCTGTTCCTTGCTGAAAACAAAGTTGGATGATTTCAGAATGCTCATTGCCGGCGGCGAAAAAGACAGGGGCATTCGCCGAAAGCTCGAGAATGCCATTGTTGAGCAGGGTCTTGAGAACCACGTGAAATTATTAGGAGAAATTCGAGGCGCAAAAAAGCTTGAGATATTTCGCAAAAGCGATATTTTCATTTTACCATCTTATGTGGAAAATTCGCCGGTCTCAATTCTCGAAGCCATGCGCGCAGGCTTGCCCGTCCTTTCAACACCTGTTGGCGCAATACCTGAAATTGTAGTTGATGGCGAAAATGGATTTATAATCGAGCCGGGCGATGCAGCGGCATTTGCCGAGAAAATCGTGTTACTCGCCATTGATAATCGGCTGAGATTCACAATCGCCCGCACAAATCTGGGCAGGGCAAGAAACCAATTTGATCCCTTGACTTATGCAGATGCCCTGGCGCGAATTTATTCGCAACTATTAAACCGCAACTCCGGAGATAAGGCGCTTTTCTCTCCGGCGACCGGAGATTGAGATGGCTCACGGAAGCATGACAACACGATTCATTTATAACCATAGCCCCTGGCTTTTTCAGACACTCATTGCCAGCTATTACGGGATATATAAGTCATTCCAAAAGTTTGGTGACTCATATCAGCGCTGCTTTGAGCATATCAATAAATCCCAATGGTTTTCAGCAGCCCAAATAAATGAGCTTCAGCTCCGGGAGTTGAAAAACGTAATCGGGTATGTATACCAAAATGTGCCATATTACAGCGAATTATTCAAGCGTCTCAATTTGGTGCCGGCGGATTTTCAGAGTATCGATGATTTGAAGAAGCTGCCGGTTTTGACCAAAGAGGATGTCAGGGCAAATTTTGAGCGATTAACGCCCGGCAACCTTTCACCCAAAGATGTTATCACCGAGCATACCAGCGGCTCTACCGGAAAAGCCATGAAATTTTTGCTCTCAAAAGACTGTTACCAGAAAGAATACGCCTTCTTGCGGTTGCAGCGGACCTGGGCAGGTGTCGAAGATGACGATCGCGTGGCGACGTTCGGCGGACATGCAGTTATCAAAATCGATCGTCACAAACCACCGTTCTGGATCAATAATTATTTTGAACATCAGGTGCTGTTTTCATCCTACCACATGTCCGAACGCAACCTGGGCTTTTATGCCGAGAAATTGATCAGATTCAATCCTGATCTGATTCTCGGCTATCCTTCATCAATCTATCTGATGGCGTCCTACCTTAGCCGACGAAATATCACCGTAGTGAAGCCGAAGGCAGTCATCACTTCATCCGAATCGCTGCTCGACTTTCAAAGAAAACTTATCGAACAGGTGTTTCGAACGAAGGTCTATTCATATTACGGAAACGCTGAACGCGTATCCAATATTTCGCAGTGCGAACGCGGCGGTTTGCACATCAAGCCTGAATATGGGATTATTGAATTCCTGGATGAAAACGATGAACCGGTCGAAGAAGGTGAGCCTGGAAGAATGGTGTGCACAGGATTTTTGAATGACGCAATGCCGCTTATTCGCTACGATGTGGGTGATATTGCCATACCGATTCAAAGTGAATGCGCTTGCGGTCGGTCGGGTCCCCTGGTGAAAGAAATTGTCGGCAGGACAGATGATTTTATCGTCACGCCAAACGGGGAACACATCGGTCGATTGAGTCAGGTTTTCAAGGGAATCGATGCCGTGGAAGAGGCTCAATTTGTTCAAAATGAAAAAGAGCGAGTGATCATAAATGTCGTCAAGAGGGCGGATTTCAGTGAACACGATTCAAAGGCGATCATTTACAATGCGAAAGATCGGCTTGGGGATGATATCGGGATTGAGTTGCGATTTGTTCCCAACATCCGCAGACATGCAAACGGAAAATTTAAATTCGTAATTTCGAATGTCGCCAGGGAAATCTGAATTTCTTACATCCAAATGGAATAAAAGCGATTGTCTGAGATAGAGCATAAGGCTTATCAGTCATTACAGAAATTGATTCATTATGTTGAAGCCGAAGGGTATGCCGGATACGATCCGTATGATGCCATGAATAGCCCGATACTTCGGTGGCTGTCATTCAACAATCGATGGCTTAGAATCAGCTTCACCCAGGCGCTGAGGCGATTGCCTTGGAATCTTCGACCAGTGTTGCTGATAAATAAAGGGTTGAATCCGAAAGCGCTCGGGCTGTTTCTTTCGGGATATACCAGGCTGCTGGCGTTATTCAAAGAAAAAGAAACCGAAAAGAAGATCCGTTGGCTCTTTGAAAAATTGGGCATGTTGCAAAGCAGGGGATTCAGCGGCGCATGCTGGGGATACAATTTTCCGTGGCAAAACCGCGAGCGATTATTCCCCATCTGGACGCCGACAATCGTCAATTCTTCTTTCGTAGGACGCGCACTCATTGAAGCCTATCAATTAGCCGGCAATCAACGGTATCTCGATCTCGCCAGAAGCGCATGCAATTTCATTTTAAATGATTTGAAAATCATGCATGAAACGCCGGTTGAATTATGTCTCAGCTATACGCCTTATGATGATGAGCGAGTCTACAATTCGAATATGCTGGGTGCAGCTTTTCTGGCGCATGTCGGCGTTCTCACAGGAGAGGAGCCGTTGCTGACCAGCGCGAAAAAAATGACTGCTTTTGTCGTCAACGGACAAAATCCCGATGGTTCCTGGGTGTATGGGAAAGACAAAACCCAAACCTGGATCGATATTCATCATACGGGATTCGTGCTCGAGGCGCTTTATCAGTACAAGATGCTCACGAATGATGACAGTCTTTCCCGGGCTATTGAAAAAGGACTGGAATTTTTTGTCCAGAACTTTTTTCAGAAAGACGGTCGCATGATGTCATTTCTCGGCAAGCCGTACCCGGTTGATATTCACTCGGTGCAGGCGATTGTCACCCTCGTGAAACTCAGGGCGGTGCAAGATCATTCCGACTTGCTTGAAAAAGCGGTTTCATGGATTATTGAAAATATGCAGCATGAGCGCGGGTACTTTTTTTACCGCCAGGGCAGGTGGTTTAATAACAAGATACCTTTCATGCGATGGGCGCAAGCCTGGGCGTTTCATGCGCTGACCGCGTATCTTAAAAATTTAAGGGACTAATAAACGGATGTTAACCATTCGGGAACTCAATTATAAAGATAATGAACAATGGGATTGTCTTGTCCGCGAAAGCGACGAAACGTATTTCCATCACCAGCTTCATTGGAAAATGTTCATTGAAAGCCAATATCCGAAGCTTTTGACGCCGGTATATTTGATCGCCAGGAATGGTACGGAAATTGAGGGTGTTCTGCCGTTATTCCGATTCAAGCACCGGTTTTTCGGGAAACGACTGATATCTATCCCATTTTCAACGCATGGCGGGTGCTGTGCACGAACGAAAGAAGCCACCGAAGCGCTGGTCAAGCGCGCAATTCAACTGGCTCAGGAGTCGAATGCCGATCATCTGGAGCTTCGCGGATTGCAGCAGTATTCGATGCCGGAACTGGTCGCGGATGATACGTATTTTACGCTGAAGCTGAAACTGGAGCCTGATTTTAAGCAACTCCAAAAAAAAATCAGAGCCACGACCCGACGCTATATCCGGCGATCTGAGGAAAATGACTTCGTCATTAAGCTCTTTTCAGACGATCTGGATGCATTTTTCAAGCTTTATTCAATTGGTCAACGGAACCTGGGTACACCCAGTACCGGTTATCGATATTTGAAAAATTTGATTGAAAATTTTAAAAGCGAGCATCACTTTGCGCTGGCGTATCACAAACAGAAACTGGTAGCCGGAATTTTGTTGAGAGATTACAAGCAGACCGCTACGTATGTACTCGGTGCCTCGTTGCTGGAATATCGGCAGCTTTATCCGAATTACCGCTTGTTCAACGAAGTTTTAAAGCATTATTCCGCACAAGGATTTCAGTGGTTCGATTTTGGACGGAGTATCGAGGATAGCGGGACATATTTCTTCAAGCGTGGGTGGGGCGCGGAACCGTTGCAATTTCATTATCACTTTTTTTTGAATGCGAGGAAGCACATCCCGGGCACCAGCCAAGCAAGCCCAAAGCGGGTGATGTTCGCCAATGTATGGAAAAGACTACCGCTGCCGGTTGCCACGACGCTCGGACCGGCAATCCGACGCTATTTTCCATGAAATCGTAATCGGAAAAACCGGAACATCAGGAGTCGGAGCGGGGGAGAGGTGAGTGTTATTGTGCGCGTTTCGCTTAATGTATCAAGTGCGAATAATTGAGACTATTTGATGAGCAATAAAGTTCAGGTATTAATCACCTGTGATGTCGATCCGTCCGAGGAAATCCCGGAAGCCGAGAAGCTGAAGAGCTTCAGGAAGCTTTCAGTGCTATTCCGAGACATGAATATCCGTGCTACTTATTTTTTTGTAGCAAATACTGCGAAGCTGTATACAAACGATGTTTGGCAAATTCATCAGGATGGGCACGAAATCGGGAGCCATGGATTAACGCACGGCATCGAAGAAGAGTATACCACGATGAAGGAGCATGAGCAGCGGAGGTACCTGCGGGAAGCGACCGAAAAACTGCAGAAATTTTCCGGCAGACCTGTGCGGTCTTTTCGCGGTCCGCGCGTGAAAACATCGCAGCTCACACAGTCGATTTTATGCGAACTGAATTACCTGGTTGATGCCTCTGTGTGCTCGCAACGCATCGATTTCATCAGTTCGAATTTTATCAATCCCGGGTGGATATTCGCTCCCAGGCTGCCATATCAGCCGCATGCGGATGATGCATTCAAAAGAGGCGCGCAACCGATTTGGGTGGTGCCGGTGTCGGCGCTGATAGTACCGTTCATTTCGAGTACGCTGTATATGCTGGGCGTCGGATTTATGAAGCGGTTTTTTGATCTTTTATTATCAGAATCGCGGCGCACCGGCAAGCCCATCGTTTACCTGATGCACCCGGTTGAATTTGCATCGCAGACGAAAAAAGTCAAAGAGAAAGCAACCTGGCAATCGGTTAAAGCCAGGGGATTTTATTTTCGAAGAAAATTGAAATTACGAATCGATGAGCACAAGCGATTTGAATTCAACCGGGCGCTTTTCGAATATATTGCAGCGCATCCGGATATTGAATTTACAACCATGTCTTCTTATGTGCTTTCGCCGGAGTTTAAGCAGTCGGATCACTATAAATCAATCAATAGCAAAAGAGTGGAAATATGATAACAGCAGCCAAAACTTTCGCATTCGAGAGAAAAACGCTTCTGGTTTTTTTGCTTGCAGGCGGAGTCAGTCTTTTCGCCGGCGCAGCGATCTCGATATTTTCCAGGATTTCATACAGCTATTTGATGCTGGCAGAGCTTTCTTTATTCATAGCGCTCATTGTCGCCTTTCTCAAGCAGGCGAAGCGTTTTTTAATCGGATTAATGATCATTACGATCCCAATCAATGTGGATAAATCGCTTCTTCATGTCGGCAATCACATCGGTGGCGTACCAGGTTTAGTTGTCTCTGTTTGGAGCTTGCTTCTATTCAGTTTGTATATCATCTGGATCGGTGAGTATCTGCTCGGAAGTAAAAAGAAAATCCATTCCTTTCCCATTGTGAGCGCCGCAGTTGGATTTTTGGTTCTGTTCAGCATCCTTTCAATGGCAAAATCGATTTCGATCAAGTTGTCGGTATTCCAACTCGTCGAACTAATCAAGGTGATCATGTTGATGTTCTATATCGCAAATAATGTAGATACTGAAAAAGACTACAAATTCATTATCTATACCTTGTTTGCCGCAATGTTGTTAGAAATTAGCCTGGGATATTATCAGCATACGGTTAATCAATACGTGGATTTGGGTATATTTGCCGATGGCAAAGCGCGCAAAGCACGAGAACTGGGCAGTCAAACATTAATAGGCGTAACAGGCACTTTTTTTGGCGATGGTCCATTTGCAGATTATCTGCTGCTGATGCTTTTTCTGGTGATGGGGAGTATTATTTCGAAAGGAAAAATTTATCAAAAGGTGCTCTTTTTCGGTCTGTTTGGCGGTGGACTGCCATTGTTGATTTTCACTTTCAGTCGCGGCGCCTGGCTGGGATTTGTTTGTGCTCTGGGTTTCTTCGTAATAGTGAAATTAATTGTAAACGACAGGCGATCAACAGCAATTCTGTTCTTCTTGCTAATTGCCATTGCCGGTTTAGTTATTCTATACTCTTATCAGGACATTATTTTTCATCGTGTTTACGGAGATGATCGCGGATCCGCACAAAGTCGCCTGCCAATGATGCGCGTTGCTTTTGAAATACTCAAGGCAAATCCACTGCTTGGCGTTGGTTTGAATAATTATACCACTGCGATGGCACAGTATGATCCAACCGGACTATCATACATCTGGCATCAACCGGTGCACAATGTGTTTATGCAATTGGCAGCGGAAATTGGCATTCCGGGAATTTCCGCATTTATTCTGTTGATTCTCGCGCTATTCGGATACGCTATCATAACAATGAGGAGAGCAAAAGAGTTCTACAAGAACCAGTTGATTGGGCTCTTAGCCGGCTTACTGGGATTGTTCATTCATGGTATGGTGAATAATGCAACCATCGTTACCTCACCATATCTGATGTTTTGGCTTTGGGGCGGATTGATTCTTTCGATTGCAAAAATCAACCAGCAAAACAGCGCGCTCAAGAATAATCCCGGAGAATTAAACGCCGGACAGGAATAGTCATATTGAGCCTGCCTTGATCGAAGCAGCTTCTGAATTTGCATCCAAAGTGCGTTAGCCCGGCGATTGGCTGCGATGTTACCAACACCGCCAGGACAGATTTTGATTAAGCTATGAAGGCACCCTTACACAATAATGAACCTTAAAAATGTACTTATCGCTAAAAATGCCAGCATTTTATTAGTAACGGATGTGGTATCAAAAGCACTTCTGACCGTCTTAACCATCGTAATCGGGCGCAAGCTGGGTGCTTCCGATCTCGGTTTGCTAAAGTATGCCATCGCTTTTGCCGGTATGTTCAGCTTTTTACCCAACGCCGGCTTCAAACAATATATCAACCGGGAAGTGTCCAAATTCCCGGAAAAATCTGGTGTGTATTTCAGTAATCTGGCTGGCATCAAGCTGATTCTTTCGTTAATTACATTTTTGATTATCTATCTATCGGCGTTTGCAACGCATGTCACCCACGAAGAATTTCTGATCCTGTGCATCGCTGCCTGGATTATGCTGCTGGATTCATTCATTCAATTTTACACAGCCTTTTTCCGCGGATTTCAAAAAAGCCAATATGAAGCGCTGGTTATTATCTCGCAGAATTTCCTGGTTGCCAGCACGGGGATTGTAATCGTGGTCATGGGGTATGGGCTGCTGTTGATGATGATCGTACGATTGGCGATCACTGTTACAATGGTTATAGCCGGTTTCTTATTATTGAAAAGCAGAATTATTCACCCGCCATTCACTATCAACTTTGAATTCTGCCGAAAGCTTGTTCGGTCTGCTATCCCATTCACTATTTTGACAATTCTGGTTGTGATCAATGCGCATATTGGCATTGTGCTGTTGAAGAATTTTAAAGGAACCGACTATACCGGTTTTTATGGAGCCGCTCTGAGTTTGTGCGGTATCTTTCAATTCATACCGCAAAGTGTTGCCGGTGCAATTTTGCCGGCAATGGCGAGATATGCCAAAGAAAAGAATACTAAGGGATTGCAGGAAATCTTCAGCCGATCGATAAAATATCTCTTGATTCTTGTGTTCCCAATCGCAGCGGGTACTACATTGTTGGCGGATAAATTAATATTAATGATATATGGCGAATTGTTCGTGCAATCGATTCTGACGCTGCGAATTTTAATCTGGATCGTCGTATTGTCCTTCACCAATTCAATTTTCAATGTTGCCTTCGCTTCGATTGACCTGGAAAAGAAATTTGTACGAGTTCAAATTATGGGTACGGTGAGCAACATTTCGCTCTGTATTGTTTTGATACCCATATTCGCTCATAATGGCGTGGCGGCTGCTGCCATTGTTTCGCAACTGATGGTATTCATTGTGTCAAGCTTTTACCTTTCCCGATTATACGAGCAAGTGAAATTCTCCGCTTTCGGGTGGAAAGTGCTGGCGGCAGCAGTAGTGATGGTTGTCGGCATTTCACTGACATCTTCATTACATTTGTTTTTTAACATCGGTCTGGCAATCCCGGTTTATGCATGTTCGCTTTTTTTATTCAAAGTGTTTGATGCACAGGAGATTGATATGCTCAAGTCCGGCATTGCCAGGGTAGTTAGTGTCGTGAAATCTCATTCATCTAATTCTTGATTCGTTAATGAAAATTTTATATTTATCATCATCGCCTACAATGCGGCTTACCGATCGTCGCGGATACAGCACGCATATCATGCAAATTATTCGCAGCCTTAAACGCCTGGGGCATGAGGTATTGCCCGTATTCGGCGGCGTTGATTCGATACAATCGCAACCTGCTGTCACGGAAATGCCCGGTGCAGCCTCAAGAATCAAATCCCGTTTGCCCGGATGGTTGATCGAGTTGTTCCGTGTCCTGTACGATTTATTCAGCGATCAGGCGTATTTCAAGCGCGCTCAAAAAGCAACGGCTTCCTTCGCGCCTGATCTCATTTATGAGCGATATGAGGTCTTTCATCGCTCCGGAATTCGATTGAAGAAAAAATTGAATATCCCGCTCATAATGGAGGTGAATGCTCCCCTTACGGAGCGTGATGCCTATTACGGAAAGCGCAAACGAACCATTGCAAAAAGGTTTGAAAAACATGTGCTTAAAGCTGCCGACGCAATTGTGGTCGTGTCCGATTATATAAAAACATACCTGGTTGATTCAGGTATCCCGGCGGCGAAAATTTGCATCATTCCGAATGGAGTGGATGCCGAGCACTTTAATCCCGCCATTTCGGGAAGCTGGGTACGGGAAAAGTACCAACTTCAGGATAAATTGGTACTGGGATTCGTCGGTGGAATCGAGCAGCGTCACAAGATTGATTTCCTGCTCGAAAGCATTCGTTTGTTGCATAAACAGGTTTACAATATGCACCTGCTGATTATCGGTGATGGTTCGAAACGAGATCAATATGCAAATTTTGTCAAACAAAATTCATTATCGAAAATGGTGACCTTCACCGGTGCAGTGAGTTACGATGATATACCCCGGTATCTGGCTGCAATCGATATCGCAGTCATCCCCAGCACCGGAATTTATTGTTCACCTATCAAACTCTTCGAGTATATGGCGATGCAAAAGGCGATCATTGCCCCGGAATTGGAAACTATCACCAGGATAGTCGCCCATCAAAAAGAAGCCTGCCTGGTGGAGCATGATAATCTGGAAGCTTTCATCGGCGCGATTTTGCTGCTTTGCCGGAATGAACAGCTTCGAAAGCATCTAGGATGGAATGCCAGACAAAAAGTGATTGCAAAGCACACCTGGCATAAAAATGCGGAAAGGATTTTAAAGATTTATAATTCAATGAATGGTGCCCAATATATTGATGATACAGAACTTAAATAAATCCGTCTTTCTTTTCACCAACGGTTGTCCTGAAAATAGAATTGACATGGCGCGAATTCGGGAATTTTTCATAAAGAATGGCTGGAAGATTTCGGATAGCTATCTCAATGCCGACCTCATTCTTTTCAACGCCTGCGCACTTACCGAATTTGATGAAAACCGATCTGTTTCAACCATCCAAACGATTCGAACCTTTAAACCGGACCATGCCGATTTTATCGTATGCGGTTGTCTCCCGAAAATTAATCCGTTGCTGTTGGGAAAACACCATGATGGCATTGTGCTATATGGGGAACACGATGTCGATAAACTGAATACTTTAATTGGCGCGACGTTTCCCGTGGAAGAAGCCGTGGCAAATGACCTCGAACCGTGCGGAAACCTCAAACGGAAACCGTCGAACTCCCGAATTTATTCAACCCTGCTCGATCAATTGTTTGTCGAAAAAAGCAAATCGCGGAGCAAAGCAGGTCAAATCCTGACCGCGCCATTGCTGTATTATGATAAATGGCTCAGTTCCAGCGTAAATATTTTCCACAGGCATCAGCCAACCTATTATATCAAAGTATGTACCGGATGTTTGAATCATTGCGCGTATTGTGCGGTCAAAAAATCCCGCGGCAATCTGAGCAGTGTTCCGCCTGAGAAAATTATCGCTCAATTAAAATCCGGATTGAGCCGTGGTTTCAAGCAATTCTCCTTGCTGGGAACGGATATCGGACCTTACGGCAGGGATATCGGAACAAATGTAGTCGAGTTGCTGAGTGAATTGACGCGCATTGAGGGTGATTTCAGTTTGCGAATTCGCAACATTGAACCGCTCTGGCTGACAAAATTTTACCCCGAAATAGAAAAACTGCTTGCATCGAATAAAATTTCATTCATTGGTATTCCCATCGAGTCAGGCAATGATGAAATTTTAGCCGCAATGCGGCGAGGCTACAAAATTGGTCCAGTCAAAGACACCATCAGGCAGATAAATCAAAAATTTCCTGCGATATTCATCCGAACGCAACTGATGACCGGATTTCCCGGTGAAACCCGGGTGCAATATGTTGATACCTGCCGGCTGGTTGATGAATTGAATTTCGACTATGTCGAGGTATATGCTTTCTCTGCACGACCCGATACGCCTGCGATGACAATGACCAATCAAATTCCACCAGCGGAGAATTCCAGACGGAGAAATAAGCTCTGGTTGAAAGCGCTGCTGCGGCGAACTCCTCAAAAACTTCTCAAGATTTTGAAATACAGCAATTACCGGGTTAGCTGATTTCAGGTTTCAATCCTCTTTTTCATTGGTGCCGTCGTTGAAGGCTCAAATCGTGTGTCTGTCAGCATTTCCCACTTCATCAAGTCTTACAATTGTATTGTCTTCGCATGCCCTTCCTTTTAAATGCTGCTCCAGATTAATTATTTGCAATGACTTGCTTTGCGCATAAGCACATAGTAGAAGAATTAACATCAAATTGAAATAAATCGAAATTTCTCCATTAAATAGATAGTATTGAAAAAAACTAAATTATTTTCCGATTATATTACAAGAATTGTCTTGCATTCTAATGCATTATTTGGTATATTTGTTGCTAGTTTAAATTGAAATCAGTAACCATAGCATTACAGGTTACTAATAAATCAATTTGATGGATTACAATTACAGTATCGCAATCCCATTACTGACATTTGGGAAATTCAAAAGGAGAGGATAGCCATGATAAGATATCTATTCTCATTCGCTTTTATTTTTTTCATTATCTGGACGTCAGTCGGTAGTGCAAATACCTATTATGTGTCGCCAGGCGGAAACGATTCGTATACGAAAACCCAGGCGCAGTCTCCTGCTACACCCTGGAGAACGATCCAAAAAGCTGCAAATTCGGTCTACGGCGGTGACACGATTGTACTTGATGATGGTGTCTACCAGGAAGGAGTGATAACCTTTGCCAATTCCGGCACTGCCCAGCAATGGATTACACTTACCAATTTTCCCGGTACGCAGCCGACAATTTCGAAAACGGGTGATCTGCAGGGCATTCTCCTGGACACGCGCTTTTTTATTCACATAAATGGATTAGCCTTGCATGGTTACGACAGGGATGGGATTAGTGTATTTTCTTGTGGTAACATAATTTGCACCAATATCCATGCGTATGACAATGGCAATGCCGGAATCAACGTCGTCAATTCAGACTATATACTCATTCAGGATTCGGAATTGCACCATAATGGCTGGAAAGCAGATGACAACAGCGGCTGGGGAGATGGTGCCAGCATTAATAACGACAACGCGGTTGGTAAAATTTCCGTTTTCAGGCGAAACGTCTGCTATGCCAATTGGCAAAAGCGTGCGGGTTCATATTGGGATGGCAACGGATATACGCTCGATATGGCGGGCGCGGGAGGTTTGCACATCGTAGCCAATAATGTCTTTTATAACAATGGCGGAACCGGCTTGCTTGCTGGTGAAACCGAAAATATAAAATTGGTGCACAACGTTTTTTACAGGAATAAAGCTGATGCCGAATGCCGCAATAAAGCCGAGGTGTATCTAGTAAAGAACGAAGCTCACAATACTGTAATTAAAAATAATATCATTTACGCGCGTCCGGGTATCTGGACCCTCGTTCGCGATGAAGGTGAAGATAATGCTGTTATCGGCGCCAACCTTATCTGGGGCGAGGATGACGAAGATACGCAAATATATTGGCTGGAGATGGCGCAAACCGATTTGGTTGATTGGATACAAAGCCGTGCAAACGCAACCCGGACAGGCGCTCCTCATTTCGCCGCTGCACCGATAGACAATCGGCTGACTACGTTTCACAACAGCTCCTGGATCGAAATGGATGCATCGCATTACGATTTCAAACTGCTCTTGACTTCGGAATGCATCAACGCGGGGACATCTTTAACCGCGACGCGCAGTGCTGGTTCTGGTGCGGTCGTCGAAGTGGAAGATGCCGGATTTTTTACTGACGGATTTGGCAAGATTGACGGGGATTACGTAAAAATAGGTTCGAATAATCCTATTAAAATAACGGGTGTTGATTATACTACGAATAGCTTAACGATTGCCCCCAGAGAGAACATGAACTGGAACGCCGGGGATCCGGTACATTTCCCGTTCGATGGCGCTGCACCGGATATTGGTGCTTATGAATTTTTTACGCAGCAACCATTGACAGCAATTGTATCAACCAGCAAACCTTCCCCCGCACCAGACGGATCAATTCAGGTCAGCATCATGACTTCAATAGCAGTGACCAGGATTCCTTCGCCATTGCTGTTCATTGAAAGCGATGCCACGATCACTTCTATTTCGTTGGTGGGCGCGGTGCCGGGATCTTCATTTTCTGGTGAGTTTCTGATTAACGAGCAGGTCGCAGAGGGAATCGGGCATTTCGCGCTGCAAGAAGATGCCCTGGTTGATGATGCGGGAAACACCGGAAATCAAATCATCGCGGGCAATACGCTTCGAATCGACCGTACGCCACCGGATATTCCGATGAATCTAAGATTGGGCGGAAATTGATATTTTTTCCAGGGATCATCCTGACAGGACCTTCAGACCCTGTCAGGATGCATTAGATTAAACTTTCTGAAGCTAATCGTGTTATGACTTTTCAATGACCTTTTCTGTCGCCGGATCAAAATAACATACCTTGTTCTCACGGTACGCCGTGACCCCCAGCGTAATTGCCACCTGAACCTTATATCCGAATTCAACATCAAGCACCGGATTTTCGCGGGAGCGGATGCAATCGATAAAATTATCCATGTGATTCGCGCGCTCCTCACTATTAACATAGAAGCGATCGATATTCAGCGGCGTTTGACCGAACATTTTTTTGAATTCTTCCTGGTATTCATCTTCAGGGGCAATCGTGGTTCCCCTGCCATCGAATGAAATGGTCGCTTTGTGCCCGCGGATAATCATGGGCAAACCCTGTCTATTTGCCATGGATGACGCCAGCACCACCGTGTGCTTTGAAGGGTACTCGATGGTCATAAAAAATGTATCCGGCACTTCGCGATCCGGGTGCTGGTAAATCCCGCCGGCAGCGCTTACCCGAAC
>JAFGMA010000289.1 GCA_016927835.1 Candidatus Zhuqueibacterota bacterium | reverse complement strand
GTTAAGCACTGAAAAGATTGCTTCGGCAAAAAACGCCTCGCAATGACAGTAAAAAAATGTTCAATTTATGACCGTTTGCAGTATAACTTTTGTTAGGCAGAATGATGCGCAATCAGTGCCCGAGAGTTTTGTATTGTATCAAAACTATCCCAATCCGTTCAATCCGTCTACGAGGATTAAGTATAATTTAACTGCAGCAACCCACTTAACCTGAAAATCTATAATCTGGCAGGACAGGAGATAGCCACTCTGGTCAATGAATTTCAATCAGCAGGCGACTTATCAGAGGCGCGCAAATTGGTTTTCCATAAGTAAAACGTGTTTTGGCAACGATAGTACCAATAACGGAGGTGGGTCATGAATTTAATAAGTTTTAGTACCCTCAGAAGGCTATTTCCACTTGTTTTCCTGAGTCTGCTTGCCTCAATGCTTATCCTGCATTCCGATGCATCCCCTCGCAACGAGCGTACATACACAGATGCTGCCACACATTCAACCCAAAATCACAGCAAGGAATCGATATTATGCGCGACCGTCAGCGTGAATGGCGACACCTCGGATCATAGGGTCTCTTATGTGGAAAGAGATCAGAATATTCTCATCAATGCCTCCAAATTTTTTGATATTGTGGGCGGAGAATATTTTCCGTTGGGGCAAAACTATGGATTAACGGTTCAATATGGGAAAATCATCTCGTTCGCTCTCAATCACTATCAACAGGGATTTGCCGCCTTTAAAATGGTGGAAATGGAGCCGCCTGTTGAAACGGTTAATGATACTGCCATGGCGCCGATCAATTTCCTGGCGCAAGCCATCGATGGCAATGTCGTTTTTTTCGCCGGAAAACAGCACCTTGAAATAACAATCTCAGCACCATCAGAAATCGGGGACATTATCCCCGAAGCCAAAAACCTGGCTGATGCCCTGTCTCAACAAAACTACATTATCCGGCAAGGCGCCGTCAATCTGGTGAATGCAATTGAATTATATGTAGCCGGCTACCAGGCTGACTGTAACGGCAATAATGCCAATTATCCCTATTTGATGATGCAGACGCCGCCGTGTCCGGAAGTGCCGTATGCACCTTCGATTCCGATGTTTTATACAATGCGACCCGACGAAGCATTTGTCTTAATCGGAAAAACGCCTCCTGAATGCACCTATTATAGCTATCGCAGCTATTTATTCAGCCGGTATTTTGAAGATGCGTCGCCAAAACGAACAAAAATCTATGCCAGTCTGGGCGATACCCAAAGCCTTTACAATATGTCAGAGGGACGAAATGTTCCTGACAGCTTCAATCGATTTTTCATGTTGATTTCAGCAGCGGATAGAAATATCACCGAAACGATTCGGAGCAGCGCAATAGCCCTGGGGATTAACGAGGACGATATTTACGTTGATGTGATCCCGGGAAACACCATGCAAATGGGATTGGATGAGAAAGCCGATTTCTTTAACTTTTTTCATCGCGCTGTTCTGTTTAACGATCCGGCTGAAGAAGACCAATTTACCAACAATCCGCCATTAGAATTTTTGCGGATCACGCCGAACGTTGCTGTCACGCCTGATTATTTACCCATTCCGGAGCTGCGACCTCGCGGCACTGGTTCAACCGAATTCCATTTGAACGACGGTCTTGAGCAGCTTCGACAACAGATTATTAACAGATATATCGCTGATTGTGATACAATTAATCTGGTCTCATATCAATGGATTCCGGAGGGATATGAGGCTATTGAAACTCGTTTTAACGCACGCGGGGAAAACCGGGACGCACTGTATTTGCGCACGGCGCTTTTCCAATTTCAGGAGCATGATATCATTATCGTGTTTGGGGTGAACCATGCCAAAACGAACAAAGCAACCTATTGCAATGCCGGCATCTTAGGAGCGCCGGCACTTAACGGTTTGGGTGGCGTGAATAATCTGGAGTTTCAGGGGACCGCGCAGGAATTTCTTGCCGATTCCATTCTGGCTGACAATTTTTATGTATGGAAATTCGCCCGCACTGCCATAGATGAGCGGACGTATGTGATCCCTCCAGATTCAAACCATGATTACACCGGCATTGATTACGGGGCGCTGGCTCTTATGATATTCCGCTCTTATGTGGAGCCCGCCACCAGAGTCGGCCCGCTCGCTTCGGAACTCATCATGGATCGGGCTATTCTGTTCCGACCCAAATCAACAGCGGTGCAGGAAAATGATGCATGTTCTCAGGGCGCTCAACCGGAGTTGAAGATTTATCCCAATCCATTCAACTCACAAACAAGCATTCAATTTGCTCTCCCGGCTGTTTCTGATCTTAAAATTTCTGTTTTCAATATCCGGGGACAAATGGTGACGGAATTATTTTCCGCAAGTGATTTTTCAGGATCGAAAAAGATTTCATGGAATGGTACTGATTCGAATGGTGTGCCTGTGAGTACGGGTATTTACTTGATGAAACTTATTTATCAAAAGGCTGACTCCAGGAAACAGAATAGACTCATGAAAAAGGTTTTATTAATTCGATGACACGTTGCGCCTCGAACCTGAAAGTGCCAAATAAAAATTTTGAAAGGAGCTTAATCATGCAGACAAAAAGACGACTATTTATTATTATTTTAATTTGCCTAGCTTCACAAATGCTTTACGCGCAATACAAAGAATTTATGTATGATGGTATTGTGCGGGAATATGCAGTCATTGAACCATCGTTAGACCTGAATCCAGATGGCTATCCCCTTGTTATCGGATTGCATGGTGCGGGTTCAGAGGGTTATGAAATGATAGGTACTGCATTTTTGGGTCAAAAAGCAATTAAGGAAAAATTTATTGTAGCCTCTCCAAGTGCCCTGATTTATAATCTGATCTCATGGTGGAATGCCGGCGATGGATATGAGGCTATAACAGATAGTACCGACGATCTCGGATTTATTTCAGCATTAATCGATACCATGATTCACAATTATAATGTTGATTCGACAAGAATCTATTTGCTTGCTCATTCAAATGGCTCGATGATGGCATATCGCGTAGCAGCAGAATTATCACACAGGATTGCAGCAATAGCGACAAATTCAGGTCAAATGGTGTATGAGTATTGTGATCCTGAATTTCCGGTTCCGATTATTCATTTTCATGGCTTTGAAGATCCGATATGCCCTTATGAAGGCAAGGGGGACAGCATCATCGTTGTTCCGCCTGTCGATTCAGTCATGGCAATATGGCGAGAAGTCAATAACTGCAGTTCAATCCCGGATACGATATTTAATGATAATAAAATCATTGGCAGAAAATGGGCTTCTTCCAGCGGAAAAAGTGATATTATATTGTATACGATCGAAGGCTGGGGACATAGTTGGCCCAGAAGTGGCGATCCGGGTATTGATGCGACAGATGTTATGTGGGATTTTTTAAAAGTGCATACAAGAATTGTTGTAACAAATATAGAAGACGATGAAATACATTCTGTACCTGAGAATTTCAAATTGTATCAAAACTATCCCAATCCATTTAATCCATCGACGAGGATAGCATATAGCTTAGCTAAATCAAACCATGTTACGTTGAAGATCTATAATCTTGCAGGACAGGAGATAGTTGCTTTGGTCAATGAATTGCAATCAGCGGGTGAATATGAAATATCCTGGCAGCCGAAAGGATTATCCAGTGGGTTGTATTTCTACAAATTACAAGCCGGAGAGAGTTCTGAAGTGAAGAAATTGATTTTGCAAAAATAAAAGGAGCTTAATCATGCATCTGCTCGCAAGGATTTAGCTTGTAGGTTGGGTTCGTTTTTTGAACCCAAAGAATCATCAAAATAAATGAAAAAGATACGTGTCGAATTATAAACGTGTATAATTATCGGGCGAATTTTATGCAAGCTCTGGCGCCTAGCATGGGTTGCCTCAAGCTTTGAATCCGCGCTGGTCAGGCATGCCCATACCGATGCCTTCCATCCTCCGTTCCAGGCGCCGCATACCGAAATAATACACTCAGCATCCCCCAAAACCTATCCTTATCATCCAGCCTGACCAGAACTCTTTTCGATGCAACCCGAAAAAAGCTTGACATTTTCAATAATTTTGCTAATATTAATCCAATGCCAAATAATAACCGATAAAGCGCAATATTTTTGCGGCATTCACCGCACAGAACAGTAATCCATAATTTGCGATATCCACCGAGCCGGACGAACAAGCATCAACTCTCGCGGAAACGCCCGCTTCACCCTGTCGCAGGTCAAATAGCTCAACTGAAACATCGGAAGGATCACGCGATCGATGCATCTATAAATTCACCCGTCGTTTCGCATTCCCCAAACTAACCCGAATGCTACAGCCAATCAATTTACTGAACAATCAACCAAACACCGTATCGCTGTATTCAGAAACAGAATCGCAATCACTTTGCTAAGGAGGTGGGATGAAGTAACCTGGAAATTATGGTTAAAAATAATATTGATTAATAGCCACTTAAGAAATTCAAATGGGTACCTTTTTTATCCCGCATCCTAAACAACAATTGGATCCAAACAACTTCATGAGGAGTTACATGGGTAAGAAAATAATTTGTTTCATGCTCTTCCTGGCTCTACTCGGCGGTCTATTCGCGGCTCAAAATCCGAATGAGCTCTATTCGGCTTTGACCGACATGCGCATTCTGCGGGAAGAGATCCGCAAGAAAGCATTGCCAATTCTGGTGATGCTGAAACAGCTCGAAACTGCAGAAGATGTTTCATCGCCAGGGCGCGCCAAAGTCATTAATCCCGCCGCTCCTGTTCACGAAAGCAACCTGCCGGAATCAGCCATTCTTCTCCAGTCCAGAATTAACGATGAATTTCCCATCCTTGAAAAACGCGATGATTGGTATCGCATTCAATTGCCCGACGATCGCCAGGGCTGGATTCAGGAAAGCCAGGTCCAGGAAATCGCTGCGCCGCTGCCGGTTCGGAAATCACCGGCAGGCATTTCGAAAGTCGAACTAGGCGATGTCATGCGCGTTGCCGGGCAATGGATGCCCGAAATCAGCGCCGGACGCGATTCGGCTGAGCACATTCTGGGGCGGGCAAAACAGGGCTTTCTCGCGCTGCCCGCACAGCAGCAGCAATTGCTGAAACCGCTATACGCTGAGCTGGAAGCCGAATACCAGAAAATCGTGCGCTATTTCAGCTATGTCAATTATTTCTACACCGAATACGCCGCGTACTATGAGGAGCCGCCCGCGAAAAAATCGGTTTTCAACAACACCAGCGGTCAGGTTTCGGCGCAATTGGGCACTGTTTCCTACACCAGCACGCAGGACAAATCGACCTCGGCGCGGAATATCAACCTGAACCTCCGCAAGGTGATCAATGAACTCTCGTCCGTCAGCGCGGCAGTCAGCAGCCGGCGCGAAATCCTGGAAACGCCCTACAGTACCAACAACTACCGGCTGGCGTATCAGTACAACATTCCGAATGGACTCAATATCGCCAGCCATGCCGCGATGCACACCTTCAGCGATGATTCGCTGGCGCGAAACAGCTTCTCCCGTTACAACGCCGGCTACCAATTGCGCTATCCGCTGAAACCGGAAATGGATTTGTATCACGATTTCGACTACTTGAATAAGAGCCTGAAAGAAAAGGGTCCGAACGCCTATTCCACCAGCCAATTCAATGTCGGGCTACGCTACCGGCGTGATCAGCGAACCGTGTGGACGTTCTCGACGCGGGGACTGATTCAATCGAGCGACGCCCATTATCTCGATTTCAAACGCTATGTCCCGCAGGTCACCTGGCAGCGCCGAAATCCGGACGGAGCGTTGCAGGCGCAATTCGAATTCGAAACACTCGGATATCATGAGGACGCCAAGCAAAATAATTACCGCCAGGAGCGCCTGGAATTCAGGTGGCAGCGACCCAATTCCAGCAGGCAAGTGATGCTGATCGGGAAGCAGTATCCGAACAGCAATCAAATCAATTATATCAAGTTGGGCGGCAAGATGCAATGGATTCGCAGCCAAATGGCGTTCTCGACCAACATGAAAATGTCGCTGCTGCTGGTCTATTTTCCGGAAATAGCTGATGCCGGCAGTCATTATCTTGATTTCCGCCTCGATCGCAACCAGCTCAAACCCGTGATTTCATACGGCACCAATCTGTTCGTCCGGCTCTGGAGCAACCCCGACGCCGGTGTGCGGCGCTATCATCTGATTGACTTTTATCAGACGGTCGGTTACGCGTGGCAACAGATTCGCATTGGACCGCTGCTGGGTGCGCATCTGCTGGTGCACAAAGATGAACGCTTCATCAAAAAAGATGGCAACAGCCTGCGGACCGGATTGGATTTCAAAGGCAACTTCGTGATCCAAAAAGCGCTGCTGTATCTTTCGCTTCAATACGAGTATAATTTTCTTTTCGGCGAGGAATACCAGATCGATCCGAATACCGGCGACATCACCCCGGGCGAATTGAAGACCCGCCATCCAACCACGCTTCAAGCTATGGTGGACTTCCGCTTGCCAATCAGCCGCAGTTTCGATTTGCAGGCGCTATTCAGCAGCTACGATGTGAATCTCGATTTAAATGAAGAACCCGGAACCGACATGCTAACCGAACACGGTCGCAACCTGTTTCAGGCGGGTTTGATTTATCGCTTTGAACGATAAAAACAAGGGATTATCATTATGAAAAATATACATGATACGAGCATCCGTTTCCGGTTCGGGCGAATAAAGCGAGCGCTATTTTGGATCGGTTGCGCCAGTATGCTCTTCTTCGGACTTCTGTACCAGCTTGCAGCCGCGCCCCGAGACGCAGCCTTGAGCATCGACCGCGAGCAGTTGAAGAACGCGATTCGGGAGGATCTTGAGAGCCGCATAACTGAAGCCATCGAGTCCAATGTGGAAAGCTTGCAAGACGCGATGGAAGATAAAATTTATCAGGAAATCAAAGCCGCAATCACCAGCCGGATCGATACCGAAGCGATTCAAAAACAGGTCGATCAGATGCTGGAGTCGCATCCGACGGTCAAAAGGCTCGTCGAAGATTATAAAAATGAAGAGAGCCAGCAGGTGCTGAGCGACCTGCAGGGTTTGTACGGCGAAGCCAAAGGGCAACTCAGCGAGATCGTCAATTCGCTCAACGCCTATCAGGAAGAATCCGAGCCGGATCTGGAATATTTCAAGAAGCTTGAGGAAATGGGCTTCAAGGGTCGCTGGGTCGATAAAATTGGCGAATGGGAAGCCTTCTACGAGCAGCACGGCGCCAGCGTCGTGGAAGACATGCAAACGCTATACGACGGATTTCACGGCGGTGAGCCCGGCGGACAATTGCTGGCGTTGTTCAGTCTCATGGAAAAATACAGCGACAAAGTTCCCGGGCTGGGACGATTCGTCAAACTGTACGCGCAGGTGGGCAAAGAAATGCTGGCAGCAGCCATCCGCGCCGGCGAGCTGATTCGGCAACGCGAACAGGGATGCCTGGGAGAAGGCACCCACAGCGGCATCAAAAATTGGTACAATGTCGGGGATCCGGTGAACATCGCATTCACGCAGGCATTCGCCGGACAAACCGCTTGCCCCACGGCATTCGATAATATTTTCCGGGACGAGGACGATCAGTCCGTGCTCTATTTTTGGGATGGAACGCAATTCTTGCGGGGCGAGTCCGGCAATGGCGGCGCGATGGCTATCGCCCAGATTATCGCCTTTCTGCAATCGGCGGGCATGGGCGACCAGGTGAAAGATGTGGCTACGCTGCACAAATTTTACAATCAAAATTTTCCGCTGCTCAAGCAACTGGTCGAAACCATGCTCGAGCGCATTTCAACGCATCTTCGACGGCTGGATAACGTTCGGATCGTTTGCGGCGACGCCGCTTTCCAGACGCTCATCAGCGAACTGGGGCTGTTCAACGTGACTCCGCAAGAATTCGAAGACCGCAAACCCAAGATTGTGCAGCGAATGATCATCAGCCGGGTGCTCGAGGACGGTCAGGCATTTCAGACGTATGATATGGCTGAAAGTGCGCTCAGCCAGTTGTACGCCGTCATCGTCCGGGGAAAAGTCTATCAGTATAAGTCAGGTCAAATGGTTCGCGTGGAGGCTGCGCAAGTCGAAGCGGAGCTATCCGGCGGCGCCATATTTTCGCATTGCCAGCAAATGCAAACCGACAAAGCCGGAAGTTACCGCATGGTGGTGCTGCTCGATCAGACCGAGGCGCAACTGCGGCTGGTGGCGAAGAAAAGAAATCTCAAGTCCGAGCCCGTGGAATTGCTGCTGCAACAAACCGATTTCTACCGCGACGAAGTCGATCTGGAATTGAAAGCCAAAGATGACACAACTCGCGTACCCGAAAGCATTGCCGTCAATCCGGCGTCCGCGGAAATTGTGGTTGGGGAAACCAAAGGCTTCAGCGCGGAGCTGACTTACAACGATGGCAGCACGCGAAACGTCACCGGGACGGCAAGCTGGTCCGGGGGCAACCAGAATTCATTCACCGGAAGCGTCCCGGGCGAAGCGACCCTGACGGCGAGTTTCCTCGGCTTGTCGGGCAGCGCGCAAATCACCATCAAATGTCCGGATGATCGCCCGGACTGGAACAGCGAATTGGGAGAATGCACCAGCATCGATGCGGTAATCGACTCCATGGCAGAGGAGCCGCCCGACGAGTACTGCGATGAAAATCAGATGCTTGCCGATTGGGTGGGCATTCAGCAGCTCGTGTCAGAGGCGCTGTACATCGAAACGCGCTTCAGCGGCAAGCACGCCAGATTCCTCAAGGAAATCAACGATCAAAATTCAAATACCTGCAAAAACAACCTTTTAGCCATTGCATTCGCCGGCGCCAAAAGGGATTGGGCGAACATGGAAACGCTGATCGAGCAGGTGCAGTCATCGGCGACCAACCTGATTTTGCAAATGGGCATCTGCCCGGATCTGAAGCTTGATTTCGGAATCCGGCAGATCGTGGAGGCGCTGGCGCAGATTCGCCCGCTGCGCACCCGGATGGTCGATGGTCTGGCTGAGATGCGGGCGCTGCTCGCGAATTACGGCTGCGACGAAGAGGAAGTCACCGAACGCGGCGAGGAGGTGGCTGACAATACCAACGATCCGAACGTCATCGACGATGGCGGCGCCGGCGGCGAAGAAATCTGCGGCGATGGCAAGGACAACGACGGCGATGGATTGATCGACGAGGACTGCGAGACCCGGGGCAATTATAATGTGACGTTCTACCTCTACGATTCCGGCAGCGCCAAAGACGATGTGTTTTCGCTGTCAGTTTCCGGTTTCGGCGAC
>JAFGMA010000288.1 GCA_016927835.1 Candidatus Zhuqueibacterota bacterium | reverse complement strand
TCATTGACAGGCTCCGCCGATGCAGATCAGCACGCAAGTTCTGAAGATGGACCTTTTTTAAAGAGAGTCCTTCAGGGCAGAAATTGCCGACAATATTCAAAATTGTCTTGATTTCTTTAAGTTAAAATAGTATATTTATCTACTTAAATTTCGAAAACGCTCAGGATTAAATCGTTGGAAAAATTAAGAATATTTATTGCAATCGCCATCCCCGCAGAAATAAAAACGCGGATCGACGACTTGCAATCTGCTTTGAAGGGATTCCGGTCGCGTATTTCCTGGACAAAACCTGACAACGTGCACCTGACGCTGAAGTTTTTGGGCGATGTCGAAAAACAAAGCATCGAAGCAGTCTCTGCTGCCATTGATAGCGCCTGCACCGGCGCTGCGCCGTTCGAATTATCGGTGCAGGGAACGGGAGCTTTTCCGAATAGCCGGGCGCCCAGGGTTCTCTGGGTTGGCTTTGAGGGAGAGCTTGAAAAGCTGTTTGATCTGCAAAAACATGTCGAACGAGAGCTGGCAGCGATTGGGCTTCCTGAGGAGACGCGAAAATTTTCAGCCCATCTGACAATCGGGCGCGTTAAAAGCCTGTCCGGAATTCAGCCGGTCATGCAAACGCTCGCAGCATCGGTTTTCGATGGCGGCAAATTTGTCGTCAACCAGGTAGATGTGATGCAAAGCGTGTTGCATCGCGATGGCGCAATTTATACTCGACTGTCACAAACGACTTTTTAGCATGCTGATATCCGATGAAAACCGGATCGCGTGTCGGCATGCAACGCACCGATGAATCATGCATCAGAGAAAATATCATAACCCTCAAACAAAAGGAAGGGATTGAGATATGTCAAATGGGACACCCGAAAAAGAACGTGCACTTTCGTTGGCGATTAGTCAAATCGACAAGCAGTTCGGCAAAGGTTCAATCATGCGTCTGGGTGATGATCGGGCAAGAATCGCCGTTAGTGCGATATCAACCGGCTCTCTGGCATTGGATGCTGCATTGGGTATTGGCGGTGTGCCCCGAGGCAGAATTACGGAGATTTTCGGACCTGAGTCATCAGGAAAGACTACGTTGACACTTCACATTGTTGCCGAGGCGCAAAAAACCGGTGGTATCGCCGCCTTCATCGATGCAGAACACGCACTGGATGCCATCTATGCCAAAAACCTGGGTGTCGATACGGACAATCTGCTGGTTTCGCAACCGGATACAGGGGAACAAGCGCTCGAAATTACTGAAACACTGGTTCGTAGCGGAGCCATGGATATCATCGTGATCGACTCGGTTGCTGCTCTGGTGCCGCGTGCGGAAATCGAAGGCGAGATGGGCGATTCCCAGATGGGCGTCCAGGCGCGGCTCATGTCGCAAGCGATGCGCAAATTAGCCGGGGCGATTAGTAAGTCGAAAGCCTGCGTCATTTTTATCAACCAATTGCGTGAAAAAATAGGTGTCATGTTCGGCAATCCTGAAACAACAACCGGCGGACGTGCATTGAAATTTTATGCAACCGTTCGGATGGATATCAGGCGTGTGGCTTCGATTAAAAATAAAGAAGAAATCGTCGGCAATCTGACAAAAGTGAAAGTCGTGAAAAATAAACTGGCACCGCCATTCAAGGAAGCGCAATTCGATATTATTTACGGCAAAGGCATTTCGCGCGAAGGCGAATTGCTCGACCTGGCGGTTGAGCAAAATATTGTCGAAAAAAGCGGTACCTGGTTTTCTTATGGTGAAGAGCGACTCGGGCAGGGACGGGAAAACGTGAAGGAGTACCTCAGCGCCAATCCGGATCTTTTTCGAACCATCGACACAAAAGTCAAACAAGCGTTGGGATTGGTTCCTGTCCAGGCAAAACCCGCGGCAAGTGATGCAAAGGAAGCGGCAAAAGGAAAATAATCTTGGCACGGATCAAAGAGATTACGCGCGTAGAACCGCAAAAGCGAAATAAAAAGCGGCGCTCAATTTTTCTCGACGGAGAATTCGCCTTTGGTGTAGATGAAGAATTGATTTACAAATATGAGTTATATGAGGGCAGCCGTATCAACCTCGACACTGTGGGCAAAATTTTAGAAGAGGAAGAATTCAAGCGCGCACTGGACAAAGCTTTGCGTTTTTTGGCGTACCGCGCTCGCAGCGAAAAAGAGATGCGCGATAAGTTGGTTCAATCCGGCTATGACGAAGATACAATCGTACGCGTTATCACTATTTTAAAAGAAAAAAAATATATTAACGATAAAGAGTTCGCCAGTTTGTTTGTTCGCGAACGATTGAGATTACGCCCTTCGGGGCAATATTTGTTGAAGCATGAACTCAAACAAAAGGGAATTCCCGAAGAAATCGTAAATAATACTCTGGCTGATATTTTTAGCGAATACAGCCAGACTGAAATTGCAAGAGATTTGATTCGGAAAAAAGAAAATTCTTACCGCAATTTGGAGCCAAATATCAGGAGAAAACGTCTGACCGATTTTCTATTGCGTCGCGGTTTCGACTGGGATATCGTTGCGATTGTCATGGAAGAGTGGCAAAATGAATCAAATGACTTGCCAGGATGAGGTTTTACAAGATGAAGTCGAATGAAATACGAAACACATTTATCCGGTTCTTCGAAAGCAAAGGGCATCGCTTTGTACCAAGTTCACCGGTCATTCCCTATAATGATCCGACATTGTTATTCACCAATGCCGGGATGAACCAATTTAAAAATATTTTTCTCGGACATGAAACCCGGGCGTATACGCGGGTTGCCAATTCCCAGAAGTGCATGCGTGTTAGCGGCAAACATAATGATCTCGAAGAGGTTGGCGTCGATACGTATCATCATACGTTCTTTGAAATGCTGGGCAATTGGTCTTTCGGCGATTATTATAAAAAAGAAGCCATCCAATGGGCATGGGAGCTTTTGACAGGTATTTGGAAACTGCCAAAGGATAAACTCTATGCAACCATTTACCTGGATGATGACCAAGCCGGTGAATACTGGAAGCAGGTTACCGACATCCGGCACAACCATATTCTGAAATTCGGCGAAAAAGATAACTTTTGGGAGATGGGCGAAACCGGACCCTGCGGACCGTGCTCAGAAATACACATCGATCTCGGACCTGAGCGCTGCGATAAAACGGCTGATAAAAATCATGTGTGCGCGGTCAATGCCGGTTGCGCGCGTTATATCGAATTGTGGAATCTCGTATTCATTCAATTTAACAGGGAAAAAGACGGAAGCCTGGTAGAACTGCCTGCCAAACATGTTGATACCGGAATGGGCTTCGAACGAGTGGTGGCTGTGCTTCAGAATGTCGATTCGAATTATGGAACCGACTTATTCGTACCGATTATCGAAAAGATAGGCGATTTAACGAATCAAAAATTCCGGCATAACAATGATGGCGTGGCGCATCGGGTAATAGCCGATCATATTCGTGCGCTCACCTTCACAATCGCTGATGGTGCGCTGCCTTCGAATGAGGGACGCGGCTATGTTCTGCGACGATTGCTCCGGCGCGCAGCGCGTTTCGGTCGCACGTTGGGCATGCACGAACCATTCATTTATAAAATCGTGCCCACTGTGGTCGGAGTAATGGGCGAAGCATTTCCTGAAATAAAGGAAAAATCCAAATATGTATCGATGGTGATCAAGGCGGAAGAAGAAAGTTTTAATAATACGCTCGATCGAGGCATCGAAATTTTTGATAAATTAGTGGATTCATTGAAAACGCGCGGGAAAGCGCAGCTTCCGGGCGCTGATGCCTTCAAACTGTACGATACCTATGGCTTTCCGCTGGATTTGACACAGCTCATGGCGCGGGAAGCAGGATTCACTGTCGATGAGCACGGATTCACCCGGGAAATGGACAAACAACGACAGCGATCCCGGGATGTCGGTATTCGGGAATATGAGCCAGGACGCTTGCTCGAAGACTGGCAGATTGTTACAAAAGGCAAGGATTCCGAATTTATCGGGTATGATCATTTGGAAAGTCGGGGAACCATCAGGGGCTTCAAACAGGAAGGCGACCGGTTATTCATTACGCTGGATAAAACGCCGTTTTATGGTGAATCGGGTGGTCAAGTTGGGGATAAAGGTCAACTCATCGGGAGCGATTTTACCCTGGACGTTATCGATACGCTCAAAACCGCTGAAAAAATTATTCATGTTTCAAAGAGCGAGTTCCCATTCAAGCCTGGTGAGATGATTCTCAAAGCTGCTGTTGATGGCAAATTGCGAATGGCGACTGCGAGAAATCATACGGCGACTCATTTGCTGCAGGCGGCTTTGCGCCAGGTGCTGGGGGAGCATGTGCACCAATCAGGCTCAATGGTTTCTCCTGAGCGGCTGCGCTTCGACCTGACGCATTTCGAGCGCATTACAGAGTCGCAGCTCGAAGCAATCGAGCGACTCGTGAATGAAAATATCTGGCAGAACATCCCGGTGGAGAAATTTGTCACCAGTTTTGACGATGCCAAATCAATGGGTGCCATGGCGTTGTTCGGTGAGAAATACGGCGATAATGTGCGGGTGGTTAAGATTGACGACTATAGCACGGAGCTTTGCGGTGGAACCCACCTGGACACAACCGGACAAATCGGAGCTTTTCGAATCGTATCCGAATCGAGTGTGGCAGCCGGAATCAGAAGAATTGAAGCGATTACGGGGGAAGTTGCCTACCGACTGGGCAGTCAGGATAGAAAAATATTGGATTCCGCCAAAAGCTTGTTGAATTGCAAGTCCGATGAGATTCCCGAAAAAATCGAGCAGATGATGCGGGAGCGGAAAAGACTTGAAAAGGAGATAGGAGAAATCCGATCGCAGCAGTCGCGAACAGATATTTCTGAATTCGTACGCAGCGCGATCCAGGTGGATAATTTCAAGCTCGCGGTTTCCAAAATTGATGCGCCGTCTGTTGATGCGTTGAAGGCGTTCGCCGATGCTTTACGGGAGGAGATCAAATCCGGTGTCGGTGTATTAGGAGCAGTAATTGACAACAAATTATCATTCATCTGCGTGGTCACTGATGATTTGATAAGACAGAAGAAATTGAAAGCCGGAGATATTGTGCGCGAAGTTGCTAAAATCACCGGTGGCAGCGGTGGAGGCAGACCGCACATGGCTCTGGCTGGAGGGAGGGATATATCCCGCCTGAATGAGGCACTTCAAGGTGCGAAAGCGATCGTTGAAAAAATGATTTAGCTGTCTAATCGCAAGTTAATTGGATACTTGGATACTTTCACCTATCTAGCGGGAAAATAAGTGACTATATACGAAAGGCTGTTGGTTGAAAAGCAAAAAAAAGGCGCCGGATTTCTTGTGCTAATTGATCCTGATAAACAAGATAACAAAAAAACGATTGGCAAAGCTGAACGTGCTGAAGAAAGCGGTGCTGATGCGATATTGATCGGAGGGAGCCTGCTCTTTTCAACGCAATTCGATCAACTTATTGCTCAAATAAAAAAAACGTTACACATTCCGGTTATCATATTTCCCGGAAGCCTGCGGCAGATAAGCAGTTTTGCCGATGCGATCCTGTTTCTGGTACTCATTAGCGGTAGAAATCCAAACAACCTTATTGGTGAACAAGTTCTGGCAGCACCAATTATCAAAGCATTGGGAATCGAACCCATCTCAACAGGATATATGCTTATCGAATCGGGGAGAGCAACTTCTGCTGAATACATAAGCAATACGCGCCCGATTCCGCGCCATAAGCCGGATATCGCTATCGCGCACGCGCTTGCTGCGGAATATATGGGCATGAAATTTGCCTATTTGGAAGCCGGGAGTGGGGCAGACATGATGGTGCCCAACGAAATCATTGCGGCTGTGGTTAGCCAGGTTTCGATTCCGGTTATTGTGGGAGGGGGTATTCGAAAGCCCGAAGATGCATCGGAGAAATCCAGGGCTGGAGCCTCTTTTATCGTTATCGGAAATGTTCTGGAGAAAAAAGACAACGACAGCTTGATCAATGAATTTGCTGATGCTATTCACTTCAAAACCTGAGCCTGTTAAACGAAAATTCCGTTTTCACCTGCATGCCGCAGCGCAAAGCCAGTTTTTATCTTTCTCGCTGGCAGTGAGCAAATTTCATCGTTCTATAAGCTATTATTTCGTGCAGCTTTTTCAACATCCCCTCGTAAAAATTAGATGCTGCAAAAGCAAATATCCAATAGCTGAAGCTGTTTATTCATGCCAGGGTTGGCAAATTATCGGCGCCATGTTTTGAAAATCTGAAATATCTCTCATCGACTGTAAGTCCTCACTTGTCTGCGGTCTTCGAATGGCAGAACGAGCTGAACTGGAAACCGGTGCCAGGAAAACAAGGTAATACATCGTATCGTTTCAATTTTCCGACTCCGGCAGACACAGCGTTTCCTCTCCCTGGATTTGAGCAAATTAGAATAATGTGAACCAGTTCATTGACCATGTCGCGTTTAAGATCGTGTTGATTTTATTGGCTGGGTACATTCTGTTGGTACAGGTCGATTGATCTGTAAATATTTAGAATTCAATTCGCCCGGATTTTCGCAATCCAATCGACAACTCTTTAAAATGATATAATTTTCCAGGAAAAGCGTTGAATACGCAAATTGGCTTTTTGGTTATCGTGTGTTGCCTTAACCGTGTCAGTAATAAAAGGATTTTATTGTGATCGATATACACACACATATTTTGCCCAAAGTTGATGATGGTGCACAAAATATTGATGATTCGTTGAAAATGCTCAGGCAGGCGCAAGATGATGGTATCGAAGCCGTGGTCTTGACGCCGCACATTTTAAATCATTCCGATTTCAACAATGAAAGCGAGTATTTGGCGCGCTATAAGACGCTGGTCAAAGCTGCTGAGGAAGCAAACATTCAGGTAGATATTATGCTTGGCAGCGAAATTTACGTTCAGCCGGAACTGCTGCTCGATAAAAAAATGGCAACGCTGAATAACAACGGAAAATATTTCCTGATCGAATTCCCAATGGGCAGTATCCCCGGATTTATTGCTGAAAGATTTTTTACTATCATATTGGATGGGATGATACCGATTATTGCACATCCGGAGCGGAATCTTGGATTTTTGCAGCGTCCGGCACTTGCCTATGAATTCGTTGCACGCGGCGCCCTCATGCAGATCAATTCAGGCAGCCTGCTGGGACGCTTTGGACCAAAAGTTAAATCGCTGGCGTTTGACCTGATCGAACATAACCTGGTGCATTTCGTTGCCAGCGATTGCCATGATACGTTGAAACGTCGATGTCGGCTCAAAAAAGCGTATGAGACTGTCGCTGAGAAATGGGGACTATCCCTTGCAGACGATTTATTCATCAATAACGCAAAAAAAGCGCTTATCGGAAAGCAACTGACTTTGCCGGAACCGATGCCAATTACAAGAAAACCCGAATCCTTGCTGGGAAAATTGCGCTCTATGCTGAGCAGTGCCTGAGAAAAGCCCGGTAAAAAAATAAATTTTAAGGAGATGGGATAAATTATACTCATTATGGAACAAAATGTAAAACCAATGTCATTCAGGAGGAATCTTTTATATTTCGAAACAGGATGTTAATTTTTTATATGTTACGTAACCGCAAAAAGATTCTTCCAGAATGACAAGCTCCCGGCATAAAATTACAAAACAACCCAAAATAAGTTTAACCTGGACATTTTTCTTTAAAATATTTTTGATAAATAGCCACTT
>JAFGMA010000287.1 GCA_016927835.1 Candidatus Zhuqueibacterota bacterium | reverse complement strand
TATAATAAAATTATCCTACATATCGTTACCACAGTGGATGATTTTTTGCTGGGGATGGTTTTGCTCATTTTCGGTTTGGGAAGCTACGATCTGTTTATATCAAAAATCGAAGCCGCCCAGGAAGCCGCGCGGATGGAGAATATACGGCGTCCGGATTGGTTGAAATTCAACTCACTCGATGAGTTGAAGAGCATCCTCGGGAAAGTGGTTCTGATGATTTTGATTATAAATTTTCTCAAATTTTTTGTAAAATTAACTTTCGATGAACCAGTGCAAATCATATATCTCGCTTCAGGTATCTTTCTTATTTCACTCGCATTGAAATTTTCGCATGGCAAGGATATCGAAAAAACGAAAATCTGATGTTTTTCAGCTATGCATTTCCTTCAAAAACACCATCGATTGTGAAGCGATGACAGGCTCATTTGATCAAATTTAAAATTTTGACGATTGATTCGAACGATTCCACCGTTGAAGTCACCGCGTCCCGATTTATAAAATCCGCTCTTGAAGTGATTCTCAATTTCCAGTCATCGCACAACACCAGAAGTCAAATTCCCCAAATCTGCTGCAGGGCGAATGGGAACAGCCAAAAGCATTGATTCTCAAGCCTGTCTTTGGCTATCATTTTCAGACCGTAAGTTGATAACCTCTTGTAGATTCAAATAATACGCTTTGTTAAAATGCCATATTTTACAGGAATAAAGTGAAAAAGTTGTTGCAATCGTTAAAAAAAAGCCGTACATTTTACCATCGTTATCCTGGAATAATACTTGTAACAAATATTTTATTCCTGAAATAACTTGAATTGTTGATAAATGAAGGGTGGATTTCAATTCGATTGGATGGAGAATGATGGGGAACAACAGGAGTTATTTCATTGCTAATTTTACAGGAATTATTTTTTTTCATAGTACCTTTTGACACCTTATGCCAATGACAACCTGGAGGTATATTATGAACAACATCGCAGACAGGCATTCTTCATTCTTTCTGATCGGTATAACACTTATCTGCCTGTGGATGGCTACGGCAACTGCCGGAACCCAAGCTTGGACTGAACCCAGAAGCATGCAGGCGATAGTCATTCAGACGGACGATATCGCTCAGCTTGACGGCACACCAGGCTCCGAGTGGTTTCTTTATTCATTCAACAGCGCGACTAAAAACTGGAAGCAGATTCCGTTTCAATTTGATGAAAACGGTTGGGAAGTGGTGGAAAAATATATCAATGCCGAAAGCACGCGCGTGGACACGCTGTGGACGTTTTTCGGCGAAAAAGACGGCATTCTGGAAAGCGGTGATGAATTATGCTTCATGGTCAGGGATATGGGAGATAAAGCAGCAGATACACAATGGATTTCCAATTACGAATCGAAATTAACGGAACGAATCGAGTTGTGCACCTCTGATCCCCTGTCGCCTGCGGAGAATAAATATGCGTATTTGTACCGGTCGAATACCCTCAAAGCGAATCCGTTTTTGGAAAGCTACATGGATTACACCGAAGCCCCAACCGACTCAACCGGCGATGATATTGTCTATGGTACAAGCTATATTGAAGGGCATAATCTGGCAGGTATGATTAATTATTGGTCTGTTCCAACCAGCTTTGGTGGATCAGGGATCGATATCCTGGACCGGATAAAATACCGTGTGAATGTTTTTTTTGGATTTACGGTGCGGATTACCGAGGATAAGTCTTTGAAGGTAAGAAATATTAAATATGTGAAAGGACCGATTCGAGTTATCCGCCAGATTAAATATTGGCTGGTATTTCCCCTGCTTTCAGATCCGATCGGTGAGATCAGCTTCGATTCATACTATTTTCCATACCACGTCGATGCTCGCGGTCCCTCGAAGCGGTTGAGTGCCGATTGGGGAATCAATTACATGCGCCAATCATTCGATTTGAATCAAAATGCGATTGGGATGAAAATTTATAATCCGTATAACTCGGGCATCGAGATCGATGGCACACCCGAATCATTCGTGCCCACCGTTGCCGATTATCCGCAAATGAATTGGCATCTGGTGACTGGCGCGCCCGGTTCCTTCCTGATGCTGTACGTGCTGCCCGATTTAGGCGATACGCAAGAGTTGTATTATCATGACAACGCTGGCGGCGGAACTGCCGATGGCACCAGCGACACCGGCGATTCGCTCTCTTATGGTGACCTGGGCATGGCGATACGCGGGACAAGTATTGCAGGCTCGTTCGGGATGAGCTACCTGGTGTATTTCATGGAACCAGATAAAGATGAAGCCATTGGTCCGCAGTTTCTCAGTTGCTATGAAAATTCTCTGGATAGCCAATTCGATACCCAGGTTTTCGATATGGTTGCTCCGGCAAAAACCACCGATCTGTCCGTTTTTGACTATACCACCCAGAGCATCACGCTGCAATGGACTGCCCCGGGAGATGACGGTGCAAGCGGAGATAAGATCGAAAAGTACGAGTTGAAATATTCAAATTTCCTGGTAGAAGAAGATACACTTTTCTGGTGGGGCACTGCCAGTACGCCCAAAAGCCGACCGATACCGCTGACTCCCGGCGAAACGCAAACGTTCACCGTCACCGGGCTGGATGCTTACCAGAATTATTATTTTCTGCTGCGTGCGATTGATGACGCGGGCAATGTCTCGGCGTTTTCGAATATGGCGTCGGGCACAGCAGTCCCGGTTGAATTGAGCGCCTTCACTGCTCAACCCGAGAACGGGCAGATTGTATTGCGCTGGGAAACCGCCTCCGAAAGCAATAATCTGGGATTTGAAATTCAGCGGCGAACTCTGAATCCTGAGACTGATTGGAGCGCTATCGGCTTTGTTGACGGGAACGGAACCACAATCGAACATCACCATTACACTTTCGTCGATGATGAACCACACTCGGGTGACGCGGAATATCGCCTGAAACAAATTGACACTGATGGCTCATTCGCTTTCTCGAAAGCGGTCCGGGTAAATTTTGCGATTCCAAAAGCGTTCGCGCTGCATCAGAATTACCCCAATCCGTTCAATGCCGGGACGCAAATTATTTACGAGATCGCCGACACTGCCTCGAAGGATGTTCCGGTTCAATTGGTAATTTATTCGCTGACCGGCGCTGCCATCCGAACCCTGATCGAGGAAACGAAAGCACCCGGCATCCATCGAATTCACTGGGACGGGCGGGATGATCGTGGAAATTTAGTTGCCACGGGAATTTATCTGTATCAACTGCATGCCGGTACGTTCTGCGATACCAAAAAGATGTTGATTATCAAATGAAAATGACGGCACAGGAGTAGCCCCCTCAGGTATGGTGGGTTGCCATGTTCCCTGGTTTCCAGCCTGGCATTCGGGAACCTGGTTTAGAGGCAGACTTAAAAAAATCCAAGGAGCGCTATAAAAAAATTGCTATGACGCGGCATGCATGCGGCATGTTGGAGTAGGATACTTGCGAAGAGTGAACGAACCTTTTACCTAATTTAGCAATAGCATCTATCATTATGGCTCGATACGCGTCGAAGATAACCGATTGGCCGGAAGACGATCGCCCGAGGGAACGCCTGATCCGGCTCGGGGCGGATAAACTTTCTGATGTCGAAATTCTGGCGATTTTATTGCGAACAGGGGGCGTCGAAGATACTGCCATCGATTTGGCACGTTATGCTTTGAAAAAATTCAAAGGCTGGCGGGGACTCGATCAGTGCACCATTCCGGAATTGTGTGAGATAAACGGTGTCGGTCCTGCTAAAGCGGCGATGCTCAAGGCTGCTCTGGAGATCGGTAAAAGGCTGTTTATCGAAAAGTCAGGCGTAACACAGCGGATTACCTCCAGCGAAGACGTTTATCATTTAATGAAACCGCACCTGCGTGACAGCGCGCGCGAGGTATTCAGGATTTTATTGCTGAATAGCCGAAATCACCTGATCCTCGATAAAACAGTCTTCGAAGGCAGCCTGACCGAAAGCCTGGTTTCGCCACGCGAAATCGTAAAAGATGCCGTCAACAATTCTGCTGCATCCGTTATTTTCGTTCACAATCATCCGAGTGGCGATCCCAAACCATCGAATGAGGATAAGCAGGTGACCGCGCGTTTGAGGATGGCGTGCGATTTAGTAGGAATCAAGGTGGTCGATCATCTCATCATCGGAAAAGATTCGTACTTCAGTTTTTCGGACAGCGGTTTGCTCTAAAATCAGTACATAATATTACAAGGATATAAAAATGAATAAATTACGCATAAGTACCCTGGCGGTACTTCTAACGATAACGCTCGTGTTTTGCAGCTTGACTCCGGCATTTTCCGGCAGCAATTTGAAGCTGGAAGCTGGTTCAACGTTTGTTTTTCAAACTTGCCATCGTGCAAGTATTCACCCAATCATAAAAATTCTTCAGGCGACTGATAATCCGTTATCGCTGATCGCTTCTGCCAGGAAACTTATACCTATTTCAAAGTTAAAATCGCTCACTCTCAAAGCAACGGCATCACCCGGCTCCCGCAGAAGTGATCGGGTGACGTATTCCGGCTCAATTATCAATTCCGGTAATCCGATTTTATGGATCCTGTTCGCCAATTATTCTATCGTATTTTTCGTTTCGTTTCTTATTTTATATCGAACGCGCTCGAATCGGTCGAAAATAAAAGTTTTGCGCACAGGCAATCATTTGAATCGCAGAAAAATTAACCGATAACCACTTGCCGGTACATTCTTTGCCCCCGCTATAATAACCAGCGCCTGTCTTAAAAACGGGCTTTGCCACCAACGACTGCGTCAGTCAGGCGTTTTTCTATGCCGGATCAGGAGCGCGGGAAATTTCTTTAAAACCGTTCGAAGTGTTTGTATTCCGCTTGAATGTTCTCGACCTGAATGAAATTTTCGGTATGACTTCGCTCAGATGCTTTCCCTTTAATTACCAGTCAAATTCAAATAATCGGAGCAAGAAATAATGAATATGAAAATGAAAACCATTTATCGCGTTCTTGTTATCGCGGTTTTAGCTTGTAATGTAATTGGCTTTGGCAATCCTTTGAGCCAAACTGAGCGCAGCAAACTCGATCCGGCTTTGAGACGATTACTCGTTTCGCCAACCCTGGTTAGTCACCAGATGGGAATTTTGCGTGTTGACGGGATGATGTTTTCGGAATACAATTTATGCCTACTGGTCAAGCACAACGGAACACCGGATGAACTTCGCCGGGCTGGATTTGCGGTGCAGTCACGAATCGGCAACATCTACAGCGGCTATATCAAACCGGATCGGCTACAAGAACTCACTCAGTTGGATGATCTCGTTTATGTTGAAGCTGCAAAAAAAATAAAACCGTCGAATGATGTCAGCGTGCCCGAAACCGGTGCGCTGACTGCACAGTCCCAGCACAGTCTGAATGGCGGAGCCGGCGCCATTATCGGCATTATCGATTCCGGTATCGACTGGCGGCATGGCGATTTCAGAAATGTGGATGGCTCAACTCGCATTAAATACCTGCTGGATTTCAGCGAACCCGGTGACACGAATGGCGATGGCAAGCTGGATGGACCTGATTCGTATGGCGGTACGCTATTTACCGAGGCTGAAATTAACCAGGCGCTGGGTGGTACCGGAACCGTGAGCGAAGCCGACCGCAACGGGCACGGTTCCCATGTTGCCGGAATTGCTGCCGGTAACGGTCGGGGCACAGGCAACGGGATTCCGGCGGGAACTTATGCAGGAGTTGCCCGGAGCGCTGATCTGGTCGTCATCAAAGCCAGCCGTACTGACCTCGGATCATTCTCCTCTTTCGATGAAGTTAACGCGATTCATTTTGTGGATAGTGTTGCTTCGGAACTGGGGCAGCCTTATGTGATCAACATCAGCCTGGGCTCACATAGCGGCGCACACGACGGCAGCAGTCTCGAAGAGCAGGCAATTGATGCACTCGTTGGCTCTGGCAAACCGGGCAAAGCAATTGTCGCTGCAGCCGGTAATTCAAATGGGAGCAATTTGCATTCAAGCGGCGCATTGAGCAGCAGCACCAGTTCAATTACAACCAACCTGTTCATCACCAGCTATACCGCGCAGGCGGGTGCCCAGAATGATTATGCTTTGCTCGATATCTGGTACGATGGTTCGGCTTCCCAATCGATAGCGATTACAACGCCCCAGGGTGCAACCTACGGTCCTGTTGCCAGCGGATCGTACCTCGCCGAAGAAACCAGCGAAGGCACCATTATCATCGATAATGCGTGGGGCGGTCTCGATCCGAATAATGGGGATGGGCATATTGAACTGCTTATTATCGATTATGCCGAAAGCCAGCGACCGGCGCCCGGTACGTGGAAAATTAAAATGGCAGGTACATCGGGGATGTTTGATATGTGGCTCGCCAGTGCCTCGTTTGGCGCTGAATTTACGTCAAATGTCGATAATTCGCGAATCGTTCAAATACCCGGCACTGCAAACAATGTTATCACCGTTGGCGCGTATGTCACCAAAACCCAATGGGTTGATCTTGACGGCGTAACGAGAAACCAAACCTTCCTCGGCTGGTCCAATAAATCTTATGGTGATTTGGCGGAATATTCGAGTCCGGGTCCCACGCGCGATAATCGGCTCAAACCTGAAATTACAGCACCCGGTCACCAGATTGGCTCCGCCTTTTCATCCCAGGCTCCGGTAACCGGTGAATATTCCATATTTAACGTGTCACAATTGGGTTACCCGATCAATACGCTGGTTTTCCAGGATAATAAGCACGCAATTTTGCAGGGAACCAGCATGGCAGCGCCGTTCGTCACAGGTGCGGTGGCATTGATGTTTGCGAAAAATTCGACTCTCGATGCGCAGCAGATAAAGGATGCGCTTACCAATGGCGCAAAAAAAGATGCCTATACGGGGAGTACAAAAAATAATGCCTGGGGATATGGCAAATTGGATGTACTTGCCGCATGCGACCAGATTACAGATACGCGCAATTTTTCTGCGCCACAAGCACTCCAGGCGACGGGCAATGAGATCTCGATTCGATTGACCTGGCAAAATCCTCCCTCATCTGCTGCGCTGGCAAACACGTATGAAGCTGAACTGGCTGTCGCAGACTTCGATCCCGGCGAACGGCAACATTCCGATTTTGTGAAAGATGAGTCAGTCAAACAGCAGTCGCATCAAATTAATTTGCAGCAAACCGGATTTTCAAAATTTGCCGGATTAACCGGATTCAATGTCTATCGCAGCGATAGTCAGTACGGCAGTTTTACGAAGATCGCATCGCAAGTCGTTACGCGCTCCTATGAAGATGCCGCTGTGACACCCGGTCAAACCTACTGGTATTATGTAACCGCGCTTTACAGCGATCCGGATGGCGAAAGTGCCCCGTCAAATCGTGTTTCGGCGAAAACGAGCGGCGGTGAAATCCTGTATTATGAATTCCAATGGGATAACGGTGTGCCAAATACTTATGGAAAATTGCCCAGAAATCATATCGTCGCTACCAAATTCGTCCCTGAGTTGGAATTCTATACCTATACGCTTGAAGGTGTCAGATTTCACTATTATGATTATCAACTTGTGAAAACCGGGCAAACATCGGTGAAGGTGCACGTAAATCGAGCCGGTGCCGATGGCAAAGTCGGCGCTGAACTGGGAAGCACTGGTGCCATCATTCTCAACCAAAACCAGTTTTACCCCAACTGGGCGGAAATACAACTCGGCAGCCTTGGAATCGTGACCCACAGGAATGAGGGATTATTCATCGGGATTGAATACGTTGATAAAGACAGCTCATCTGTTTTGTTTGATGAAACGCAAAATATCCCACATAATATTGTTTTTTATCGCTATCAAAATGCGTGGTATGAGCATTACGACTTCTGGACATCACCGGAAGCGATTGGATTTCCTATCTTGCGCGCGATTTTTTCGGTGCTTTCTGATGTGGAGACATACCCGACTTCGAAGCAGAAACCGGCTGATTTTGAATTGCTGCAAAATTACCCGAATCCCTTCAATCCTGAAACTGAAATCCGATTCGCCTTGCCGGTTGAATCGCAGGTGAGATTATCTGTTTTCAACCAGCTCGGACAGGAAATCATTAAATTGATCGATGGCAAAAGACCTGCCGGATTCCATTCCGTTCAGTGGAAGGGGCAGAATGAGTACAATCAAATCGTTCCCAGCGGAATTTATTTTTATACCTTGAAAACGGATGGATACGTTGAGTCGCGAAAAATGATATTGTTGAGATAGCAGGGAACCGAGTGAACCGTATGCTGAATTGAATATTTTTTGAATATTGGGTGATGCGGATATTTTGACATGATGTTACAGCCTCCCCCGGAAGGCGACTTTTATTTTAAGCATCTTATTCTATTTGTGCAGGAGGTAACCTTTTGCGAGCAGCATATTTCCCGGATTCACGGAATACAGCACTTGAACACAAGATTCAATTATCGCAAGAGATTACCTTACCCATTTCCCCTGCATTAATTGCCCGCTGATTCGCTTGCCTTTTTGAATAGCGCGTTCATATCGAATTCAACGAATTGCCGGTTATAGGCTTCGAGGGGACCCGATTCATGATCCGCGCGCGCATTGGCAATCCAGATTTTCATGGCTGTTAAATCGTAAACCACCGTTTGCAGATTGCCCGTTCCCACTGAAGTGATAATATCATTGATGGTGTTTTCGGCATTGATCTTTCCGTAATATTCGACAAGCTTATCATGCAGTGGTCCGTCATATCTGGGCACATTCCAACTCATTCCCCAATAGACGACATCCTCAATCCGCTTGTGTGCATCGGTCAGCGGCTCCAGGTTGTCTGGATCGAAAACATTGCATAAGGTGTGAGACGTCTGAAAACCCCGCAGTTGTCCCATTTCGCCATCCCCGACTCCATACATTAGTGACGTCGTTCGAGGAGCGTTTTGAATGCGTGAGATCGCATCATCCAGGCTTTTGTCGAATTGCAGCACATCGCGCAGCAGAAACATGAACGGGATCCCTGCGAATGTGTCATTGGGTGCATCATAATCGTCGCCGATCTCGCTGATCGCCAGTCGCGCCTGGCTGATGCCGGAAATGCATCCCACCACGCCTGCCCAGGTGATGTTCGCAAACGCATGTCCCTGCTCCGGCACGTAAACGACCATCACCGGATATTTTTGTATGTTGGCATGCGTTTCATAATCGAGGCAGCGCAATTGGTACAGATGGCTATCCGCGGCAGTGGCTTTTCCCCAGGCGCCGAAAAGACTGCAATGGAATTCACTGGCTTCACCGATTAAATTGGCGCGGATAATATCCTGCAACTCGAGCCCGCTCCCATCAGCAATTCCGCGCATTTCTTCGATGAAATATGTTGGGATGAAAGGTTGTGCTTGTTTGAAAATATCATCGAGAATATCCGGCGGCTGTTCCATCTTTTCGGTCATAAGCCGAATGAGCATTTTAACCTGTTCAAAGATTTCGTCTTTTAGAAGTGTGCCATGTGCCTTGCCCATTTGATATGGTGTTCCCCACAACGTGAGCACATAAATCTGATCCTCACCGGAACCAGTGATCTCCAATCTGCCATTTTCGGTTACTTTTAGTTCGGTGTACTCGGCTTTTATAATTTTGCCCGATTGCGGCTGCGATTTATCGCCGGACGTGCAGGCTGTCAGAAATGCAAAAATCAAAAACATGCAACCGGCGCAATACAAAAGTCCTTTTCGGACTGAATATAATTTCATAATTTTTCCTTTGTTAATAGTCATCGTTTGCGATTGCCCATGATCAGCGAAATGATGAAGATAAATAATGCGGAGCCGATGATGGTCCATAAAATCGGAATTTCTTTATAATATAAAATGTCGGGCATCTTAATTTGATAACTCAACCAGCGCCCGATCATGGCGCCGATCAAGCCAATGACGATATTGGTGATGCAGCCTTTGGAATCGATACCGGCGATGGCGGAACCAATTGCCCCGCACACCGCTGCGATGAGGCACATAATCAAGAATGAAACCAGGCTGAATTCGGTAAAAGCAACCATATTTCCTCCCCTATGGCTGTTAGCGTTACTCAATGCTTGTTAATGTCGCTCCAACCACGCTTTCATGTCATCGAATACTTTCGATTTCGAGATTTCATTGAATAATTCGTGGTAAAATCCCTCGTAAATCTTCAACTCTTTGTCTTCGATTTGAAGCTTTTTATAAAACAACCGGCTGCCATCCGGATCAGCTAATCCATCCTCGCCGGCGTGCATAATGAGCACCGGCAATTTAAATCGTTTCGCACTGTCGAGGACATAATCCTGGGTAGCTAAGAATTCAGTGAACCAGCGTGCGGTAACCCGGTCGTGTACGAGCGGATCTGCCTTGTATTGTTCAATGACATCTTTATCATGCGATAATGCTTCCACGGGCAAGCCGTTTGCCATCGCCAGCCAGGGCAGGATGCTCGAACAGAGCTTACCAGCAGCCTGCTTGATTGCCGGAACTTTCACTTTAATCGCCAGACCGGGTGATGAAATGATCGCGCCTTTGAGTGTCGCCGGATATTCCAGGCAGTAAGCCAGGGCGATCAGCCCGCCCATACTGTGCCCGACGATGAATATGTCTATGCCGGGATGCGCCTCTTTGACCAGTTGGACAAAAATACGGAAATCATCAACATAATGGCTGAATTGCTTGACGTGTCCCCGCTGCCCGCCGGAGCGCCCGTGCCCGCGGTGATCGAGCGCGTAAACCGCATAATTCAGCGGCAAAAAATAATGAACCAGATTCATATAGCGTCCGCTGTGCTCCCCGACACCATGCGCCACGCAGAAAATCCGGGATATTTTTTCCGGCTGCCAGGTCTGGTAAAAAAGCGAGGTGCCTTCGATACCTCTCATTTTTCCTTCTTTATGGATTGTTTTTCCCATCATCCCTCCGAAAGTGTAATAAGGCTATAAGATTAATTTTCAATCGGTTATAGTAAGTATCATTTAATATACAGATTCAAATTATAAAAATCAAGAAATAAATTTTATATGATTTACAAGCAAAACAGTTGCATTTTGTAAATATTTTTTATATCAAAAGAGAGGTGATTATTTAATTCCAGATTTTGGTTTACAGCATCGCGCAAAGCGAAATAATTGTAAACGGAAACACAACCATCACCGTCTTATGAATGAGAAACACTTGGCGAAACCGGCGGTGCATGAACGAGAGGTTGAATGGTCGATGATGAAGAGCGGCTAGTTAAAAAGGCAAAAGCAGGAAATTCGCGCGCTTTTGGTCAACTAGTTCAAAAATATCAAGATATGATTCTGGCACTGGGATTCGATCTGTTGGGCAACTATGATGACGCCAAAGACCTGGCGCAAGAGGTATTCATCCGGGCGTTCGAAAAACTGAATATGTTTCAGGAGCGCAGTCGGTTTTCAACCTGGCTGTACCGGATCGCTGTCAATCATGCAACTGATCTGCACCGAGCGCGCCAGAAAAATCCCCATCAACCGCTTGAGGACACTGTGGATTCAGATATTTCAGAAACAATCCATTCGACAACGCCCGAAGACCAGATCGAAACCGATGAATTGAACCTGCATGTAAAAAAAGCGCTCGAAAAATTAGCTTTGAATCAACGCACCGCGGTGGCTCTCAGGTATTTTCACCAAAAATCGTCTGCAGAAATCGCTGAAATTATGGGTTGCAATGTAAATACGGTTCGAATTCATATTCACCGTGCGATGGGCAAGTTGAAACGCCATTTGCGCGCATTCAAAACCAAATAAAAGGGATGGACAATGCAGTGCAAATTTGATGAATATCTCGCTGATTTTGTTGCAAATGAGCTCCCAACAGGGATGGTCGCCGAGATCGATTCGCATCTTCCCGGATGCAAATCATGCCAATCACGGTTGCAGGAGCTTCGGGAATTGCACTACATCCTGAATTCAACACCGAGAGAAGCGCCGACTGATGCGTTTTTAAAGAGCTACCATCAAAATTTGAAAAAAATGTTTCAAGCAAAATCCCTGTCAGGGCAGCTCATCGAGAAATTGGCGGATTATTGGCATTTTATCATCACACAGCAGGCAGTAAGCTTCCGGATTGCGAAAGCTGCCGCGCTGTTGCTGATTGGCTTCGCGCTGGGGTGGATGGTGTTTAACCTGCAAACTGAACCCGGCGCCATCGTCCGCCAACCGGAAATCCTGACAGTTCCGCCCTACACTGAAACCGCTGAAATGGTCAAAAACTATATTTTCGAAACAGAGGTGATATTGCTGCAAATTGTGAATATTGACCGGGACGATAATCTGGAACCTGAACAGGTGATATTGGCAAAGGAAGTCGCGCAGAAATTATTGACCCGCGCTTTTGTTTTGCACGAGCGAGCGTTGCAGCTTAACGATCAAAGTGTGTTGCGGTATCTGACGCAGATTGAATTGATTTTATTGGAGATTTCAAATTTGAATGCGGAACCTGCAAATGATGCTGTCAAAGAGATTATACAAATGATAAAGGACAGCAACTTGCTCTATGAATCGAGAAATCTGCAGGAATTGCTGGCACAACCGAAAGCCGGCATCTCGGCATAAATTATAGAGGATTTAACGATGATGGTAAATACGCGAATGAATATCCGACTACAAAAACTCAGACCTGTTGGGTTGCTGCTGATAACAGCCTGGTTCTGGATTTTGCCGGCAGTCGGTACAGCAGGCGATAGCGAGCAAGAAGCGCGGAAATTATATTACAACGCTCAAAAAAGCTGCCTTGCCAGGGAATGGGATAAGGCGATTGATCGGCTTCAACAACTCATCGAGCAATTCCCCGAAAGCAAATATCACGATGACGCGCTTTTTTGGATCGGATATAATCTGGAAAAGAAGCCTGACAGCTTTGCCGACGCATTTTCGGCTTACGAACGGCTCATCAAAAAATTTCCCGGCAGCTCCTGGATTGATGACGCAGTTATTCACCAGATCGGGCTTGCGGAAAAGTTCGTGAAAACCGGCAATGATCACTATTTGACGTTTCTTTCCGATAAATTGAAGGAGAGTGAGCCCTCGATTCGGCAGCAAGCAGCAATTGCCCTGGGCAAATTGGGGGACAAACGAGCGATTCCGGTGCTGAAGGAAACTGAAAAAGATGAAGATCTCGGGGAAATGGCGACGGCGCTACTCAATGCCCTGGCATCAGGCGAGGGAGCGCGAACAAAGCAGCCTATCACCGAAACTGTGCCGGAACATTTGGGGATTAGCACTGTTGAAGATAAAAATGAACGCGTTGAAAAAAATGCAACTGCAAAAAGAAGTTCGTTCTTTGAATCAACCTCACTTCAGTTGTATCAGAAAATGATGAAGGTGGATAATAATTGGTCAAAAGATGAATTATTAACCTTTGGATTATTTTATATTTTACCCCCGGAGCAGTTCGAGGAGTTTTATGCGCTCAATCCCGGGTACGATCGAATGGAATGGCAGCGGAAATTTTGGAAGCGCCAGGATCCGACGCCAACCACAGACGAGAATGAACGAAAAGACGAATTCGAACGGCGCGTAAATTATGCCTGGGAGCATTATTCAGACTCGTGGGATTTTCGGCATATCAATTATTTGAAAATTCAATATTTGCGTGAGGGCTGGGCAAAGGCTCCCTGGGATGCAAGGGGCGAAATTTATATCAAGTACGGCGAACCGGATTTCCGGACGATCACCGGGTATCACACCGAAGAATGGACATATCACAAATTTAATGTCGATTTTCTCATTAAACAATATTTGACCAATATTTATGGCAATGCGATTTCTCCGGGTCCCATGAGTCGGAACATGTACCGCGATCGCATGAGCTATGTGGAAGCAAATTTCATCAGCAATCCGGAATTCAGGTATCAGCACGATTATAAGGCAGATGCTGTAAAGGACTTTGCGCTGCAAATTAAGGTGCAACCTGAAGGAAAGGCATCGGCTGTGCAGATCACGTACAAAATGCCTTTGAAAGAACTGAATATCACCCGCTATAACGGACAACAATCGGTGCAGTTCCTTGAACAATATGTGATATATGATGAGGACTTGCGAGAGATTTTGAGACAGGAGAAGGTCAAAACCCTCGATGCGGCAGCCCTGTCGAATTTGAAAGATGGAAAAACGATCGAACAAATCATCACGCTGAATACTGCACCGGGCGATTATCTCTTCGCATTACGAATCCAGGATCCGGCTGCAAAGAAGCTTGCGATATTCGTTGAAAGATTTTCCGTTAAAAATTGAGAAGCTTTCTGCGCTTCAATGCGTGATTTGCAGTGGCTCTCAAACGAAAAATTCACTTCTGAATGCACAAGGCGCGAAAGAAATTTTGCTCGAATTTATCTAATGGAGAATGAGTGTGTTTTTTTTACATAAATCCAAGGAGCATGGTATGAAGGTGAAATTCATAATTTTTCTTTACTTGATCCTTATTTTAACAATATTCTCCGAATCTGTTGATGCGCAGAGTTTTGGAAAGAATAAAGTTCAATACACAAATTTTAATTGGCAATTTATCCAATCCGAACATTTTGATGTATATTTCACAAACGGCGGAGCTGAAATCGCTGAATTTGTAGCCGACGTCGCCGAGCGCAGCTACTTTTCAATCAAAAGAGATTTTCGCTTTGAGCTGGCGGATCGAATTTCCATTGTCGTATATAACAGCCACAACGATTTCGAACAAACCAATGTCAGTCTAGGTCCGCCCGAAGAATCAGTGGGGGGATTCACCGAGTTCTTCAAAAATCGGGTGGTGATTCCGTACCAGGGCGATTGGGAGTCGTTGCGCCACGTTGTGCACCATGAGTTGACGCATGCGGTGATGCTGCAAATGGTTTATGGCTCAGGCACGCAATCCATCATCGTCGGCATGGCGCGGTTGCAGCTTCCGCTATGGTTGATCGAGGGGCTGGCGGAATACGAGAGCCGGGGCTGGGATGTCGAGAGTGATATGTACATGCGCGATGCAGCGCTGAATGGGTATGTTCCCCCTGTGGATCGCTTGTATGGCTTTATGGCTTATAAAGGCGGGCAATCGGTGCTCTATTACCTGGCTGAAAAATATGGAAATGAAAAGATTGGGGAAATTCTTGGCAAAATTAAAATCAATCGAAATGTGGATATCGGTCTTAAAAAGGCGATTGGCGTCGATGTAAAGGATTTAACCAAGCGCTGGCATTTGCACTTGAAACGTCAGTATTGGCCCGATATTTCCGGACGGCTGGAACCTGAGGAAATCGCTAAAAAATTAACCGATCACGAAAAGGATAAAAACTTCATCAATAACGGACCAGCGCTTTCGCCCAAAGGTGACAAGATCGTTTTTCTCTCTGATCGCTCTGATTATTTTGATATCTATTTGATGAGTGCAATCGACGGGCGCATCCTTAAAAAGCTGGTATCAGGTCAACAAACCTCGAACCTTGAGGAATTGCACTGGCTGCAATCGGGGCTTAGCTGGTCGCCCGATGGTCAATACGTCGCATTCAGCGCGAAAGCCGGCGAGGAAGACGCCCTGCACATTGTGGATGTTCGACGGGCAAAAATTACGCGTTCATTGAAATTCGGAATCGACGGCATTTTTACACCGTCATGGTCACCAAAAGGCGATGAAATTGCGTTTGTCGGAATTCAAAATGGCTTCGGGGATATCTATGCCGTTAACCTGGAAACCGAAAAGCTGCGACGAATTACCAACGATAAATTCAGCGATATCGAACCGTCATGGTCGCCCGACGGCTCGAAATTGATTTTCGTCAGTGACCGGGGCGAGCATACGTCTACCGAATACGATGAACAATTCCGTATTCAGGATATCGATTTCAGAAATCTGGATATTTACATCATCGAAGCGGACGGTTCACACATTGAACGCATCACCGATACGCCTGAATTGGAGCATTATCCGGTATTTTCCCCGACTGGTGATAAATTCGCGTTTACCAGTGATGCGTGCGGGATTCCGAATATTTATATTTACGATTTGCAAACGAACGAGCGGTACCCCATCACCAACATTATTACGGGTGCATTCCATCTGTCATGGGGTGGGGAGGATGGCTCGAAATTGGCGTTCGCATCCTTTTACAACGCGGGTTACGACATCTATCTGATGAAAAATCCGTTTTCAATCAAGCCCGGTGAAATCAGTCTCGAAAAAACAAATTTCATAAAAAAGAAAGAAGAAGGCAAAATTGATGTTTCGATCACCGACAAGGCAGACTTCCTCCGGGAAGAGGATGCGGATGCGAAAGATACAGAAGAAAATAAATATAAACAAATTGTCTTCAATTCGGATTTTATGAAAGGTGATATAAAGCAACGTGAAAAAACAGAAAAAGAAGTTTTCCTTGATTCAACAGATTATAAGTTTAGCAGCGGCGAATACAAAATTAATAAATACAAAGTAAAATTTTCACCTGATATCGTTTATGGCAACGCCAGTTACGATCAGATTTTCGGCATGCAGGGAAATACCCAAATCGCCCTGTCTGATGTCCTGGGAAACCACCGGATCAATCTGTATTTATTGCTGCTGTCAGATATTCGAAATTCGAATTATATGGTTACGTACTACTATTTGCCACGCCGGATCGATGTCGGATTCGGATTATATCATTTCGCTTATTACATTCCAACCTCCTGGTTCGATTGGGTTCGAGACAGAATCTATGGCGGAAATTTAATGTTGAGCATGCCGTTTTCGAGATACCGAAGGATCGATTTCGGGATGAATTTTTTGGCAATCGATCGCGAATTTCTCACCTGGGCAATCCCGACTTTTCGCAGACGCGTCCTGATTAGCTCTTTGAACCTGGTGAATGATACCGTTCTCTGGGGCGAAATAGGACCCGTAAACGGCGGGCGATCGTCGATTGGCGTGCACTATAGTCCCAAGATAAATAATGATGGATTGGAATTTATCACTTTCAAGGCAGATTGGCGTAAATATTTTAAAATCAGTAATGAATATAGTTTCATGACCAGGTTTGCCGGCGGTTTTAGCGAAGGTGAACATAAACAAAATTTCTTCGTTGGCGGCATCGATAACTGGCTCAATTATAAATTCAGGGATGGTATTCGCGTGAATTACCTCGAGGATATCTATTTCTCCAGCTTCGAAATGCCCTTGCGCGGAGCTGATTTCTATGAACTCGTTGGTACCCGTTACCTGTTGACAAATCTGGAATTCCGGTTTCCGTTAATACGGTATTTTATATTAGGCTGGCCCCTGCCCATCGGTTTTCAGAATATCCGGGGCGCGCTTTTTGCCGATCTTGGCAGCGCCTGGTATGACGATGAATCCTATCAACCATTTCTGAAAACCGGCAGCGGCGGCGTTCGACTGAATCCGGAATATATCATGATGGGATATGGTCTGGGTACGCGGATGAATTTGGGATTTTTCATTTTGCGCTTCGATATAGCCTGGACCTCCGATTGGACGTCCGCCGGATCAAAGCCCAAAGCAAAGTACTATTTTTCATTGGGAGCGGAATTGTAAGTCCGTTTAATGCCACATAAAAAATACAAAAGGCTTCGAGTTTTTCTCCAAGAAATATAAGAGAAAACCGAAGCCTTTTTTGTTGGTTCCCGGGATAACCCCTTCCTAAATTTTATATTCAACGCTATCGGCAGGTAATCCGCGCTATTCGATTCGCTGGAATACGAGCGGATACGCGTAATTGACAGATCCTTTCGGAATTTTGTCGAATGATAAGTGCCGGATAGCGCTGACAATTTCGCGTTCAAAATCGGCTTTTAGCGCCGGATTATTCATAGTTGATTCGCGAACCCGGCATTGGGAAATCCGCCCGTCAGCTTCGATGGTAAATTCAACCGTAACCTTACCCCTGAAATCGACATCACGACGCAGGTATTTTTGATATATATACAGGATTCTGCCATAAACTGAATTCATCTTACTTGTGATGGACTCGATGTCCCGGTATCCCATCGCTTCTTTGCTGCCGGACTGGCTCTGCACTTTCTGGATGATTACTTGCTCTTTCTTTTTCAACTGCACAACTTCCTCGACTTCATCGAAATCTTCAAGCAGGTCATCTATTCCGCCAATACCATCACCGGTTCCGATGAATTGATCAAGTTCCGAACCGCGATCCGCGCCAGGCTTTTTGCCTTTTCTCAAATTGCTGCCGCCCTGGAGAACATTATTCAAATCTGCAGTCAGCCCTTTGTCCACCAAAAAGTCCAGGACAGAACTGGATTGATTAGAAGAGCCGACGCCGGATATTAAACCAAGCAATCCTTTGCTGACGGTCGTGTTGCCACCCTTTTTACCTTTTTTGCGATCTCCTCTGGTAGATTTTTTCGCTGATTTATTTTTATCTGGTTTATCCGAATCCGAAGTTCCATCGGTTTGTTGATTCATCATGGTCGGATTATCCACATCAATGGGCTCTTTTGCAGTATTCAAAATGATTTTCGCGTAGCGTGCCACTCTGCTGATATCGACATTTTTTGGTTTTTCAAATTTGATATCCTTGTATGCATAAAGTACGATGGAATTCAACATCAGCAGGAATAGGAAAATGAATTTGAAATAGATATCCTGCGTCAAATCCTTGATAGTAACGTGCCACCAGTTGAATCCTTTGAAGGTTTTCAATTCTTTTGGGCGCTCGACAACGCCGCTGAAAGCGAATTCGATTCGAACATCCGGAGCGATGATGATGTAGCCTTCTTTGCCGTCAAAAAGCGGCATCATCATCGCGCCGTTATGGGACACCATGAGCCGGTGTTGAATCAGGTCCCTGAGTACCAGCGTTGATTCTTTGTACCGGACTTCGCCATTCGCAAACGGCGGAATATGCAGTAAAGATACATCATTTTTGCGGCTGAATAAAATCTGCTTTTTAGGATACTCTTCACCATAAATGGTCAACTGGTTTTCGGGACTTCTGCCAACTGTGAAAATTTCAGATGGCATCATATAATGCTCGACAACTTTCCCTTTATGATGTATCCGAAGCTTTAGAGCCTTTTGTATTTTTGCCATAGGTTTTATCTGGAATTAGTATTCAAGTTTTAAATCACGATAAAATGATGAATTCGCATCATAAAAGCTGCCTGTTAAGGCGAGAGTATGCCGTTTCAAGCGAATTGACAGGGGATTCTGGTCTTTTACTCCTCCATTAACACCGCCAGCAGCATATCATTATACCCGGTTTGACCGCAGGTGAGCATCACCTTTTTAATAAGCTCATAAGGAATTCCTTTATCTGCCTGAATGCAGATTTTGCCGCTGAAACCCATATCGGTATTGATTTCGCCGATATGGCTTGCCAAATCACGCTTTAATTTCAGCACCATTTTCAGACTATCGATCACCATTGAGCGTCGGTTATTCAAGACCGTGCGGGTAGTCGAAGTTCGCTCTCCATCGAGCATTATCCAGTCATCCGTAATTGCCACTATCGATGCTACTTCCGGTGTTTTTTGTGAAGTTGATATTGGTAATAGCAAATCTTTGGTGACGGTCATGATGTCACCTTCAGCCGAAAAGCTCTTCAACAAAAAGACCAGAAGAATTGTAAACATATCAATCAAAGACGTCAATTTCAGACTAAACTGCTTATAGGCATTGCGCCGGCGGGGCGCATAATTGGTAACATTTTCTTCGTCAAATTGAAAGTACATTTTTAGCTGCTTTATTATGGGTACGATTGATTCGACAGTTAATTATTTCATCTATCGGGCAAAAGCGTCACGCATCAAACGTATGACATCATGAAAGCGAAATATTCGGGAATCCGTTTTCCCGACAGCGATCCATAATCTGGATGATAACATCGTATTTCACGCCGTTGTCCGGGATCAGGATGATGTCTTCGACTGCCTGGTGTTTGGCTTTCAATTCGAGCAATTGGGCAATCAATTTTTGATAATCATACTTTCCCGTCGCATCCGATGGTGGGATGGGATCGAATTTCGAGCCGGTGCTTTTCAATTGTAATTCCCCGGTTGATTTGATGTCAATCACGGTCAGGATCATTTTTTCTTCTGGCGGGGTAGTGGCGGAATTATTGCCACTGCCGGCAGTTGGTAATGAAAAATCGATTACCGCGAGCTTGACAAATGCTGCCGTGAGAATTAGAAACGGGATGAGGATCAGAAAAATATTCATTACCGCGGTCAGGTTCACATCAACCTCTTCACGCTTATTTCTTACGTTTTGCCTCAGGTTCATATACCTATCCCTTCAAAGCCACAATTCTGCGATAAATTCTTGCAACGTTCTGATTTATGCCGTCAATGATTTCGGTGGTTCTTTCCTGGATATAGGCATGGCTGAGCATACACGGGATGGCGGTGATAATGCCGAACGCCGTGGTATTCATGGCAACCGAAATACCGGCGGTCAACAACTGGGCTTTCATCGACGCCTCCGCTTGAGCCACCGCGGTGAATGAGCTAATCAAACCAAAAATAGTACCCAGCAATCCCATCAAGGTAGCTACATTGGCAATGACTCCCAAAAAGTGGGTTCTTTTTTCCAATTTTGGAAATTCAATCATCGCTGCCAATTCGAGCGCGTTCTGAATTTCCTTGGGCGATTTATTGGCTTCCTCCAATCCTGCGCGTACAATTCGGGGCAGCGCTGCCTGCGATACCGCGCATAATTCAATAGCATTGTTGACTTTTCCTCGCTGCAATAACTCGATGATGCGATTCACAAATGCTGTGCTGTCAATGCGATTTTTAAACGAAATATAGAGTAACCGTTCGATGATGATCGAAACGCCAAGAATGAGGATGAATAAAATGACAAACATAAAACTTCCACCATCACGAAAAAAATCGATTATTGCACCCAATGTAAACCTCCAGATTTGTATATGATTCGTCTACTTAAATTAAATCCCAAACCTTAGTAGTGTTGCCATTACAATCAATCCAAAGATTTGGGATTTGATTTGCTAATTTTCAATTTTGATATGTAAGCCGGCGTCGATAAAATTGTCTTATTATTGCACCATTTCCTGCCAGACGATCGGGTTCATCCAACATCAATAGGGAATGAACGGCGTTTTTGTTTCTTCTTTGCGCGACGCTTTGAGTGTATTTTTTTCGACACGCCTGAATATTTCTTTGAAGAATTTTCGCTCAATTGCAATATCATCAACCTTCGGGTCTTTTCCGGGAATAAAAAAGACCGTCTGGGGTTTTTCCACCCGTCCGAAAAATTCAAGTGCATTTAAGAAAGTTGTAACATCAGAATCTTTAACCGGATCTTCAGTCAGATTAGTCTGGGAATCCTGCTGTGGTGCCGGTGGCTGTTTCGGTTCCGGCAATGGTTTTCCGGATTTGCCTGTGGCACCAGAAGCGCTGAAAAGGAGCAATATCAGGTAAACAACGAATGCCCGAACACCTACTGTGAGCGAATTGATTTTTTTCTTCACTTCGAATCCTTTCTTTTCTGATTAATATTAATTCGAGCCGGATTCATTCGTGTTATCCTGCATCGATTCACCAAATTTAGCGCCCATGCCCAGTCCCAATTCGATGATGAGTACCTGCATCCGTTTTCTGCTGTCCTGTACCCACTTATTATCTATTTGAGAGGTATCAGCGATTTTCACATTTTTCTTATATTGCATGTACGCTTGTTTTTTGAGCGGTTCGGAAATTTTGTCCTGCTGTTTTTTCAATTCCTCCTTCGAGAGTTCCTGAGAAATCGGAATTTGCAGCAGCAATTCAACCATCTTCTCATACGTTTGCCCTAGCTGGTGCAGAGAAGCTGTTGTCCATTCGGCATCATTAAATTTTGCAGCCGCTGAATATGCCTGCAACGTATTGTTGAAGCTGTGCTTCAGCGCTAATACCGTTTTGTTGAAGGGTTCAACGATTTTGATAGTTTTAAATTCATCGAATCGTATTTCAGCGACCATAAATTGCGCTTTTGCAGGGAGATAAGCATCAACTGATTCCAGGCTCTTTTTCAAGTCTATGAATTTTCTGACTGTTTTATTCCACGCATCTTCTGCCAAATCAGGCTTTTGCTCTTTCTGATAGAGCTCGCCGATTTTATACATCGCCTCTATGAGCTGATCATTATCACGATTTGGAAAATTGACAGCAACGTAGCGTGTGTAAATGCTTCGGGCGAGTTCCCATTTTTCCATGTTTTCATAGCACATACCCACATTGTATAGCGCTTTTGGCGCCAGCTTGGATTGCGGAAAATTATCGAATAGCTTCATGTAATTTACAATCGCCAAATTCCATTGGGCGTTGGCTTCCCGCAGGTATGCGGCTTTATAAAGCAATTCATCGGCAAATTTGAAATCAGGTCGTTTTTCCGGCAAGCTTTCCAAAACCCGCACAGCCTTATTCTTCAATCCAAGACTATCATATTGGGCGGATGCGCGCAAGGCAGCCGTTTTGGCTATATCGTCATCAGTTGAATTGAAAGCAACCAACACGAACTTGTCGGCGGCAGCGCGTGGATTTTTCTCTGTCTCAAATTTTTCAGCGCTTTTGAATCCTGAAAACGCAATCAGCTTTTTAGTTTTCTCGAGCAGTGCCGTTGAATCGGGGAAGAGCGATTGTATTTGCCGGCAAACATTCGTCGCTTTTTCATATTCACCATGCTTAAAATACGACTGGGCAACCATTGAAAATGCAAGCGCATAGTACGGGCTGTCCTTATGTTCGGTAATAATTTTTTCGTAAACACTGGCAGAGAGACCGAATTGATTTAGATTATAAAGTGCTTCGGCAAATTTCATTGTAACTTCCTGGATGCGCTCGCTTTTCGGCATCATGATCATAAAGTCGTTGCATGCCTGCAAGAATTCTTTTTCCGCCTTCTGACTAACTTTTATGGGTTCAGGCAATATTTCTTTGTTTCCCAGAAAATCCTCGAGATAAAAAATGAGCGAATCCGATTTGGGATTTTTTTTAACGATATTATCATAAGCAATAATTCTGTTGTAGGCAGCATCTTCCTGGAATTCATTCGCCCCGTATTGCATAATGACTTTCGAATATTCTTCGGCAGCGGCTGTAAAATCTTCTATTTCAAAAAAGCATTCCGCGAGATAATAATTCACTTTTGCCGCCTGCTTCGAGCGAGGGTATTTTTTCAGGAAATCCTGATATTTCTCCGCTGCGATGAGATATTCCCGTTTTCGTTTTTTCTCTTGTGCTTTTTGATGATAATAGGAAGCAAATTCGAGCAGCGCTTTTTCCGATTCTTCGATTGCATCATTGCGGATTTTTCCCTCAGGATACTGGTTGAGCCATTTGCTGCCTGGTCCATAATCCTTAACAAGCTTTTCGCGAGCATCCATTGCCTTATCGATATTGTAATCCTTTTCATACGCTTCGATGATGTACTGTCGGATTTTAGGCGCATATTGATAAAACGGATATGTTTCGAGAAGCACCTCATACGTTTCGATGGCTTCAGCATAAAAATTCCGTTTCTTATAGACCTCGCCCAGTTTTAGAAAGACATGCAAATTATAATCTTCACTGCCTTTTTTCTGCAAAAACGTCTTCGCCATCCTGGGACCGCCGTATTCACTGAAGCATATCGCGATATAATCGATGGCTTCCCTTCTCAAATCGGTCTTTGTTTTCCCCAGCACTTTCGCGTTGGCTGATTCCAGCAAGCGGATGTCGCTCAATAAATAAACAAAAGATGCAATGGCATCGACATAATTTTCAAGGTTATAGTATGTCCAGCCCAACTTATAGAGCGCCATATTGAAGAAAGGATTATCCCATTGGTTGCGAAGGTTTTGATAGTGCTCGATTGCTTTTTCGAATTGACGTTTGCTGAAGTAATATTCCCCCAGCCGAAAATGCGCTTCCATTGCGAATTGATTTTCTGGAGATTCGAAAATCAATTGATTGAAAAATTCCCTGGCTTTCTCCAGATTACCTTCATCCAGGTGACAAATTCCCAACCGGTAGAGCAGGTTAGCCCGGAAATTGATTTTGGGGTATTTTTCAAGGATTGTATAGCAATGGCTAATCGCATTGCTGAATGTGATTCTGGGTAAAATTGGCTCCAGGGTGATTTTGCCCGCATCGAAAAGCTGATAATTCTTTTCATATTCAATCATCGCTTTTCGATATTCCAGCCTCGATTTTCGTATATATAATTCCGACAACTGAAACATCACATTTGGGGCAAAAACATCATCTGGGTACTTTTCCAGCAAATCTTCATTTCGAGTAATTGCTTCATTCAGGCTATTTTCATCTTCCTCAAAATCAAGTTCTTCAATGAATCCGACTGATTCGGATTTTGTTGAATCGTTAACGGTTGGCGCCGCGACAGAATCGGGATCGACTTTGAGCATTTCCTGTCTTACAGAATCACGCATTGCCTCGCCACTGGCATTCGTTTGCGCTATACTGAATTGTGCCACAAATAAACTGTAAACTAAAGCCGTTACGAGTAGACGCACCGGGAGGCTGCTTTTTTGCCTGGTTGTTTTTATATAAGATTCCCTCATAGCAATTCGTCGCTTGAAAATGATTTCCTTTTCCAAAATGTGCAGCCGGATTTTGAAACCAGCTTTTTATGGTGTCAACGTTGCATTTCTTTGAGGAACAGCGCGCGGGCTTTACCATACTCTGCGTAACCACGCCAGTCTTTCCGGCGATGCTTGCGCAGAGCACTCTCCCTCAATTCTTCGATGGTTTGCTTCAACGAGCGGATATGGCTGCGCTCTTTCATGATTTTATCCACTAGCGAAGCGCGATATTTCTCAATTTTCTTTTGTTCATCCTTCAGGTATTGAGGCTTATTTGCATATCCATCAACAGGAATGGCTTCAAGAAGATGGCTTTCCTGAACCAGCAGGTCGGTTTCCAACTGCTCGAGTCGCTTTTCCTCGTTACCTAAATAGGTTTGAATATCTGCCAGATACTTCGAGTAATCTTTGTGCCTGGGAAACATCTCTATGATTATATCATACGATTCAATGGCTTCAGTAAATCGATTCAATTTTAAATAGCATTGCCCGAGCAAGAAATAAGCTTCTTCCGCATTTGCAGTCCGGGGATATTTTTTCGTAATTTTGAGCAGCGGTTTTATGCACTCCTCATATTTTTCTTGTTTGATCAGCGCCCAACCCATACCTAATAAAGCATCTTTATAATTTTCATGCGATGTTGAGATGTCTTTGAAAAATTCGTAAGCGTGATTAAAGTACCCTAATTCATAATAGATAAATCCTAATGTAAGTCTTGCATCATCAATAATTTGTCGGCGTTCATGAGAAATGACGGGTAACGCGACCAATTTTTTTAAATACTGTACTGCGGAGCGAATTCTTTTTTTTTTAACATGGCGAGACCGGTTGTATACAGCGCATGATCGTAGTATTCGCTTGCAGGATTTATTCTTCTAAGGATCAGGATGGCATTCTCCCATTTATTCAGGTAAAAATTGCTTTGCGCATGATAGTATCTCGCGGCATCAGCGACTTCGTTCTCATAGTTATTTTTGATGATTAAAAAATAATAATTCATTACCTCGTTGAATTTTTCCTCACGAAAGTAAATCTTCTGTATTCCCAACATTGCATTGGGAACATATTCACTTTGCGGATACATTTTGATCAGGTATTTGAACATTTTCAGCGCCGGGTTATTCATTTCCATCTCATTCAGGCTTTCGCCAATATAATACACGACGCCATCGATTTTATCAAATTGGGGGTAGAAATCCAAAAGGATAATCAATTCCTGTGCGCAATTCCAGTATTCCCCGGCAAAATAGCTGTTGACGCCATTTCTGTAGATGCGGTCAGCGGCTTTATCCATGTCCCGCTCATCATTGGATGCCGGCGCCGCAGCCGGCGAGGCATAAAGCGGATGCGCGTAAAGCGAGGCATATCCCCAGGGTTCGCGATACGAGTTTGAAAACAACAGGACGAAAGCGGCCAATCCTGCATAAAAGTAGCGTTTTCGCGTGGTTTCTATTCTATTGAAGAAGTTTATCATTGTCTTTACCGAGAAAAATTATACGTTGCTTTAAATAATACGTGTTGAAATAAATCCGTTTTTTGCGTTCAGGCTCTAACACAAAAATTGCAATGTGATGTAATCCTTCAGTTACTGGTTCCAAACTCAGGTTCGGCAACCCGGGAACTGGTGCGAGGCATGAAAACAACCATTAACCGAGCAGTTACTCAGGTGATATCGTTTTTCGCTAGCTCATTTATCCGTCTCTTTTGAGCGTTTTTTCTCAAGTATTTTTTTCATATTCTCAAGATCTTCATCCGCTTTCGAGCGTTTGCTCTTTATTTGATCCAGTTTCCGTTGTTCTTCAGCTTCCCTCTTTTTCGCCTCTTCATCGCTGTCATCGAAGAATTTATTTAGCGAAAATCGGAAGGTTGCACCCACCGAAAACTTCCAATCGAAATAGTCTTTCACATATTCCGATGACTTGCTTTGACTTTTGAGTGCGTTCACCGAATCTTTATTCGTTAAGCCATAATCAAAGACTACATCAAAAATAATTTCTTTGGGACCAATGAATTTAAATCCCTGTGTCACGCGCATCGAATTGCTGCTGAAAGGAATCTCCGGCTGATTCATAAACGACTCGGAAGTAAACTCAGTGTAAAGCTGAAATGACCGAATAGGGAAAACCGCACCGAATCCGAGTAACAATTGGTCGATTTCACTGGTGAAGAACTGATCCTCAACGGCTTGATCGATGTAGCCGATGTTAGCATGCAATTTGAAAGGCAACATCGGAAATGTTTCAGCGAAACTCGCCGTGAAGAGCAGGTAGCCTCCCCAACTCACGCTTCGTGTACTGAATGGCTCGTAGGGCACGTTTGGTGTGTTTGCAGTCGGAAATGATGCAAAAAGCTGCGTGCCGACATGGAAAGCGGACGATGAATAAGGCAAATGAAATTTTATTCCCAAATCAGTATCTCCTGGAGGTCCCCACAGCGATTGATGATCGTCCTGGTACGGAACTAAATATAAATAAGTCTCAAAATGACGTGCGAATCCAAACGTAATGCCGATGCTCGCTGTTTGATCTTTCAGCATGGTGTTTCTGGTCGATTTTTTCATGAAGCTTGAAAAGAAAAAGTTTGTGTATAAATTCGCGGTACCAATCGTCTCCGCAGAATATACCCGAAAAAGCCCTCTTCCGCCCTTTTTTGCTGTTTGTGGCAATGCAACGGAAGTCATCAGCAAATACATAAAAAGAACACCAACTACAAAATAGTATCTCTTCACTATTTTCCCTTTTGATTTTTTGAATTTCTGTTAAAATATAAAAATTTAAAAAATAAGATGTTATAGAAATTGCTTAATAAAAAATCAAACTCATTTTACTCAAATATTGTGCCACAGAAAATGTAAAAATTGTATTAAACGGGAGGTGTTATAAGATATGAAAAATTAATATAATATTGGTTGCTGCTAATCGGACCGGGACGTAATGACATTTCTTATTCTATTTCGCTAATGTCACAGTTTTTTACGGTGATTCAAGCTGAGACATTGCCGCTTTAATTAGTTTATCAACAACGAGATAAATTCATAAAATCAATTTAGATAGATGCGATGAACCATCGATATTTTTCAACGCAAATTTCATCCTTAAAATTATGGATTTCGAGATTGAATTGTATTTTATGGCTCCATACGTTCTGGTTTGTAACACAATCAATACAATCCCATCTCAAATCCCATTGTCTGCTGCTCAAATTCGGATTCATCTTTGATAATCACGAAATACCCTCGGCGTGTGCTAAACTGCAAGCCGGGAATTGACGCAATCACCTACAATTGAAGCTTATCTGCGAAGCGTTATAGCTTGGAATTGATAGTATAGTGTAATCCTTCGAATGCTCTTTCCTTCCCCGTTATTAAGCTCTAATACCATGAAATTAAAAAAGTACTTGCAATTTTGAATTATGTTTTGCAAATTAGCTACTGCGCAAATAGCACGCCTGATATCCAAAATTTTCAGCCTGGCGGATGCGGTGACTCCCCGAAGGTTTTGCCCGCTATGCAGCGCCGGAAAAAGAAGTTCCTGCTGGCTCAATTCAATTAATTCGTATTACGGAAGGAGGAAACTGAATGGGTTCGTGGAATAGCCTGGTTGAACTATTCGAAGATAGTGTTCGCAAATATCCTGATAATCCCATGATTTGGGAGAAACACATCGGTGTTTACCAAAAAACAACCTATAAAGAAGCATGCGAGATTGTTCGTAAAACCGCCGCCGGATTGCTGGCAATGGGTTTGAACGCCGGCGATCGGGTCGTCCTGCTGGCGGAAGGTCGAAACGATTGGGTTTTCAGCGAACTGGCGATTTTCTTCTGCGGGGCGTTGAATGTTCCGCTCTCTGTCAAGCTCAAGGAAGAGTCCGAGTTGAAATTCCGCTTCAGCCATTCCGAAGCGCGCTTTGCAATTGTGTCCGATGGGCAGTTGGAAAAAGTGCTCGATATCAAAAACGATCTGGCTAATCTTGAAAAAATCATTGTTCTCGATGATCCTTCGGAAACGGATCCCGATTTAATCACCATGAATGAAGTACGGCGATTGGGCGAAAAATACCTCCGGGAAAATCCCGATAAGCTAGAAGCTGCAAAAAGCAACGTCACCGGTGATACGCCGGCAAATATCTGCTATACCTCCGGCACCACCGCGGATCCCAAAGGCATCGTTCTGACCCAGCGGAATTATACAGCCAATATCGAGCAGGGTCTGGCGCTGTATGACATTCCTGAAACCTTCGTTACCCTGCTCATTTTGCCCTGGGATCATTCTTTCGCGCATACGGCAGGCATATACATTATGATGGCGAATGGCGCCAGCATTGCATCGGTGGAAATTGGAAAAACGCTGATCGAAACCACGCGCAATATCGGGCAAAATATTAAAGAAATCAAGCCCGACTTTTTATTGAGCGTGCCGGCGCTTTCAGATAATTTCAAAAAGAATATTTTAAAGGGAATCAAAGCAAAGGGTCCCAAAATCGAAAAGCTTTTCAATCTCGGAATGAAGACAGCATATAAGTACCAGGGAGATGGATTCCGAAAGGGGCGGTTTCACGGTAATGGATTGCTGAAACCCATGTACAAGGTTTTCGATAAGATTATTTTCAGCAAAGTACGTGAAGGCTTTGGCGGGAACTTGCGCTATTTCGTCGGCGGAGGGGCACTGCTCGATATTGATTTTCAAAAGTTCTTCGCCGCCCTCGGGATTCCGATTTACCAGGGATATGGCTTGACTGAAGCAGCGCCGATCATCTGCGCCAATAATCCGAAAAATCAAAAAATGGGATCGTCCGGTGAAATTGTCCCCAACCTTGAGGTTAAAATTTGTGATGATTCCGGCAACGAATTGGAACAGGGCAAAAAAGGCGAAATCGTCGTCAAAGGCGAAAACGTCATGAAGGAATACTGGAAAAATCCCGAAGCTACAGCGAGTACGATCAAAGATGGTTGGCTGTACACCGGTGATATGGGGTATATTGACGATGAAGGGTATCTATTCGTACTCGGGCGCTATAAAAGCCTGCTGATTTCTGACGACGGCGAAAAATTCAGTCCCGAAGCAATTGAGGAAAGCCTGGTCAGTCATTCGCCTTATATCAGCCAGGTCATGCTTTACAACGACCAGAAGTCTTACACCACAGCGCTTTTTGTCCCTGAGAAAACGGAAATTTTGGACTATCTGAAATCCAGGAATTTATCCAGGAAGGACGAAGCCGGTCAGCAGGCTGCAATACAGCTTTTTATCGATGTATTGAATCAGTACCAGCAAAATCCCCATTTGAAAAACGTTTTTCCCGCAAAATGGCTGCCTTCAACCTTTGCGCTGCTGGGAGACGGATTTTCTGAGGAGAACCGATTCCTCAATTCGACGCTGAAGATGGTTCGCTGGCGCATCACCGAGCATTATAAGGCGCGGATCGATTATTTGTATACGCCGGAAGGCAAGAATCCGATCAACCATCAAAATATGACGATTATCAGTCGTCTGGGAGAGTAGGCAGGAGTACGCGTGATCCGGATGAAAACAACCAAAACAAAACATAAATGCACCTTGTTGCTGATCGGCGCCTGGTTGATGACAAAATTGGCATGGACACTGGAGATGTCCCGACTGGCAGTTTTTCGCTGGATTCCCAAAGCACGTGTGCAATATGTTATTAAATTGCCTGTGAATCGATCGATCACCGAGTGGATTTATATCGAAGACGATTCCCGCTGCTACGTGTGGCATCGAGGTGGCGAATGCAGCCGGTTCTTCGGCTTACCACAAATAAATAAAAATTGAGCAAGGTATGGGCGAACCAAGAAGATCAGGAACGATGATCTGCCCCGGATGCGGAAGACTCATCAGCGCCAATGCGTCGGAATGCATTTATTGCGGGCGAAAGAATGTCCGGCTCTGGGGCGCGTTTTCATTTTTCGACAAATACTTCGGAACCGATTTCGCTTTCCACGATGCAGTGAGTATTGTGTGCATCATTCTGTATGTAATCAGTGTCGTGTTCGAGCAATTCAATGCAGCAAGTTTGTTCGGACCAGGCGATTTCGCATTGAAAGAGTTAGGCGCTACGGGAAGCTGGGCGGTTGCCAACGAACGCTATTGGACCTTTATAACCGCCATGTATTTGCACGGCAATATACTTCATATTTTTTTCAATCTGTTATGGATCCGGCAGATTGCACCGGTGGTGCAGGATTTATTCGATACGTCGCGGCTGATTATCATTTTTACATTTTCCGGTGTGATCGGCTTCATTCTGTCCTCTTTTTTCAACTATCTTACCATTGGTGCTTCCGGTTCGATCTTCGGATTGCTTGCGGCACTCATTTATTACGGCAGAAGCCGCGGCGGAACATTCGGGACGGATATTTATCTTCAGGTTGGCAGATGGGCGATTCTGCTGTTTGTCTTTGGATTGTTCTTTCCCAGGGTTGATAATTATGGGCATGCAGGCGGATTCATCGGTGGATTGTTGTGTGCCTATATTTTGGGATACAAAGAAAGGTCACCGGAAAAGCTGGTTCACAAGATTGTTGCGTTGATTTGTGTTGGGCTGACAATCGTTGCTTTTGTACTCACATTTCTTACCATAAAAAATGTCCATTAGGTTTATCGCAAATGACGACCTCCCATGGCATGCAAATGACTTTCAGGACGTTCGAGCGATAGTTTATTCAATTTAATTACGTAATCAGGAGTGTAGTCGATGATCATTCGAACAAAAGCCTTTGCACGAGCGGGTTTAATCGGTAATCCCTCCGATGGGTATCACGGGAAAACGATCTCATTGATTATCCGCAATTTTTCAGCCAACATAACGCTCTACCAAACCCCTGAACTGGAAATTATTCCGCGCATTCAGGACCGCTCGATTTTTAACACGATCACCGAACTGGTTGATGATGTGAACCTGAACGGCTATTACGGAGGCGTCCGGCTAATCAAAGCCACCATCAAAAAATTCTACGATTATTGTTATAAAAATGGTATATCGCTGGAAGACAAAAACTTCACCATTCGCTACGATACAAATATTCCGCGCCAGGTGGGAATGGCTGGTTCGAGTGCCATCGTAACCGCCACATTCAGAGCTTTGATGGCATTTTACCAAGTGGATATTCCCAAACCGATCCTGCCCAATCTGATTCTCAGTGTCGAAACCGAAGAATTGGGAATCACAGCCGGGTTGCAGGATCGGGTGATTCAGGTTTATGAAAATTTAGTGTATATGGATTTTGACAAAGAAATTATGGAGAAACAAGGGTTTGGTAATTATTCGTATCTCGATCCGAAACTGCTGCCTAAATTATATATCGCCTATAAAAATCAACTGAGTGAAGTTTCGGGCACAGTTCATTCCAGCCTGCGGACGCGATACGATACCGGTGATAAATCCGTTATCAACGCTATGAAGTATTTCGCAGATCTGGCAGAACAGGCGCGGCAGTGCCTGATAGAGAAAAAGCCTGAAAAATTGAAAGCTCTGCTGGATGCGAATTTCGATAAACGTTTGGAAATTACCGATGTGGGCGCCCAAAACCTGGAAATGGTACAGGTTGCCCGAAGCTGCGGAGCAAGCGCCAAGTTTGCCGGTTCCGGCGGCTGCATCATCGGTACGTATGAAGATGAAGACATGTACTGGAAATTAATGGGAAAATTAAGCGGCGTCGGCGCCAACGTTTTACAACCCATCATCATGGAGGAATAGATTTTTGGTCAAAAAGGCAGTTATACCAGCAGCGGGATTGGGAACCCGTTTTTTACCGGTTACCAAAGCCGAACCTAAAGAGATGCTTCCGATTGTTGATACGCCTACGATTCAGTATGTTATTGAAGAAGCCGTTTCTGCCGGCATCGAAGATATTTTGATCATCATCGGAAAAGGCAAACGAGCGATTGAAGACCATTTCGATCGCAGCTTCGAATTGGAAAATCAGCTTCAGGAAAAGGGGGAAACTCAAAGCCTCGAACAGATTCAAAAAATTGCCAACATGGCGAACATTCACTACATCCGGCAAAAACAGTTGAATGGTCTGGGCGATGCGATTTATTATGCCCGCCAGCATGTCGATGATGAGCCGTTCGCAGTTTTGCTGGGCGATACGGTTATATCATCGAACAGCCACCCATGTATCGGGCAGTTGATGCAGCTTTATGATAGATTCGGTGCGTCGATTGTCGCAGTCGAGCAGGTTCCGAGACAAAAAATATCGCGCTACGGAATCATCAAAGGCAAAGCTATTGAGCCTCGGCTATATTTATTGGAAGACCTGGTTGAAAAACCGAAACCGGAAGAATCACCCTCTGACCTGGCAATCGCCGGACGGTATATTTTGACACCGGATATCTTCGATTGCATTTCGCGCACACCAAAGGGCAGGGGAGGGGAGATCCAATTGACAGATGCCATTCGGTTGATGCTCAAGTATCATGCGCTGTACGCTTTCAATTTTGAGGGAAAGCGATATGATATCGGCAATAAAATGGACTACCTGAAAACCATCGTCGAGTTCGCGCTAAAACGCGATGAATTTCGCGTTGAATTCATGGAGTATCTGGAAGAAATCATACAGCAAAAAGAGCAAAAACCATAACCATCGAAATGATTTTATTAAAAAGGATGCGCGCCGGCTGGAGTGGCGATGTTGCATGGATCGGCATCCAGCGGCGAAAAGCCGGACGCATTGCACGAATCTCCCGATAGCTGCGCATAGCTTAATTATTTTCAACAGCGCATACATTATGACCGATAAACTTTTAAAAATCATCGAAACCGATCCAATCGCCCGGCGCTACCTGACCGATAATTACTCCGGCGGTGAACAACGCAGCGCAACCATCGGGCGCTATTCAACTCTCATCAGGCTCTTTCAGACCGAGTTCGGCGAGAAACCCCGAATTGCCCTGCGAGCACCCGGTCGGGTGAATCTGCTTGGGGGACATACCGATTACAACGGTTGCCCGGTGATTCCAATTGCCATTGATAGAGATATCGTGGGTGCGCTCTCCGGGCGAGATGATGCTCAGATTGTACTCGTCAATACCGAGCCCAGGTTCAGCAAGCGGATGTTCTCGGTCGAACCAGAAATTCCGCCGTATCCCACCGGCGATTGGGGCAATTACGTGAAAGCAGCTATTCAAGGGTTGGTGACCCATTTCAGGCAATCGGAGCAAGAGCTGCGCAAGGGATTCAACATGGCGGTGTCGGGCAGCGTTCCGCCGGCAGCCGGAATGGCGTCTTCCTCAGCACTGGTGGTGCTGGCTGCAATTGCTTTTTTAACTGTCAACGAACGGGAAATGGACCGCTTGCAATTAGCCCGGCTTTTAGCGCAAGCCGAATGGTACGTCGGAACTCAGGGCGGCGGAATGGATCAAGCGATATCATTACTCGGTCAGTCCGGGCATGCATTGAAAATCGAATTCAATCCATACAGCACGCTGCCGGTTGCCATGCCCAAAGGTTATCGCGCGATTGTAACGCATAGCCTGGTGTTTGCGCCAAAGACCGAATCGGCAATGGATAAATATAATCGGCGCCCCATCGAATGCCGGCTGGCAGTTGCCTTGATTCGTCAACATCTCAGCCAACAACTCCATAGATCCGTGGATGTGCGGCTCATTGGCGATTTGAAGCCGGAATTGCTTGGAATGCCGGATGACGAAATTTATCGAATATGTCTGGATGCCCTGCCGGATAACCGCTATTCGTATGCCTCAATTTCAAATACTTTAAACGAAAGCATTGAACAAATACAGAAGAAGTACTGTTTGAAAAAGGATGGGACTGTATTTGATGAGCCGTTAGATGGATTCAAGTTGCGTTCGCGGTTCACACATATTTTCACCGAATGGAAACGAGTGCTCAAAGCGGTCGATATTTTGAAGCGTGGCGAAATGCTGATTTTCGGTGAGTTGATGAATGAAGCTCAAGTGAGTTGTCGGGAGAATTATGAAATCAGCGTACCCGAGATCGATCAGTTGGTTCAGATTAGTCTTAAGAACGGCGCCATGGGTGCCAGGCTAACAGGAGCCGGTTTTGGTGGTTGTGTCGTGAATTTGGTGCCGCAAGAAAACGCCGAGACGTTCAAAGAAAATATGGGAAAATATTATTATCAAGACTTTGCCAGGCATTTACTGCCGGAAGGTAGCCATTGGCGGAATTTTGTTCTTGATTGCAAAAGCGTTGATGGTGCCGGGGAAGTTCTTTTCTCGAAATACATCTAAAAATAGGAGGTAAAAATGGACCCTGTTTTGCAAAATTTAAAACCGGAGCTGCTTTGGAAACATTTTGATGAGATTCGAAAAATTCCTCATGGTTCGGGCAAGGAAACAGCGATAGGTGAATACGTGAAAAGCGTTGCCAAAGCCAATCATTGCGAGGTTGAAGCCGATGAGGTTGGTAACGTCGTCATCAGAAAGCCTGCCTCTAAAGGCTTTGAAAAAGCAGAAATTGTGATTTTGCAAGGCCATCTCGATATGGTGTGTGAAAAGAACTCGGATGTTGAATTCGACTTTGATATGGATCCCATCCAGCTTCAGATGGATGGTGAATGGCTGATGGCTAAGGGAACAACCCTGGGCGCGGATAATGGCATCGGCGTTGCGGCTTCGCTGGCAGTGCTCGAAGATCCAACCCTGGTTCACGGACCACTTGAATTGCTTTTCACTGTTGATGAAGAAACCGGGCTCACAGGTGCGGGCTTCATTAAACCGGGCTTTGTGAAAGGGCGCAAATATTTGAATCTGGATAGTGAGGAAGAGGGTGTTTTCACTATTGGGTGCTCTGGCGGTGCGGATTCCATCACCAGCCTGCCGGTTAAAAAGATTGCAGCCCCTGCCGGTAACTCCATGTGCCTTAAAATTGCCGGGCTGAAAGGCGGGCATTCCGGGCTGGATATCAATGCAGGTCGGGGAAACGCAATCAAATTGCTGACGCGGATTCTCTGGAAAGCCAATGAAGCCGGTCCGATCGCGCTGGCAGCCATCAACGGCGGTAACAAGCGAAACGCCATTGCCCGTGAAGCAACCGCTGAAATCATTGTTGCGCTACAGAAAGTTGATGCCGTGAAACAGGCGATCAATACCGCTTTAGTGGAAATTAAAAATGAGTTCAAAGCAATTGAGAAGGATCTTCGACTCGACACCGAGGTTTTGAAATCACCTCCTTCCAAAGTGCTGGCTGATACTTCCAAAATTGCTTTGCTGAGATTGCTGTACGGATTGCCGCATGGTGTGTTGGCGATGAGCAAAGAAATCGAAGGATTGGTGGAAACATCGACGAACCTGGCAATCGTCACTACCGCCGAAGACGCCATCTCGATTGGGCAAAGCAGCCGCAGCTCCTTAAAATCAGCGCTGGCAGCAACCCGAACCAAACTGAAAGCTCTGGCTGAATTAGCTGGCGCAACTGTGGATCAGCCGGAAGGGTATCCCGGTTGGGCGCCGAATTTATCGTCTGAAATACTCAAAATATCCAAACAAGTCTACGCCGACCTGTTCGGAAAAGAGCCGCAGTTGGCTGCCATTCATGCGGGACTCGAATGCGGGATCATCGGCGAAAAATTTCCAGGAATGGATATGGTGTCTTTCGGTCCCGATCTGAAGAATCCGCATTCGCCGGATGAAAAGGTGAATGTTCGTTCGGTAGACCTTTTCTGGAAGCATCTGGTCGGAATTCTTGAGTATGTTGCAAAACAGGCGTAATGAACTGAATTATCGTCAATGAGCCATCATGATCTATTAATTCTTTCAAGGGGTTCCCGGTACTGCCGGGAACCTTTTTATCATTGGGAGGCTTCATAAATGGCAAAAAAGAAGCGGAAGCGCACACCCGCAAAATCGCCATCGACATCCGCACGATCGGTTTCTTCAGGATTTTCAATGCCTGAGCTTATTTCAAAATATCCGAGTGTCTGGGCGGCAGTGCTGATTTTCATTTTGCTCCTCATTTTATTCTACCAGGCTATGTTCAGTGGCAAGATGTTCCTCGGGCATGATACATTGAAAGCCACGCGCTGCTATTCAACATTCATCAATAATGCCCTGGATCGCGGCATCTATCCGCTGTGGAATCCATACATTTTCAGCGGGATGCCATCATTTGCCAGCCTGTCGAGTGTGCCTCGGATCAATCTCGTCGATACGATCATCAACAATACGTTGAATTTTCTCACCGGAAATGACTTCACACGAATTCTTATGAATTACGTCGCCTTCGGCTGGTTTTTATTTTTCTTTTTGCGAAAGAAAAATATCTCGATCGGCGCAGCCCTTTTCGGTGGTGTCGTCATCGTCTTCATGCCACAATTCATCGCCTTCGGCGTGCATGGGCACCATTCGAAATTGCTCACCCTGGCATTGATTCCGCTCATCCTGTACCTGATTGACCAATTGCTCAAGCGTCGCAATGTGTTCTTCTTCGCGCTCACCGCGCTGGTACTCGGATTCCAGTTGCTGCGCATGCACGTGCAGGTGGTTTATTACACATATATGCTAATCGGGCTCTATTTTGCATTTTTGACGCTTGATGATTATTTGCAGAATAAAAAGGTGAGTAATGTCCTGAAATCAATTGGATTATTGGCTGGCGTGATCCTGGTGGCTGTTGCGCTTTCATCTGTGGTTTACCTTTCGGTGTATGAATATTCCCATTATTCAACGCGCGGAGGGGGCGGTGGCGGCGGCATGGCATACAAAGATGCAACTGGCTGGTCTTTTTCGCCCCTGGAGATGATGACGTTTATCGTGCCCAGTTTTGTTGGCTTTGGCGGTGAAACGTATTGGGGGCAGATGGGAATGACCGATTATCCATTGTACATGGGAATTCTCACGCTATTCCTGTTCGGGATTGCGTTTGTTCTGAAGCGGGATAAGCTGACCTGGTTTTTCGGCGGGATCGCGCTCTTTTCGTTGATTGTATCTTTCGGTCGTAACTTCCCGATTTTTTACTCGCCCATGTTCAAACTGCTGCCGTTTTTCAATAAATTTCGCGTTCCCAGCATGATTCACATATTGCTCGATATTTCGGTTGCAATCGTTGCTGTCATCGGCTTGAATGCACTCATTGAAATGAAAAAGCATGCGGCGCAGGCGGATTATGACCGGAAGGTGAAAGCGATAACGACCTATTTTTATATTTTCGGCGGTGTCAGTCTGGTTATATTCTTGTACCTGCTTTTTGGGGAGTCGGGGTACACGGAGCTTGCTAAACAAACCATTGCCAGCAAGTATTATCAGTTGTTTGGCTATCAACTGAAATCTTTTCAAATAGAATCCCTTCAAAAAGGTTTAATTTTACCGGCGCTTGCGCTTGCACGTCAGGACGGCTTTAAGCTGATTATTTTGCTGGCTGCAGGCGGTTGGGCTGTCATTGCCTTCCTGAAAAATAGAATCAATCAGATCGTACTTATCACGGTTCTTCTTGCTTTGACGATGGTCGATCTATGGTGGGCGGATTTTCGAATAATTAAAGATAAATACGAAAAGAATGAGGAAGTACGAATCCAGGATCCGGAGGACTATTTCAAGGAGACGTCGGCTGTGACGTATTTCAGGCACCAGCAGAAACATGAATTTCGGATATATGATATTGATGGCGGTGATGAAAATTGGTATATGCATCACCTTATCGAGAGCGTGGATGGCTATAACGCGGCAAAGCTGCGCATTTACCAGGATGCGAGAGATGCCCTGGGATATCACCCGCTAATGCTATTGATGCTGAATGCGCGATATATTGTTTCAGCCAAGGATGAGTTGCCTGCCGGATATCAGATGTATCAGTTGCTCCCGAATTACAAGAATCAACCTGTAAAAATATTCGAATGCCCTTATGCAGTGCCCAGGGCTTATTTCGTTGCCAAAGATACTGTATTCCTGGCGCCTGAAGGCTTGAAGCAAAAGGGCAAATCATACGAGGAACATCGGGATTCAATTTTAAATTTCATTAAAAGCGGAAAATTTAATCCCCATTTTATGAGCATTCTCGAGGAGCAACCACCCTTTGAAATTCAGGATGATGAACGCAATCGTGTGAAAATCACCGATTATGATATCCATAATATTGAGCTTGAAGCGGACGTTTTTGCTCCTGCGCACCTGGTGCTAAGTGAAATCTATTATCCCGCCGGCTGGAAGGCGTATGTGGATGGTGAGGAGACGAAAATATACAAAACAAATTATTTATTACGTTCCATCTTTTTGAAACCGGGCAAGCATTCGATCCGTTTCGTATTTGATCCGCAATCTTTCAGCATCGGTTTGTGGATTAGCAGCGTCACGGCAATTTTCCTGGTTGTCTGCATCGTAATCCTTCTTGTGAAAAACAGGGACAGGAGAGGAATGCGTCAAAAATGAAAAATATCCGTTTATATCAAGTTTCAGCGTCATTCAAGGGTGCATCGGTCGCCGCAATTATTTTCATCATCTGGGTGGTTGCCATTTTTGTTGTCTGGGCGCCGCTGTATTTTTATATGGGAAAGATCGTTGAGGAGATGAAGCAAGAATCAGCCGAAATCCTCAAGTTCTATGCCAATATCCACAGCAAGGTTGCATCGGAAGACATCGACCGGGAATCGAATATTTCGCTTAAATTTTTCTTTGACGAGATCATTTCCAAAACCGATATTCCGCTTATTTATACTGACAGCAATAAGAAATCCATATACTGGGAAGGGATCGAGGTTGACCCTGATGATCAATCGCCGGAAGCTTATACTCGGGTACAACAAATCGTGCAGGAGCTTGAGGGTGAAATCGATCCGATACCGATCAAACACGAAAAAACCGCCATCGGCTACCTGTATTATGGCGACAGCGATCTCATTCAAAGATTGCGGTATCTGCCTTATATTGAAATCGGTGTCGTCGGGATTTTTATTCTGCTGGGAATGATCGCGGGTTTTTTGCTTTTCAAGAACATTAAAAAAGCGGAGCAGCGTCATATCTGGGTGGGTATGGCAAAGGAAACCGCACATCAACTTGGAACACCGTTGTCGTCGTTGATGGGATGGCTCGAACTCATTAAATCAAATGAGATGGAGTGTGATTTGACCCGAAAGACGGTCAACGAAATGAGTAAGGATGTCAACCGGCTGTACAAGATCGCGGCTCGATTCTCCCAAATTGGCTCCAAAGCCGACCTGACGTGCCAGGATATTATTCCATATCTCAGAGATGTTGTTGCGTATATTCGACGGCGATTGCCGCATCTGAAAAAGGAAGTGCGCATCATTGAAAATTATGAAGCTGTTCCTCAGATCGAGTTTAACAAGGATCTGTTTGAATGGGTTGTTGAAAATTTGTTGAAGAATTCGATCGATGCCATAAAGAGCGATAAAGGGAAAATTGTGATCCACGTCGGCGAACTTCAGAATAAAAAAGGCAAAATTTTCATCGACATCAGCGATAATGGTGTCGGAATTTTGCCAATATATAAGAGTGTGATTTTCAAACCGGGATACAGCACCAAGAAAAGAGGTTGGGGATTGGGGTTGAACCTTGCCAAGCGCATTGTCGAGGAATATCACGGCGGTAAATTGTTTATCAAAGATACCAAAGTCGGTTCGGGGACCACCATGCGGATAATTCTCTAATCGCTGATTTTGAGTGAATCAGATACAATGCGAAGCATGCAAAGCCCTTCTCTTAGCAACGGAATTTGCTTATCCAGCCTGCCATCTCCGCACCCATGATTTCCGAAAATTTCAGCAGGAATCCAGCCGTTTACCGGCGTGGACTCCTGCCTCATTGAATCGAAATTTTACGACTCGGTAGGAATTACGGTTCATCCTGTTTCGGATTGCTATCTTTTTGTTTTTTTCGCGCTTCACCTTCGAGAATTCTTCTCAGGCGTTCCAATTCGCGTTCGGCTTTTCTCCGTTCTTCCTTGATTCTGTCGAGTTCTTCTTCGGCTGATTCTGTTTCCCGTTGCTCTTTAATTATTTGTTCGAACAATTCGCGTCTGCTTTCTGCTTTTCGCATGAGTATATCTTTTTCACTGACACGATAGGTTGTGATCGGCAACAGGATGAAGCGAAATCCCATATTCACACGCCAGGATGGATAATTTGGCATTCCGTGAAATCTGGGCAGAAAATCATATTCACTTTCATCGTTTTGCGAATTCGAGAGCAAGAAGTCTGCTGCAAAATCGATTGACAGCCAGCGGTATGCCTTATAGGTGATGCCGGGCGAGAAGAACAAATAATTTTCCAGGCTATAGGCGGTTTTCGGGGGCTTCTGCATGAATGCATTCCCATACAATTCAATTGAAAAATCGAACTGCGTCGAGGGAATTTTCACCCCAACACCATACAGCAGCTCTTGTGACATGCTGTTAACATGCACTGTATCTTCTGCATTCAAAGAGAGCTTTTGCCCGACATCGTTGTGATTGACATATCCCAAATTGAAATGAACATTGAGCGCATCTTCCGGATATAAAGGATCACGGGAGTACGTCAGCAATCCTGCAGCTTCAACCTCAACCGTCCCTGCTGAATAGGGCTCGAAGATGACATTGTGATGTTCGGCTGTCGGAAAGCGAAATGTCAGCGCCCCGCCGTAGGTTAATGAACTGCCTTTTGACCCATACGAACCAAATTTCAATCCCAGAAATATATCATCCGGGATATTATAGCCTTTGCTACTTGGTTTATGATTATCCTGATACATGATGGGAGAAAGAGCCAATTCAATATGCTGATTTATGCCATAATTGAAGCTAAAGGACCCTTGCACATCCCAATAGGTAACGGCACTTTGAACCGTAGCACTTGAAATTTGGCCGACCTTCCCAAAAAATCGAGAATGCATATACATAGTTAAGAAACCAGGTTTAAGGCTCCATGCCGATTTGACGTGCATCAAGCCTCTTCCCCCATTCAGCATCAGCGCCGTAGTTTGTGACGCTGTACAAAAAATGATGCCTAATATAATTAGGGTCAGCCTCAACAGTTTCATAATTTAAACCTCCTTGATGTTGCATACCCTAAGATGTCGTGGTTTAAATCACAGGTGCGATTTATTTTATTTCTATTGAACATATCTGTTTTTTCTTCTTCTTGCGTATAAACTTAAAGTAAGCGATTAAAATCACACATGCGCTAATTATTCGCGTATCATTGTAAAATGCCAAACGATCTGAACAATGATAGCGACTCGTGATGAAAAATCAAAAAATTTGTTGACATAATACCATTTCGACGCCGGAACGATTATCGTATCTTCCGGGAGCAATTTGGGAATGAGTTTCCTGTTGCCATTTTTCAGGTACTCACTCACATTTATTCTTAAAACTTTTTCCGCCTTATCCGACGTTCGAATTAATTTTATATGTTTGAGATTTGCGTTCTCGAGCGGTCCGCCGACATACGACAAGAGCGAGACCAAATCCGTATTGTTGGGAACTAAATATTGACCGGGTTTGCTGACGAAACCCCATACATTCACCTTAATAACCAGCTCATCTTCTGAGCCTAAATAATACTGCGCACCACTATTGGAGGATTTTGGTACCTCATCTTGCTCTGTGCCCAGAAGGGGGGTAGCTAGCACACCTACCAGTACAATAAAAAATCCGATGGTACAGCAGCGCGTCTTCCTGCCGCAATTCATTATCATCCTAGATTCCTATTTATTCATTATGGGATTACTTTGCCCGGGATTTCAAACATCTTGCAATTTTAAGCGTGATGGAAGGATTAGGTGCTTTTGCAGTGTTATCGCCACCTTCCCTGGCTGAAAACCGCATTCCTTAAATATGCTATCGGGAGTCTGAATGGGTGATCATTCATTACAAAATACACATCATATTTATCATTTCAATTGTGCTGGGTCTGTTTGAGGTTATATCATTCAGGTTTCCTCCTTTTCTTTCGGGGCAATGGAGAACTGCAACAAAGCGTTTTTAAGAATTTATCATAGTTCGACCGCATCGGCGGACCATTTCGATCACCATGAAGTCATTATGCTTTAAATAATCATTTGCGTAAGCGAAGCTTCATCCTGATAGAAGTCGAAGGATGAGTTGGTTCTAGTTTGCAGAACTCTTTTTGGTAAATGAGTTTATTTCTATTACGAGCATCTTTCAAATTTATACCTTACCTGCTTGAACAAGGGCATCGCGATGCATCTTTCGCTTATCGCCATCTGCATAAGCGGCGTTATTTTCGAATGCAATGAAATTTAGCAGCTATATCAATTTATCGATCATTTTAATAGTCGTTTAAATTGGGCGACGACGCTTGCACATTAAAGGCTTCATTCAATGTTGCGCGCAAAACATCATAATCCAGGTCTTTTTTAATTTTACCACCGATTGCGACTGAAATGTTGCCTGTTTCTTCCGAGACGATGATACATACAGCATCCGATTCCTCGGATAGCCCAAGTCCAGCCCGGTGCCGCATTCCGAAGTCGGGATCGAGCTTGGGATTCTGGCTCAGGGGCAATATGCATTTTGCGGCTTCGATGATATCGTTTTGTATAATCACGGCGCCATCGTGCAACGGCGATCTCGGCGTAAAAATGGAAACGATCAATTTGGATGAAACATCCGCCTGGATTTTAAGACCGGTATTTATGATCGTTTTAATTCCGGTATCGCGAACGAGGACGATGAGCGCGCCATATCGTCGCTTTGTCAATTCCATGCAAGCAGCAACGACTTCACCAATGGATTTATTTCTGGAAACTTTAACAAATAAGCGCATCAACCGGGTTTGACCCAAATGCGTCAGCATGCGGCGCAGTTCAGGTTGAAACAGCACTACAAATGCGACCAGCCACACCGTGCGCAAGCTCTGAAAGATCCATATCATACCGCTCATATTCAGCATCTGAACCACGATGGATAAGATCAGGATGAAAACCAGCCCAATGAACATCTGGGCGGCTCTGGATCCTTTTACGAAGAAATAGAGCTTGTAAAGCAAGAATGATATAACGAATATATCCAAAATATCAAAGATAGTAACTTTGATAAATCCAATAGTAAACAGATTCATTGAAAATCCTTAGCAGATGGTTTGCTTTTTAGTGAGCAAATCAACCATTTTTGCGACCTGTGCCATTTCATAAACGTCGTGAACTCGAATTATATCCGCACCGTTTACAATGCTGACAGCTACGGCTGCCGTAGTGCCTGCTTTTCTATCCCTTGGCGGCACATTCAGGACAGCTCCTATAAAGGATTTTCGCGATGGTCCTACCAGAACAGGACACCCGATATTTTTAAAACGCGTCAGGCTGTTAATAATTTCAAAATTATCTTCAACTCGTTTGCCAAATCCGATTCCCGGGTCAATGATGATTTTGGATTTCTTGATGCCGCTTTCGACAGCATATTCAATTCGTGATTGGAGGTAGCTGCAGATTTCGCTGATTACATCGCTATAAAAAGGATGATCCTGCATGGATTTCGGAGTGCCTTTAATATGCATCAGGATCACCGGCGCTCCTGATTTCTGAGCCACGTCCGCCATTTGCGGATCGTAGCTCAATGCGCTGATATCATTGATGATATTGGCGCCCGCATCTAATGCAGCTTTCGCTACTGCCGATTTAGTGGTGTCGATGGATATCGCTGCGTCCGTTTCCTTGCGAATGAGCTTGATAACGGGAATCACTCGCTTCAATTCATCTTCAGCGGCAACAGGATCGGAGCCGGGGCGCGATGATTCACCGCCAATATCAATGATGTCAGCGCCATTTTCGACCATTTTTAGCGCATGCTCGAACGCGAGATGGTGATTTTGATACAAACCACCATCGTAAAATGAATCAGGTGTTGTATTCAATATTCCCATCACATGCGTTTTTTTTTCAAACGCTAATTCAATTCCCAGACAATTCACATTTGTCCCCAAGTTTGATGCATCCAGAATGCTGCCTATTGTAAAAGATATGCTAAATGTTTTCGAGCTGTTTCAGCATACTGGTCGTCCTGACCCTTGCGATAGCGAATCCTGAGCCTCAAGTATTTGATCGCTTGATTATAATAATCAGTTCGTTTGCTGCTATCCTCCGTCGCTTGATAGAATTTTTCAAAAATATATGCGATATATAGATGAGAATCCAAATGGTTATCAATTTTAATGGCGCGTTCGAATAATTTTAGCGCTGCTTCGTATTCCTCTGTATTGTAATATAATATCCCCAAATTATAATATGCGTTCGAATTGGCTGGTTGAAGTTCAATGATCTTCCGAAATATGTCGAGAGCAGGCAAGACCTTGTTGGCAGATATGTAAAGCTTGCCAATATTCATCAGCAAATCGACTTGATTTGGATTGATTTGAAGCATTCGTTCCAGTACGCCCAGTGCTTTTTCATGGTCTTGCAAATAATTATAATAATAATCTGAAAGTGAGATTGCCGCCTCAACAAAACCGGGAAAAAGATTCAGCGCATGCTGCAATAACTCCTCTTCATTTCGGAATCCTAAATCCTGATATCGACTTGAATGCAATTGTGTCAGGTAAAAATAAGCATAGGGATTGTACGGATTTTTATCAATTATATTTCGCAATTGTGCTTCGGCTTGGTTCCACTTTTGGGTTAATATATAATATTTTGCGTAACATTGATAATTTTGTGTATCACTACTGTCTAATTTTTGTACACTTTTCAGATATTTGTCAGCAAGACTGAACGAAGGTGCTGGTGATTTGCCTTCTTTTTCTGCTTTGAAACCAAGCTCCAGATACATCGCCGCTAACGATGTCCTGGCGTATATGTTTGATGAATCGCTTTGTATAGCAAGTTCAAAATAATCTTTGGCTTCTGAAAATGATCTCTTATGCAACACCATTTTTCCCAAAATATAATTCTTCCATGAGATCGTGTTGGGGTTTTGAGTAACCCTTTCATTTTTAACGCTTAGCTTGGGGTAACTTTCGAATATTTTTGCAATATCCACGCCAAACTTGTCCGAATTACAATTTATTATTATTCTCGCTGAATCGCTTATTTTATTTGCAGAGAAAAATTTATAATCAAGAAAATATGCGCCTTCCGAACAAATCAGTCGACCCCCAAAAGAGTATTCGATCCGGAGCCGATGGCTCATTGATTTTAAATAACTTTCGGAACGTATTGAATCCGGCTCGATGGTTGGCTGCAACCAATCTGCGGGAATGATAACCAAATCACTCGAAGGAGCCCTTTCGATGGCATTGGCTATTAGATCTGTAATGGCAGCTCCAATCCAGCGATCAGCTTCGGCGCAGGAACTCGTGTCGATTGGAAAAATCGCAAAACGGTTCGGCTGTTTGATCGGTTGTAGAAAAATCCAGAGGAGAGCGATAGCTAAAATATATAGCGAGATTGCGCTATAAAGAAACGTTTTAAATTTTGTTTTTGAAAAGAAATCTGAAATTTTGTAAAGATAAATCAGGACACAAACGGCGGAAATGAAAATTAAAGATGCAAGGAAAATACCATTTGATAATTGGTTTGATAAGAGTATGTAAATCATCATCGACATCTGTCTAACTCCTTTAGAACACGATATCATAAATCGATTCAAATGCGTTACACATTGGAACAATTCTCGGAAGACATCAACTGTGAGAAATCGCTAAAGCTGCGTCTGGAGATCATGTGTCTTTGGATTCAATTGGCTGCCCGTTATCTTCGAGAAGTTTATCTATTTGATCGCCGGACAGGGCTTCTTTTTCCAGCAAAGCACTTGCCAATTTATGCAGCTTATCGATGTTAGTTTCGATGATGTGTTTGGCTTTTCGCTCTGCAGTGAGAACAAAATTTTTCACCTCATCATCGATCATCTGGGCGGTTTTTTCACTATAGTCACGATGTTGCGCAATTTCGCGTCCAAGAAAAATCTCTTCATTCTTCTTGCCGAAGGACAATGGTCCCAGCTTATCGCTCATGCCGAAATCGCACACCATTCGTCTTGCCCATTCTGTCGCCCGATCGATATCATCGCCTGAACCGGTGGTTATTTCATTGAATACGCATTGTTCGGCGGCTCTTCCACCCAACAATTTGCAAATATATGCCTCGATATACGTTCGTGAATGATTATGCTTTTCATCGATGGGCAGCGAGGTTGTGAGACCGAGAGCACGACCGCGCGGGATTATGGTTACTTTATGGATGGGATCGGAACCGGGTATATTTTTTGAAACCAATACATGACCTGATTCATGGTAAGCCGTATTGCGTTTTTCCTCGTCTGTAAGCAGCATGCTTTTTCGTTCCGCGCCCATCAGAACCTTATCCTTCGATTCCTCAAGTTCCGACATGCTGACAACCTTTTTGCTTCTTCGCGCTGCGAGCAAGGCTGCTTCATTAACAAGATTGGCAAGATCAGCACCTGAAAAGCCGGGTGTGCCTTTTGCGATAATTGATAGGTTGATCTGCTTCGCCAGCGGAATATTCTTGGTATGAACTTTGAGTATACCTTCGCGTCCGCGTACATCCGGGCGATCGACGACGATTTGCCGGTCGAAGCGACCGGGACGCAACAATGCATGATCGAGCACATCCGGGCGATTGGTTGCTGCGAGCAAAATGACGCCTTCATTGGAATCGAATCCGTCCATTTCCACCAGCAATTGATTTAGCGTCTGTTCGCGTTCATCATGCCCTCCCCCGAGCCCCGCTCCGCGTTGCCTGCCAACGGCATCGATTTCATCTATAAAAATGATGCAAGGTGCATTTTTTTTGCCCTGTTCGAACAGATCGCGCACTCGTGATGCGCCAACGCCAACGAACATTTCAACAAAATCGGCGCCGGACATGCTGAAAAAGGGTACCCCGGCTTCGCCCGATACTGCCTTGGCGAGCAACGTTTTGCCGGTTCCGGGTGGACCTAAAAGCAGGGCACCTTTCGGAATTTTTCCGCCCAGCCGCTGGAATTTTTCCGGCTCCTTCAAAAATTCAATAATTTCCTGCAGTTCCTGCTTGGCTTCGTCAGCTCCGGCGACATCCTTGAAAGAAACTTTCGGGCGATTTTCAAGCAGCAGCTTTGCCCGGCTCTTGCCGAAGGAGAAGATGCTTTTTGCGCTTCCGCCTTGCATCCTGCGCAGGATGAAAATCCAGAATACGATCAGCAAAATCCAGGGAGAAAAATTGATTAGCAGTTGAACCCAATCGGTCTTTTGCGGTTTGAATTCAAATTGATCGATATGTGAGCGCCACTTTTCTATAACTTCCCAACTCGGTGGTTCCAACAGAATAACAGTAAAATTGGACAACCCTTGCAGGTCGCGTTCAATTCCCCTGATTTTTTCATCCAGGCGTACCTGATCTTCAATCAGCGTTCCTTCTTTAGCTTTTTGCAAAAAGCGATTGATTTCGCTGGGAGACTTTAATTTGCCATGAAATTCGCGTTCCTCTATTACAGCCTCTTCGATCAGATCATTTTCCAGCAGCGTGATGAAAAAGGTATACGGAATTTCTTTTTTCATCGTATCACGTACGCCGAACTGCGTGGCAAAGTAAAAAGCAATGAGCAGGATGAATGCCCAGAAAACCAGCGTTTTCAGGGCTTTGGTCCATTGAAAACTATCATTTCGATTTTGATTTTGATTACCAGGAGGGGAAAAGCCTTTCTTGCGATTATTTTTTGGTTGCGTCGAGGATTTTTCCTCTTCATCGTTAGAAGTGTTTTGGTTCATTTTGGGCATAATTATAAAAAATCCTATATAAGAGAAATGCTTAATTCATCAAATAGACTGCCGGCAAATTTCGCAATTTCTGGCAGTAATCGAGTCCGTACCCTACCACAAATTCATTCGGGATTTCAAAGCCAAGATAGTCGATTTCGAAATTAATCCTGGCAGCTCCCATTTTTTTCATAAGCGATACAAATTTCAGAGAAGCCGGATTTTGGGTACTTACAAGATTTTCCAAAAATTTAACTGAAAGCCCCGAATCGACAATGTCTTCAATAATGAGCACATGTCGTCCTTCGAGATGGCAATTGATGTCTTTGAGCACATCGATTTTGCCCGATGAGATTTTTGCATTGCCATAACTTGATATTTTTATAAAATCTACTTCGCAATCGATGTGCAATTCCTTCACCAGGTCTGCCATGAAAATAAAGGCGCCATTCAGGACGCCGATCAACACCGGGCATTTATCTTTATAATCAACTGTAATTTTGTGTGCAAGTTCCTTCACTTTTCGATGAATTTCATCTTTTGTTATCAGCACTTTATATTTGCCATTAAAAAATTCAGCAACACTATAATCCATCACGGCAACCCTCACATATTTCCAGATATAATACGTTCTTAGTTAAGTCAGATATTTTATAGCGATCATCAATACGATACCCGCACACCCAAATAATCCCATCCTGACACTCCAGGATTGGCACCCGCCCTCGCAAATAGTTTGGCACTTTTTCATCGATAAAGAAATCGGAAAGCTTTTTTTCTCCGCGCATATTCAACGGACGAAATCTATCTCCGGGGTGCGGATTTCGAAGATTGAGCGGGAATTTCAATTTATCATAATCCACATATTCAATGTTTGGATTCTTGTTGTAATGCTCTGGAATATCGGTAAGCTGCAGCAATTCGGTATAGAATTCAACTTCACCATTGAATAACAGGTATCGCTCGGCAATGGTCACTTCAAAATTGAATGCTTCGTTATGGCGCAGGTGGAACACCAATTCATCGCGCGCAATCAGAAGTTCCCAGGCTTTGGTGATCGAAAGCCGGCTTCCGGAGTGCCCGGTCTGAGCCAGATCGAGGATGCGATTCATGAACTGAAATGTTACAACATTTTTTTGAATATGAAGCAAGTCCAGTATGTGAAAGATGATATATTGGCGTATTGCCGTAACCTGGGTTCTGAATGCTTTCAAATCAAGGCTAACAATTCGATTAGATCGAGATCTCAGCGCCTTATCAAAGGCTAGTTGAGCTTGCTGCATGAGGTACTGTTCGGTTTCGCGAAACAACTCGCCCGTATTCAATAAAACCGTCGCAATTTTGGGATTGAAATACCTTCTGATGTATGGGATCAGTTCATAGCGGATACGATTACGTTTGTATTTCAATTCCCAATTGCTCGAATCAGTACGATATTTTAATCCTTCCTTTGCGGCATACGCCTCAATGTCGTGTCTGGAAATGTTTAGTAGTGGTCGGATGAACCTGTCGCGGGAATAAGCAATGCCTGCCAGTCCGCGGATCCCAGATCCTCGCATCAGGTGATCCAAAATGGTTTCTGCCTGATCGTCGATATTATGCGCCGTTGCAACCCAGTCAAATCCTGTTTTTTCGAGCATATCATCGAAAAATTTATAGCGCAAAATGCGCGCGCCTTCTTCGATCGAAACTTTTCTTGAATATGCAAAATTTTGAGTGTCAATTTTTTTTATGGTGAAATCCAGTTTATAATTTTCAGCAACTTTTTGGACGAAATCGGCATCGCCATCGGATTCAGAGCCGCGCAATCCGTGGTTCATGTGGATAATATGCAACCTAAGGTTAAATTTTCTTTGGATGATATGAAATAAATGGAGGAGAACAATCGAATCTACACCCCCGGAAACCGCAATCAACACGCTGCTCCCACGCTCCAGTAAGCATTTATGAATCAGATTATACTGGAAAGCTTCCAATATATTCATAAGCACCCCATAAAACAAAAATGACCTTTCATCAATGAAAGGTCAAATCTTAACCCGTTTATTTCATTTAAATTAATCCACCTTGCATTTATCAACCAACATCCTGATGAAATAAATCGTAGCGGCGCAGGGATTCGAACCCCGGACACGTGGATTATGATTCCACTGCTCTGACCAGCTGAGCTACGCCGCCTTAATGTGACGTAATATAATATTATTTTTATTTAAAGTCAAGATTTTTTTCCTTTAGTTTTTGCGATGATTTTGAATGGAATTTTGAGTCGCAGGTTCAAGCTGAAATACACCTTGAGGAACATGATGTCAATCGAATTTTAAAATTTCGGGCACTGGATGACATGCTCTATTTATGGATAGATGTGAGTGTCGGTTCTACTTTCCAGCTTGAGCCGTATCCAGCGCGTTTGCCAGGATTAAAGCAGTACTCAAAAGAAGCTTTGCGGGGATGAAGCTTACTGCCGGATCGCTTAAAAATTTTTGCAGATACGCAAGAGGATGATTCTGGAGCTGAACCGGAAATCGCATCGTTAATGCAGCCAGCGCCTCACGAATACCCGGCGCGCGTTGGGATATCATGTCCACGATTCGATTCAACTCAAATCCAACCGCTATATATTTCTTTGCGCTCTTGCTTACAAATTCTTTCAGAGATAAAAATCCGGTATCCAAATCATCTTGAAAAATGCTGAAAAGCCGATAAAATGCTTCGCCGACATGGAACAATTCACACAATCCGAACAGCAATTCATTTGAGACCGGTTCCGGCAATGACGGCAACGTTAGTTTGTTCAAAATGATAGGAATAGCGTTCGCGTCTTCCAGAATGACCAGGGCGTGCAATCCGTGAATCAGCAAGCGTGGATTTTTGGTTGAACTGAAAATTTCGGTGATCCGGGCGAATGAATCCCGGTCATTCAGGCGCGCGAGTGCAACCATCGATTTCCCTTTCAGAAAAACATCTTTTGAATTGAGCGCCTGTCTTAATGCCGGAATGGCTTCAGCAACATGGTGTTCTCCCAGGATTTCGGCGGCTAAATAAGCCGAAGTGAATTCGCCTTTGCTAACATGTTCGATAAGTCGCGCTGCGGTTCTTTGCCCGAAATTGATAGTTCTCAACGCTGTCATCGCGCGCGTTTGAATGAAAAATCTCGGGGAATCGAGGTATTGCGACAGGGTATCTTCAGAGAGATCGGATGCGAGCTCACTTAATTTACCAACGAGTTTCAAGTCCTTCTCAGGTTTTGTGGATTCAGATAATTTTTGAAGCGAATATAATGCCCGCCAATCACGGATTGAAAAAAGCATGCTCAACACATCCTTAATTCTTCGATTTTCGAGCGGTCGTAAACGAAATGCGCTGATTAGAGCGCCAAAATGAAACAGGAAAATTACACTGAAATAAATCCGATACACGTTCAAACCTGCCAGACCAAAATGGCGCAGTGTCTTCAGAAACATGCCTCCTACCAGACTACCGACAAGCCCTGCGCTCAAGCCGGCGATGATGTTGATCAGGAGCGAAGAACCCACACGGTGTTCCTCCGGGATATATCCCAAAAAATAGTGAGAGAGGGAAGTGCTACAGCCTGAACCGCTCATGCCGCTGATTAGAAAAATGAGAACGGTGTGGAATAACAGGAAATCAATGGGGGCAATAACCCAAAGCAGGCACACTAATCCAAATCCCGAGGTGTAAATGAAGAGCATCGGGCGGGGTCCGACACGATCCAGCAACAAGCGGTTCAAGTATGAAACGAAAATACCGCCGAGAATGGCGATGATTGCAAACACCAGCGCGCCCTGGTCAGAATAAAGATACCCTCGCTTAAGGCTCAACATGCTGAAAGGCACCACCAGTGCACTCAATGAAGTCGTTCCGACCCACGCGATGAATAATTTTCTGGCGACTTGATCCTGTGATATAAACCGGGCAGTTTCTTTCAAAGGACGTTTACCTGAACGCCATACGCCCGAGGACTCGGGTATTTTAAAAAGGAAGATACTGCTGATAAAACCCGCTACACATCCGAAGGCGATAATGCACTGGTATGTTTCGATGTTCGTGTTATCATTCAGGACTAAAGCAATTGCGATGATGACCAGAAATAAATATAGATTTGAATTAATCCAGACGCGGGAAATGAAATTCCCCCGGTCCTGCTGGTTGGTAATATCTCCCAATAGAGGTGTATTGGCAATGACACCCATGCTGCGGAATAAAAAAAAGCCAAATACAGCAATCGCCAGAGTCGCCAATCCTAAATCGTGATAGCCAAGCTGTTGCACAAAGGGAGCAAGGATCATCAGGGAAGCTGAAATATTGCGCCCTATCCAGCACCAGCCAAAAGTTTTGGAGACGCCATTGCTGGCGATGAAGCGTTTGCCCAGCCCCATCATCGGGAGGGTCAGATAAAAGAACGAGGTCAAAATCGCTACCAGCAGATCATCCGCACCCAGTCGGATTGAGTACAGGATTAGGATGCTATCGGCGAGTGAACCAAAGGAGAGGGCATTGATTCTAGTAAACCAGATGTATGTTTGTTGACCATATTGTTTTTGTGCAGGGGTTAATTTTTCTTCCATCGATTCGTACCGCTCTGTAAATGCATGTTTCGATTAATCTGTCATCAGCACTGGCATCTGCGAATGGATTCCTTTCAGATTGCTTTCAATTTTTCTTGCGCCCACAATAGCAGAATCGCCCCGGATGCGAGAAGCACGCCTGCTCCCCATTGTACGCCCGTCAGGATTTCATTAAAAATCATGTAGGATAAGATCGCCGTAATGAAAGGAGACGCCAGATTGACGCTAGTGGAAATTGCCACGCCGATCCGTTTCATGGCTACGTAAAACAAAACATGCGCCGTTGCGATGCCGATAAAGGCTGATAAAAATAAATAAAAATTTACCCTGGCGGGAAGGTGAAATATTGCAGAAGGCGTGCCGAGTATGAACATCAAAATCAGGCAGCCAATTGCTGTGTACAGCGAGATGACTCCGAATGCCAGGCGCGAATCGATTGAATTCATATTCCGGCGCACAGCCAGATTATACAGCGCCCAGAAAACGCTGCATAAGATGATAATGATGATGCCGGTCAGCGTGCTGTCCGCAGGCAATTTTGAACCGCCGAGAACTATCCCCAAAAAACCCGTAATCGCAAGAAGAATACCGCTCCAAAAACGCTTGCTTTTCAGCAATTGCTGCTCATCACTGAAAAGGATGAACGAACCCATCACTGCCCATACCACTGACAGGCGAACGATGAATGCCTGCAACGCCGGATTGATGAAGTAGGGCGCCCATGCCCATAAACTCTGTCCGACCAGATTTATGCTTGCCGGCAAAAGCGCTTGTTTCCACACATCGGGTGTCAGGTTTCCTTTTCGGAAAAAAATGAATAGCCAGGGAATATATAAAAGCGCCGCGAACGGATATCGATAGCCATTCGCAGTCCAGCCGTCAATGTGCTTTGTGAAATATTTCAAAAATAGCGGAACAACGCTCCAGCACAGAATGGAGACTAAAAGCGCAAGCGTTGCAGTCAGATTAATTCTAGTTGGATGCTGGGGCAAATCATGCTCTCCTTTGAAGGGATCACCAGCCTGCGCTGCAATCTGAAAATGATCCTATTTTGAGCGACGTCAGAAATCCGATTAAGTGCTTAAATTTGCACGAGAATCAAATTATTCACAATTTCGATTTGTTCAAATTTTCTGGTGAATGAATAAATAAAAGAAGCAAATTTAGGGAAAAAATCCCATATAAGCAACCGATATTTTTGCCCCGATTGAAATGATTCTGGTTTTGGATTCCTGACAATGGCTGTAATACATTGAAATCAATGCGATTTAATCCCTCGCATCCGGATTAATCTGTCTCTTCCGTGGGGTGATATCTGCCGCCTCCTATTTCGGAAAACGTAATACTGATGGAATGGAGTCGTTTCGGCTCGTTACTGTATAGCGTTGAATGTCCGGGCACGCCCTGATCATTTTTAATCGATTTCAATTTATGATTGAGGGAACTCACGTAATGTGGATATTGAGTTGTAAAGGCACTCGGAAGAAATGAAGACTGGCGAAAAAAACTGATTCACGCGAGGCGTACGCGAACGGCTTTATCGCCGCGCATGTCACTGACAATGTCAAATTTCACGCGTTGATTTTCGCGCAGTTGTTTGTCTTTCAATGTGACATCAAGATCATTTGCGTGCACGAACAGGTCCTGGTCGTCATCGGTGATGATGAAGCCGAATCCTTTCGAGCGATCCCACATTTTTACAGTTCCGTATTCCATTTGGATGACTCCTTACGTTTATGTTCCCAGATAGCTATAACATACAGAATATTAAGAATTAATCATGGTTCGATCTCACCGGCGAACCGTTCCGCTCACCATGAATTTATTCTGGCTACGAGCTCAATCCCTTAAGCGAAGCTTCATCCTGAGCGCAGTCGAAGGATGAACCGAAATTCGTTCTTTTATGCAAGACTCATTTTAAACCAGATTTGAGAAATATGGCACATCCTCTGACATGTCATTCAAGCGAGGTGCCTCTTGAAATCTGTTTTTCTGAGCAAGCAATTGTTGAACCTGATTTCGCGCTTCTTCACTCGATGGCAACGACTACTCGTCCGCATCGTTGGATTAGAGCCCATAAAACGGTTGAGTCCAGAACCAGCCCGATTTGTTATACCCTTCTACCCGAACATAATCTTCCCAGCCTTCAATCCAGTATTCTGCCAATTGACCGAGATATGTTTTGATGATTTTTGACTTTGGTCCGATAAACCGGAAGGCTGTTTCTTTTTCGGTTTCAATGTGAATCTTGTTTTCGATGAGTTGTATTTCTTTGAGTTCTGCGCCGGTACTTGAATAAAAATTTCCGTTTTTGAGGCTTTCCAGAAAGTGCGCCGGTTCCCTTTTTTCTGCTCTGACCATCACCCATGCTCTGCCAATGTCGAACAAATAGTGACTATTATCGGTGGCATAGCCCCAACAATGCCGTCCCTGGGTCAGGAGGGCATCCCACACATCGGTGGCATTGCTTCTTCCGATCATCCGATCAACCGCACCGTCGAATATTTCAATGCCGTGGTATCCTTTCAACTCCAGCATTTGTTCGACGGTCCAGTGCGGCGATTCCTCCCAATTGGGGTGATCCAGGATAATGATACCATCCTGATCATTTGCCTGCAGAATCGCCAACTGCTGATCGAGGCGTATGATATCTTTAACGCCAATCAGTTGCATGTGTTTTTGCTGGCTATATTCGAAACCAGGGATAATCAGCAGATTCTGTGGTTGAATATCCTCTGTGAGCAAGGTGTAATGATCGTGATCGGTCACTGAAAGAAAGTCATACACTTTTTCTTCATAAGCGGAGATCAATTTTTTGAGAGGGATCGTCGAACAATTGCTGTGCTCGGAACAATGGGAATTCAAATTTCCTTTGTACCAGTTGCCGGATGAGCGATACGAAGTAGCGTATTTTAAATGTGCTGCCATTAAAACTAACCTGTGGTTTTAATTGACTGATTTCAGAAAACCACCATCTCAAAGATGCAGCGATTCATAAGCAACAGGTGGATCTAGTGCGTTAATCAGGAATTCAAGTTAAATCTCTATAATTTCAAAATTTGTTTTACCCAGCCCGATTTTTTCAGCATGCCGGAGCTGAATGCTATAGTCCAGGTGCGGAAATGACATTTGTGAGAGCTTTTTCCCGGTTTTCAAATGAATGAGTTTCAAAGATGCGGCATCGATGGCAACAGGATCTTTCGAAGCGATTACGCCGATATCGGGAATGATCGGATTTTGAGTGGATGAAATGCAATCGCAATTTTTCGTTACGGCGGTTATGAAGTTCAAATAGCCGACTTTATTCGGCTTGTCAATAACCGCTCCATAGGCATGTTCAGCCACCTTTTTCTGAATTGTCGCCGAATCGACAGCCCAGTTATGTGCGATGGCGAAAAATCGGCAGACCGACAGGCATTGTCCGCACCCAATGCATTTGCCGGAATCTATGATGGCGATATCTCCTCGCATAATGATTGCGTTTTCAGGGCACCATTTCACGCATTGCTCGCAGCCGGTGCATGAATCTGCCTTAACCTTCGGCTTCATCCCGGAGTGCTGCCTGAGTTTTCCTTTTCGGCTCGCAAAACCCATGCCGAGATTTTTAAGCGCGCCGCCAAGTGCAGTTGCCATGTGTCCGGTAATGTGCGTCAGTACCAACATCGCATTGCTCATAATCGCGTTAGCTGCAATAGCAACTGTTTTGAAAAGCTCTCCCGGAATATTTACATCGATTTCACTTGTTCCGAGCAAACCATCGGCGATGATTACCGGCGCGCCGACTGTGTCCAGGGAATACCCTTGATCCCGCGCCAGGATAAGATGATTCACGGCATCGGAGCGCATGCTTTTATACAAGACACACGTATCGGTTAAAAAGGGTGATGTTTCTTTCTCTTTCAATTTTTCAACTAATATTTTGACATATTCGGGCGGAATCGTATTGGCGTTGCCCTTTTCACCAAAATGCATTTTGATTGCGATGGTATCATGGGCATCATAGCAAGCGCCCAGATCGCAAGCTTCGTATAAGCTTTCCAATTTCTGCTTTGCCGATTGGTAGCCTTCATTGTGCTGCATCGGTATGAAATACACAGTGCTTTTCTTATTCATTTCGCTGCCTTGTTTTGTAATAAAATTTTTCCGTTTCAGAATAAAAATCGCCTTTCCAATTCGCATCCGGCATGAGAAGATGAAATTGGAATTTGCAGGATCTTATTTTTGAATATGCAGCCGAAATCCGCAGACGCATTCTTAATTTGGTTGTGATGTATTATGCCTTTCGTGTGCCCGGTTTACAGGGCATCGAAATATTTAATGGGCATTTCTGCTACATCTGGCAATCAATCTCTTCCTGAATAACCGCTATTTTAAAGCCCTGACTGCCTTATTGTACAGCTCTTGCGCGAAGAAGCTTATAAAGACTGGCATGACTGACGCAATTATGGATAAATCCGGATTTGCTTTGCACAAGAAACCTGGATCTGCATATCGACTCATAGCGATGTACCTTGTCATTCAATTAACAGATTGAAGTCGTGTGTGAGAAATTTGTGTGTATACGATTGAATGCGCGAATGCGTTCCGGTTATTATATCACCTCCTGGATCAGCAAATTCAGTGCGGGAGCAGCTTCAGATGATTCAGTATTGTAATAAAATCTGCCTCAAATGTCAAGACTATTTTTTTTGAATAGAAGATTTTTGCCACTTCGAAATCTGAATTACAGGCGAATTTTGCCGTCTCGGATATCTTCCTCAATTTGCAGCAGGCTGTGCTGCTTGCCTACGTCCGTCCAATATGCATCTCGCATGTCATAGCCGACGATTGTTTGATTCTCAGCTACACATTTCAGATAGGTTTCAATGATCGATGAAAAGCCGGTTTCGGGCATATAATCCAAAATGCGCGGTGACAGGATTTGAATACCGCTAAATGCATAGGTAATTAAATTCTCATCGCCGCCTGCCAATGGAGTTGTTTTTCCGGTTGCAAGATTGGTGTGTCCGCGGAGCTGATATGCTGAATCGAATAAGAGATAGCGTGTTGTATCGCGCTTTTGAACCGCAAGCGTTGCCAGTCCCTGGTGCTGATGGTGAAAATCTAGCATCGCGCGCAAATCGATGCCGGAAATAACATCGACATTGTGAACGATAAACGGCTGTGCATCGCTGAAAAAATTCGCCGCATTTTTAATCCCGCCACCGGTGCCGAGAATAACCGGTTCGAATGACGTCTCGATCCGGATGCCAAAGTTTTTTTTTGCCCGCAAGAAGGTTATAATTTGTTCGGCAAAATGGTGCATATTGATGATGATCTTCGAGACACCGCTGCCGATAAGTTTACGGATGACGATCTCCAACAAAGGCATGCCGGAAATTTCGACCAGCGCTTTTGGCTTGAAGTCTGTCAATGGGCGCAATCGTGTGCCATAGCCCGCTGCTAAAATCATTGCCTTCATTGCGGTTCTCCATCTAATTGCGGATTAATATGGAAAGGTATCGTCAATCGGTTGCTCGGAAAATTCTTTCAGAAATTTGCTGCCGCGCTCAATCACAATCTCCAGATAGCGCTCCCCTTTTTCTTGTGTGGCTTTGAATGGATTTCCGCAACCCGAATGTTTGGTCAGTAGATGCCAGGGACGCGCGATTTTAGCCCAGCCCTTATTCAATGCTTCGAAACGAGTCTCGTTAGCTTCACCATCGTCTGCATCTTCAAGGTGCACCAATTCCGGGTTGATCGCCAGGTTCACACTGGTTTCCATTTCATCGGCATGATCCCCGGGTTCCTCGAATATCTGGTTTTTGACATCCGAACCAACCATCCACCAGTTCATCGTCACTATGAATACGTTGGTTTTGGTGATCATATCGCGCTGCCAGCCGTTAAACTCATTCCCGCCGTGACCGTTCAATAGCAAAAATTTGAAAATCCTGTGAAGCTCCAGACTTGCCACCAGATCGGTCACAACTTGATTCAGCGTTGCCTGGTGTACATTCATCGCGAACGGGAATTTGAGCATGTTGCTATTCACCCCATACGGCAGCGTCGGTAAAAGTATGACTTTCGCACCCATTTGATGCGCACGTTCACACATTTTCTCCGCGATGTACGTCACGTGGAAGGCATCCGAACCGTAGGGGAGATGCAGATTGTGTGGCTCGCAGGAGCCTATGGGCAGCACGGCAACGTTGTACTGGTTTTCTCGAACTGTTTTATATGTAATATCCTGCAAGTTCCATGGTTGATTCATTTTTACGCTCCGGTTGTTTTCTATTTTGATTAAGCTGATTTGAAGGCAGATTCCAGTTTCTCCAGGGTCAATGCAATATCCTGCTGCGAGTGGGAGTAATTCAAAAACCAGTAGCGAAAACTGAAAATTCCGTTTTCGAAAATCGCGCGTTCAGCCCGGGTGAGCTTTCTGGCTTCCAACTCCGTCAGCGCCTGATTTGGAACGAGGGAAAAGCCAACCGGCAAGCCGCGGATTTTAGCCGGAATTTCATAGCAGGCAAGTAATTCCGTCATGCCAGCCATGAGAGCCTCCCCGCGATGATGGATATGACTTATAACCTGTTCCCGGTGAATGATTTCAAGCGTCGCCAAAGCCGCGGCAATCGATAGCGCATCACCGGCATGCGTTACAGTGATCATGGTTTTATCCATAGCAGCCATAATTTTTCTGGCGCCACCGAACGCTGAGATCGGATACCCATTGGCAAGTGCTTTTGCATAAACTGCCAGATCGGGTTTCACGCCAAAATATTCGGCAGCACCACCTGTGGCGAGTCTGAATCCGGTGAGCACTTCATCGAAAATGAGCAAAATGCCGTATTCGTCGCACAGGCGTCGCAATCCTTGAACGTATTCAACATTTGGCGCATCGTTCCACGAAAACGTGACGGCAATAACGCAGGAGATATTATCCGCATCTTGCCTGAGAATGGTTTCGATGCGCTCGAGATCGTTGAGTGGCGCATCATAAATCAACTCGGACAGACAGGCTGGAACGCCGCGAAAATGCGGGTGTATGGCGCCGAATGTATCGTGCCAGCCGTGATAACCAACAGAAATGATTTTATCCTTCCCGGTGTACGCCCTTGCGATGCGCACTGCGGCTGAACAGGCATCGCCGCCGGTTTTTAAAAAGCGAACCTGTTCCAATCCCGGCACCAATTCGATCATTTTTGCGGCTAGTTCGGTTTCGATCGGGCTTGACATGCTGAATAATACGCCTTTTGACTGCTGCGCTCGAACCGCCTGGTCCACATCTTCATAGCAATAACCGAGGATGATCGGTCCCAGTGCGCTGCGGTAGTCAATAAATTCATTCCCGGAGAGATCGTAAATCCGGCAACCTCGGGCGCGTTCAACGAAGAGCGGCATGGCACCCGAAAATTCCGCTATCGGACGTTTGGCGTTGGTTTGTGTGCCCCAGGGCATCAGTCGGAGAGCGTTTTCAAACAAGATCTCAGCCTGCGACATTGACATCGGTATGCTCCTTGTTTTTATCCTTTTTCCGGACCTGAGATCGCATAGATTTTCTTCGGGATCCCGGCGTGCTTATTCTCCCCTTTATACATGCGGATAAATCCTCGTTTGTAATTCAAATTATATTTGTTGCAAAAATCAATCGCTGTGCGGTTAATGCTGGGCACATCGAGGATCACTGATCTATCGTGCAGCCGGGAGAGGATAAATCGCAGCAATGCTTCGGCGCTTTCCGACGTATCCGCGCTCCAGGGTCCGATTTGAACGTGGGACTGTCCTGCTCTGGCGGTGATATAACCGCACAACGTGCCGTGTTCATTGACGCAGCTTGCTGTAAAATCGGGATTTTCTGTGATGAGAGCTGCGAGCACTTTCTCGCGATTCACGCCAAATGTATGGGAATCAAATTCAATGATGCGCTTTAAATCATCGCAGGTAAACGCCCGAATTGTGTCCGGGTATGACATTTTTAAAGCGGTTCCCACACGTCGTTCAATATCGTATTCCGAAATGAATCCGAAGCGTTTATACAGCGAAAATCCAACGGGAGTGGCATCCAGCTTTTGTGCTTTTACCCGCCCTGAACTCAGGTATCCCATCACCGCATACATCAGCGCTGATCCGATACCCTGCTTTTGAAAATCCGGATGGGTGATGATCATCCCGATCCATCCGAGATCATCACAATATTTTAATCCGATTGCTGTACCAACAATTGTCGCTTTGAGTTCCGCGATAAAACAACCATCGGGTTCAAGTTTCAAAAACCGGTTCCAGTCCGATTCTACCTGGTTCCAGCCCACGATGTTTTTCAGGTTCATCGCGACGGTTACATCCTGTGCTGTCATTTTTCTGATGTGCAGATCCTGGTGCGGTTTTGAGATAGTCATAAGCAATCCTCGCCTTTTGTCACATTAAAAATACAGTGAGTCCTGTTAGTTTTTGTAATAATAAGAAAATCGAAGCTGATTGTCAAGCATTAACTGCCCTGTGGTAGAAATGCGTCAGTTATTGGTTCTTTTCACGGTTCAAGATGCCTCGTGGGTTACAAAACAGGAGTTTGGGAAGCAGTAGCTGAGGGATTGAATCAGCAATGAATTTTTTAATTGATTTCGACTTAGAATTGTGGTATTTTCAAGTTTAATTGAAACCGTACAGATGTGTCCAGGGACTCTCCCGACAGAGGCTATCTCGATAAGTAAATGCATTTTTTAAAGGTATAGAGATCACTTCATTGTGAAGAAAGGAGCAAACCGCATGAGTCATACAATCTTTTTGTCGACGATTTTTATGGCTATCATTGCTATTTTGGCAATCAGCGTTGCGCAGTCCGAACCAAAAGGCAGCGCTCCGAATGCGGCAGAACTGAAAATTGCCCGTTACTGGGCAGCAAAGTACTTTGTTCAGCACGCATTACCGGTATTTTCATTCAAATACAATGGAAAGCCCGCCGGATCATTTCTTTCAAAGTGGAATATCGCGGTTAAATCAGAGCAATCGGATGCGCTAAAAACAGAACACCGCCTGACCTATTCTGATCCGGAAACAGGATTGAAGATCATGTGCACGGCGATACAATTTTCCGATTACCCGGCAATCGAATGGGTACTTGAGTTTCGAAATGACGGAAAACAGGATACACCCATTCTCGAAGACATTCAGGCTGCGGATGTGCTGCTTTTTTCAAAAGCGGAGCAACCGTTTACGCTGTATCACGCGAAAGGCAGCGATCATCAAAAAGACGATTTTGCACCCTTGCGTACCGACATAACTTCCGATCACGAACTCTGTTTTACGCCGGTTGGCGGGCGTTCCTCCGATGACACAGGCTTTCCATTTTTCAATCTGCAGGCGAAAGCTGGTGGCGCCATGATCGCTATCGGCTGGTCAGGACAATGGCAGGCACGTTTCGCTGATGGATCCGACAAAGGTGTGCGGTTGCGCGCCGGCATGGAATTGACACACCTCAAACTGCATCCGGGCGAGGCGATTCGCACACCTAAGATGATGCTCTTATTTTGGCAGGGATCAGATCGCCAGCGTGGGCATAATTTATTGCGGCAATTTATCCTGGCGTATCACACACCGAAAATCGACGGTCAGCCGGTTACCGGTCCCCTTGCCTGCGGCGCCGGTTCATTTTTATTTAACGAGTATACGTTGGCAACTGAACACGGGGTAATTGGACTGCTCGAGCGCTATCGCCAATTCAAGCTGCAGCCTGAATATTGGTGGATCGATGCCGGGTGGTACGGGAGCATGGATTTTGAGCGCGGTGAGTGGCATACGAATGTGGGCAATTGGTATGTTCGCAAAGAACATTTTCCGAACGGACTGAAGCCGGTATCCGATGCCGCTAAACAGCAAGGCATGAAATTCATCCTCTGGTTCGAGCCGGAACGGGTTTATCGCGGCACCCAGCTTTTCCGCGAGCATCCGGAGTGGATTCTGAAAGGTGGGCGGGACAAGAACAACGGAATTTTGAACCTGGGACATCCCGATGCGCTGAAGTGGGTGACCGATTATATTTCAGGGATGATCACTTCCACCGGGATCGCCATTTATCGCCAGGATTTCAATATTCGCCCACTCGATTATTGGCGCGCAAATGATGCGCCGGATAGGCAAGGGATGACGGAAATCAGGCACATCGAAGGGCTCTATGCCTTCTGGGATGCTCTCCTGGAGCTGCATCCGGAACTCATCATCGATAACTGCGCCAGCGGCGGTCGCCGGTTGGATCTGGAGACGATATCGCGCAGCATTCCGCTGTGGCGCACAGACTACAACTACCGTGAACCCAATGCACGTCCCTGCCACACCTATGGACTCCATTTTTATTTGCCGCACAATGGCACCGGCACACACGAAAAGGATATCTATTCCTGGCGTTGCAGTTATAGCAGTTCCATCACTTTCGGCTGGAATCTGTACGATGAGAATTACCCCAAAGACCAGGCGCGTTATGTATTTGAAGAGTACCAAAAAATTCGCCCGTATTTTCATGGCGATTTTTATCCGCTAACCGAATATTCCACCAGCGAAAGCGAATGGATCGGTTTTCAGTTTCACCGGGCGGATTTGAACGCCGGGATGGTGTTGCTATTCCGTCGTCCGGGTTGTGGGGAACATTCCCGTCAAATTCGGCTGCATGGTTTGGAAGATGGGGCAAGCTATGAGCTGTTTTTCGAAGATAATGCCGCAACCAGTGTTCGCACCGGCAGGGAATTGAAACAAGGACAGGAGGTGCGCATACTAGACCGTCCCGGTTCGCTGCTGATGACGTATCAGCGGCTCTGATGCCTGAAGATTGAGTTGCATCTCAAAGCTAATTATTTGGTTCAGCCCACTGAAAGCGCAGAATACAGCATAAGCTGGATATTTTCGATAATAATGCAGCAATGCGTCGTGCAACAAGTCGTGTTGCC
>JAFGMA010000286.1 GCA_016927835.1 Candidatus Zhuqueibacterota bacterium | reverse complement strand
AGAAACAGATATCTGAAAAATAGCCATTTTTAAGAATGATCATGGTTCGACCGCCGCGGCGCCCGTTCCACTCACCATGAAGTCTTTACGACTAAAATTATCAATCGCTTCAGCGAAGTTTCATCCTGAGCGGAGTCGAAGAATGACCTGGTTATACCCTATTTTACAGAGCCTGTGCATCAAAAGCTGTTGGGCACTAAATCCGGATTACCGGTTTTATGTGATTTTTCTGCTTGCGGGAATCAAGGCGCTTTCTTCATCCGAACTTAAAAATTGAAGGCGGAGAGGGCACTATCAAAATAACGGGACCGCTGGTCACTCTGTTATCAGGCAGATGGTAACGAACTCATCAGAACCATTGGCACTCATGGTAAAATTAATCGAGGAAGATTTGCTTTGAAAAATGATTTAACTGAATTTGAATTGTATGAAAAAATCATGCTGAATCCAAATATACCGGAGCATATTGCGATCATTATGGATGGCAATGGGCGCTGGGCGCGGCACAAGGGCTTGCCACGGATTGCGGGGCATCACGAAGGTGTAAATTCAGTTCGCGAAGTTGTACGAGCAGCCGGTGAATGGGGAATCAAAATTCTAACCCTGTATACCTTCTCCACTGAAAACTGGAATCGCCCGCGGGAAGAGGTTGAAGCATTGATGCTGCTGCTTTTAAGTACCATTCGAAAAGAAGTCAACGAGCTTGAAAAAAATAACGTGCGCCTGACCGTTATCGGCGATTTAAGCAAGTTACCGGATCTGACGCGTCAGAGCGTTGTTGAGTCAATCGAAGTACTTAAAAATAATACCGGATTGATTTTGAATCTCGCGCTGAATTATGGGAGCCGCCAGGAAATGCTGCGTGCCGTCAGGCATATTGGTGAAGACCTTCAACACGGCAAGATGAAAATAGAAGATATCGATGATAACCTGTTTTCCGATTACCTGTACACAGCATCCCTGCCCGATCCGGATTTATTGATTCGAACCAGCGGGGAATTGAGGCTGAGCAATTTTCTGCTATGGCAACTGGCTTATACCGAGATTTACGTCACAGAAGTGCCATGGCCCAGTTTCAGAAAATATGAATTCGCTAAAGCCGTGGCTGCTTTTCAGGAACGCGAACGCCGCTTTGGCAAGACGCATGAACAGCTAGGCTCGCTATAATGCGTTTGAAGACCGCTGATAAATTCATAGGAGGTGCAATTGAGCGTTAGAAAAGGAATTATTCTGGCAGGAGGCGCTGGAACAAGGCTTTACCCGATTTCAAAAGTCATCAGCAAACAAATGCAACCGGTTTATGACAAGCCGATGATTTATTATCCGCTTACAACGCTGATGCTTGGCGGAATTCGTGATATATTGGTAATTTCCACACCCACTGACATGCCGCTGTTTCAAAAGCTGCTCGAAGATGGTTCGCAGTGGGGTATACGCATTTCATATCGCATCCAGGAAAAGCCCGAAGGTATCGCGCAGGCATTCATACTTGGTGAAGAATTTATCGGTGATGAGTTTGTCGCGCTCATCCTGGGGGATAACATTTTCTATGGAGACTTTGCATTTTTGCGCCGCGAAATTACCTTTAAAAGCGGAGCGGTAATTTTCGGGTATTATGTCAAAGATCCGGAGCGCTATGGTGTTGTTCAATTCGATAAATCATTAAAAGCGATTAGTATCGAAGAAAAACCCGCTCACCCGAAATCGAATTATGCGATCCCCGGGCTTTATTTTTATGATAATCAGGTCGTTGAAATTGCGAAAAATCTCGTTCCTTCTGCCAGGGGTGAATTGGAAATCACCGATGTCAACAAGGCATATCTGGAACGGAATCAATTGCAGGTCGTCAAATTGAGTCGCGGCATTGCCTGGTTGGATACAGGTACAACGGTCAGTTTGCTCGAAGCCAGTCATTTCATCGGCACCATCGAGATGCGGCAGGGAATGAAATTCGGCTGTCCTGAAGAAGTGGCATTGAGAATGAATTTCATAGACCTCAGTCAGATGAAACGTCTGATCGACGACCTCCCCAATTGCAGCTACCGTGATTATCTGAATATCGTTTATAAAGAATTTGTAGCAGAACAGTCCCCACAAACTTATTCGTAATTTTCCTCTTGACATTTATAAAAAAAATAATAAATTGTAATCTAATTCCTTTTCAAGCGGCTTATGCTGCTAAAACCCACTAATCATAAATCAGCAGAACGCGATGAAAAAGAAACTCATGGTGAACCTCGTCATTTTTTTCTTTTCGGCGTACACACTGATAGTTACACCAGGCTCCGAAGCCCAATCTGACTCCTTCCCGAAATTGTTGCAACCGGAGAAACTCATCAATGACATTCAGCAACTCATCGGGGATATGGAGGGAATTCATCTGCGCGTGATAGGCGACCGCGCTGCAATCGAAGGGCAACCGTTGAGCTATTTTGAATTACAGCGGCTGAAAAAAATAATACAAGCCTACCCACAGCTCATTAACTTGCTTGATGAGCGCGTAGAAAAGCCAATGATCGGGATTGAATTAACTATCCTGGAGCATGATCCGGAAGGTGCGCAGCCTAACCTTGTCGCGAATCCAAAATTTATAATTTCCGAAGGCGATACGGCTGTGTGCTGTTTCGGAGGTGAATTCGCGTATCCGCACTCATCGGATGAGGGAAAGGCAATTGAGTGGAAAAAACATGGGTTCGCTGTTAAAATTTCACCCCAATTGCTGCCAACGGATCACGTATTTCTGAGTTGTGACATCAAAGCAAGCGTCCTCGTTCGAGATGAAAGGTATGATTCGGAATTCCCGGCGCTTCAAATCCGGCGCCTGAAAAATACGCTGACAGTCCGGCGAGGTGAAAGCACCATCATTGGCGGCGTATTGCTGGTTGATGAGATTAGAAAAACGAAGCGTTTCCCGGTGTTGGGTCACATTCTCCCCTTTCTCTTTTCCTCATCAAAAAAAATCAAGCGGAAAAAAGAACTCATGCTGCTGGTCACGCCGCATGTACCACCGGATTTTAAAAGCTCCGATTTCCAGTTGATCAGGGCTCCGTCCAAATGAAGCATGATAGCCACATGATTTTCCCAAAACTTTGTTTTTGCGCCAGCTTTGGGAGCAAAAGCAACGCTTTCGAAGATATTCGGCTATAATTTTTCTTGCTGTTTGTGGGGCATCGCTGCCCTGCAAACCAGAAGCGGGGTGAAAGAACCGAGTTCGACTATGCAGGCAAAACTGACCATCATACAGGGTCCTTTCAAGGGACGCGAGATCAATCTTGGAACCAAGGGCTGCTCAATCGGGCGCGCAAGCAGCAATACTTTTGTGATCCCCGATATCACAGTCTCGCGCGAACATGCGACTCTCGTTTTGAAAGGAAATGAATTTATCATTATTGATAAAGGTTTGAATGGCGTCAGAGTAAATGGCGCATTAGAGACATCTCGTCAACTTAAAAATTTTGATGTCATTGAAATCGGGCCTTGTGCATTTCAGTATTCGGGCAATACCGGTGAGGACGACGATTCGTTCAAAGATAACCGTCGGACACACGAAAAAACCGTTCTCCGCGATCCGGAAAAAACGTTAGTCCATTGAAGAAAGGATAAGTGTTGCTGAAGCTTATCATTCAAAAAGGAACAAAGGTCCTTATTTCTAAAGCGGTTCAAAATGAACAGCTTTATCTGGGCAATTCGCCCGATGCAGATATCATCCTGCCAACCGCTGATACGACAGCACGGCACGCTGAAATACAGATTTCAGCCAATACAGCCACGCTGCATCCGTTAGCATCTACACCTTCAATTTTTGTCAATGCCAAAAAGATAAGCAGCGCACAGCGCATTAAAATTGATGACATTATCAACATCGGTGATCTTTCAATTTATCTGCAAGCGGAAGATGAGGATGTCGATAGCGCGCAGGAAACCATCGCCTACCAACGCGTTGCAGCAGATTTGAGGGAGGCAGAAGAAAACGTGCAGCCACTGGCAAAAAAGATGAATTATAAGTTTGCCGTCATTGGCTTTGGTTTCGTTATCCTGCTGGTGATCGCAAGCTATTTTATAAGCATCACATTTTCGGATAAAAATTCTAAAGAGCGCTGGCAGCGTGCGAATGAGGCTTATAAAAATAACAGACTCGTCGAAGCCTCGCGCGAAATTCAAGCGGCGTTTGCATTGGACTCTACGAATGTGGATTACCGGAATTTGCGCGAAAAAATAAACATGGCTTTGCGAACCCAAAATTTAATGCGCGAAGCCGTTCGTTTGCTGGAATCCGATAAATTGGAAAATCTCGAGCTGGCGAAGCAGATGATCCTTGAATTTGAGTGGGAAGCGAGCCAGCAACCGCATATTTTCAAACTCTTTTTGCATATCGAAATGAAAATCGATTCATTGAAACGCGAACAAACGGGAGCGCCGATTTCAACTGAACATCCTGTCATAGCGGAAGAAAAACGTTTTAAGCCTCTGAAAAAAGTGGAAAGAAGTGCGCCGTATAAACGCGCGGAAAAGCAATCCGAAAATGAAGCTCAAAATCGTCCGCCAGAGATCCGGGAAATATGGTTGGAAAAGGAAAAGCTGATCCCAGGTGCGCACACGAATATTGGCGCTTATGTGACAAATCCGGATGGTGACTCGTTGTCGTATCACTGGTCGGTTTTATATGGCGAAGTGGTTGCTTTACCCAATCGGTTCGTTTACACAGCGCCTGAAAAGCTGCCGCCAGAAGGTCGGGATTTGATCACCCTGATCGTAAAAGATAAATTCGCTCAATCTCAGCAGAGCTTCAGAACCATCACCATTTATGTGCGCCCGGAATTAACGGTGCGCCAGAAAGAGCTCGCTGAAAAATACTATCGACTGGGCTATCGGGAGGAGATCGATTACCAGCGTCCGCATAGTGCCGCCGAATATTATAAAAAAGTACTCGGTGTGGCGCCCGATCCAGAATTTCTCTATTATCAAAAAGCCGAGAGACGGCTCAAATCGTTGCTGCAAAAGAAGTAGCCGTCGAATCCTGAAAAGCCAGTTTTTTGCCCGTGCACATCACACGGAGCATTCGAACCGGAAACAGAAATTCCGAAGCAGCTTTTTAACGAATTCCTCATGCACCGCTTGATGGAAGAGTCCATACCGAAACTGATTTCATCCCGCATCCCTATTCATCGTTTTCAAATAATAAGTATTGCAATTTATAAGAAAAATGCGTATTTTTACGGTTCCTGATTTGGCAGAAATCCAGCAGTGAAAAAAACCTTCAATTCGGAAAACAATCGGTTGAAAAAAAATAAAACCCGTGGAGTCTGGTGATGAAATATTCATTTATGAGTTTTTCCTGTCCTGAATTGAGTTTTATTGAAATGCTTGATGTCGCTCGTAAGTATGGGTACGATGGTGTTGAACCACGCATCAGCGCAAAACACAAACACGGGATAGAGTTCGACAGCTCCGACGCATTTCGCAACTTATGCAAACAGCAAGCGCAGGAAAGCGCGATCCAAATATGTTGTATAGCCACTTCCTGTCGCTATGCGGATCCGGCAACAAAGGATGCGAATATCCGCGAGACGCACCAGGCAATCGATCTGGCAGGGGACGTGGGGGTACCTCGAATCCGCGTTTTTGGCGGACCAATACCAGACGGGATTTCGCGGGAACATGCAATCGATTCGGTTGCAGCGTCGCTGAGAGCGGTTGCCGAACATGCCGCAGAACGAGGCGTCGTGGTTTGCATGGAAACGCACGATCACTGGTGCGATCCAGCTCATGTCGCCAGCGTAATGCAAAAGGTGAATCACCAGGCAATCGCAGTGAATTGGGACATTATGCATCCGGTACGAACCGCGAAAGTGACCATGGAGGATGCCTTTAAAACGCTGAAAAAATGGATCAAGCACGTCCATTTTCATGATGGTGTTTCGGAAGACGATGGTAAAGGCTTGTTGCGACCCATTGGGCTTGGCATCATCGATCATCGCCGCGCTGTAAAATTGCTGAAAAAGATGAATTACCAGGATTTTTTAAGCGGCGAATGGATCGATTGGGAGCCTTTTGAGATGCATCTGCCGCGAGAGCTGAAAACGATTAAGGGATTCGAATAGCTGCGCGCTTCACCGTAGACTTTTGAATTATCCGAATTCATTTATTCGCTATTGCACAACTCATAGAAAGGAATTGGCTATGAGCAAGGAAGAAAAACATATTATACTCGGAATCCATATCACGGATCGCGTCAAGCGCGTTCAACACATTCAGGAGTTGTTGACAGAATACGGGTGCTTCATCAAAACGCGCCTGGGATTGCATGAGGCGTCGCCTGAGTACTGCTCACCGAATGGATTACTCATTCTTGATATGCTGGATTATGAATCCAAGCCCCGGGAATTGAGAGATGCTTTGAGTAAGATCGAAGGCATCGAAGTCAAAGAAATGGTCTTTACACATTGAGTCTTGTTTTCAGTCAAAAAAAATGTTTCAATTAAATATTTCGCTGGTGGTTGGCGCACATGCAGCTAAATCGAATTCGCCCGGATGGATTGGGCAATTTCAGCAAGTTTTTTATTGACTTTTACAACAATTTTGTTAAATTATATGCTTTTAATTCAATAAATACATCTACGCTTTTGCAAAATGATCGAATCACCTGGGAATATTGAATTTCAGATGTTAAAAGAGAATGAGCCTGCTCGCGTATGAAATATCGGATTCCTTTCAGGAGGTTTGTGTGCCAATTATACAGTTTGCCATTTTGCAGAAAAAAAATCGATTAAAATATGGAGTGATTCAATGGGTAAAAAAGACAGAACATTTGCATCTAAAGTAGCGAAAGGCGCAGTTGATCATTCTCAAAAATGCAGCGTTTGCGGCGATGCCTTTCATCTGATCAAGGTTGTCTCGACGCTGGAGGCTCCTGAAAGTAAGTCTCTTCGTTTTCAAGAAAAAATGGTGCGTGTATGCAAATGCAACCATGCAGAGGTCTACGGCGGATAATTTGCATTATCGAATCTCCGCTTTCATATTCTTTCATTGATTCCGGGTGTTAATGGCGATCCTCCAGAGAAATGCAATTGTGCTGGCTACTCGAAATGCTGACAAGGTTATTGAAATCAAAGAATTCATGAATGACCTTGATTTTGAATTCCTCGATTTCTCCGGTTTCCCGGATGTTCCCGAAGTGGTTGAAGATGGCGAGACGTTTAGCGATAATGCGATTAAGAAAGCGACAGCGATTTATCGCGCAACCGGCATCAGCGCTCTTGCCGATGATTCGGGGCTTGAAGTGGATTATTTGAATGGGGCTCCGGGGGTGCGCTCGAGCCGCTTCGCCGGTGAAAATGCCACTTATGCTGAAAATAACGCATTGCTGTTGAAAAAGCTGGATGCTGTGCCACCGCACCGGCGAACTGCCCGCTTCCGATGTGTGATGGCTTTCGTGGGGCAATCGGGCACACAGACTGTCGAGGGTGTGTGCGAAGGAATCATTCTCAACGAATTAAAGGGATCGAAGGGTTTTGGTTACGATCCCTTATTTTATGTCCCAGAATACGGAATGACATTCGCCGAAATGGATCTTGTGTTAAAGAACAGAATCAGTCACCGGGGAATGGCATTGAGCAAAATGAGAGACGTATTACGTCACCGAAGCGGATGAGGTGCGTTGCTATTTTTCACAAAAGTCTGGAACGAGGCTTGAGCGAGTACCGGTTCGAGAGACAAACTTCCGGCAGCGTGACGACTCTCGAAGGTGCATTCATCAAAGGGAAATTCGAAAGCGAACCTGAAAATGGCGATACGTACCGGTAAATGCACTTGGCGCGGTACACCAGAAACTGCTTGACATTTTCAATTATTTGTCTTATATTTGACATCCTTTAAAAAACGGGGCGTGGCGCAGCCCGGGTAGCGCGCCTGCTTTGGGAGCAGGAAGTCGGGGGTTCAAATCCCTCCGCCCCGATTCGAAAGGGGGATGAGTTATGGCTCATCCCCTTTTTTCTTTTTATATATTTATATCTCCGGAAATTGCCGGATCTTTTATAACAAAAAATTTCAAAATTCAACCTTCCATTTAATCGAAAAATTCCTGCCTGGTTCACCTGTTATGGTCCCGCGATTGGTAGACAGATGATTGCGATAGGATGCATTGGTGATATTTTCAACACCCAAAACAAACCGGTTAGCTGTGTATCCTAAATTCATGGGCGTTGTGTTCAAGAAGAGATCGAGTATAGTGTAACCCGGCGTAGCAAGTTCTCCGGCTGCTGTCCGGTTTTGAGAGGTAAATAGTGTCGCTGAAAGGCTGAGTTTGACCTGATTCACCAGTGCCCAAATTATCCCTATCTTGCCATTCAACGGCGGGATCAGGGGTAGGGGGGAAGCTTGCTTCAAATCTTCCCCTCTGACATACGCGACGGTGCCGAATACGCCAAGGGCAGAATGCGCCTCCCAGTCAATGCGGGCATCGAACCCGACCAATTGCGCTTCACCAACATTGGCTTTAATCAGCGCCGGTCGTCCCTCAAATGTCGATGGTTCATCGATTACTAAATTCTGCAATCGATTGATGAAAATATTGCCGGCAAATTTCAGGCTGTTCCGCTTCAGTCGTAAACCAATATCCGCAAAAAGCCCTTTCTCTGGTTTGAGGTCCGGATCGCCGACATTTACCATGCTCCCCAGGTCGATGTACTGATACCGCTCTTCCAGGTAGGGTGACCTGAAAGATTTGGCAATTGTGACGCTGGCATCTGTGTATTCCATAACATGATACAGGGCACCCCAATTGGCGCTCCATGAATAATCGTGTGTCTTGTGCGAACGCCATAGCAATGTTTGATTCGACGGATTATCATTTCGCACACCGTTCGTAATTTCATACAGGGGATTGAACGCTGAATCATTCGAAATCTCAATTCGATCGAAACGTCCGCCGATCGTAATCACCAGCCGCTGCTTCAAAAGCCTGATTTCATCCTGTCCGAAAATACCCGCACTCGCAAAATTGGCATCAGGCAGGGGACGTTCCGCAATTTGTTTGTCAATTGTGCTCATCACCGAGCCGTCCGCAGGACTGATGATTTCGATTTTTTGAAATTTATCCCTTAGCCCCGAATATCTTTTTTTCCAATAATCAATCCCAACAATCAAATATTGATTTTTGTCAATGAGCCAATCGCTCTGAAGCTGGAATCCGTTTGTTTTATGTTCCGCCTGTGGCAAAACTTTCAGCACACTCACCCGTTTGGCAGGTTGACCATTTACGCCTGGTAGCATGTTGACGATGTGCGGCATATTTTCCACATTTCTGTCGATATTTTGAATGAAATATTTAAGCGAGGTTTGCCGCAGGAACGATGTCCATTTTCGTCCGAAAAATTCAATGCTGAGCATTTCCCGCAATTCATCGGGGTACCGTACATCCGCCTGTGCCGGAAAAAGCGGCGCGGCGCCGGGAATGCCCACGTCTTGCGCCTTGAATCGCTGATAATTCAGCTTGATCTCATGCTCACCGTACGGTTTGAGCGCAAATTGGGCTGCAACATTGTTATCGCTGAACTGGCTGTTTTTCAAAACGCCTTCAGGCGTATTCAGATCATCTGCCTGACGTTGGGCAAGAGATACGCGTGCATGCCATCGCTGAGTTCCCATGGCGGCGCGCAGGCTGCCGCTTTGCAGGTTATTGACCGCGCTGTAGCCGGTTTCTGCAGCGCCACTGATATAAAAGCCCTCACCATATTGTCCCTGACGGGTGATGATATTGATGACGCCGCCAATCGCACCCGTCCCATACAGCGCTGATCCCGCTCCTCGGATTACTTCGACGCGTTCAATATCATCCAAAGCCACCAGCGATAAGCCGGCGGCAATCTCAGTGGATGTATCAACACGATTTCCGTCGATCAGCGTCACCAGGTTGGCGTCAGTCAGTCCGCGAACAACAGCGCGCGTTCCCCAGGCACCATCGCGACCGAGGCTGATTCCCGGTTCGGATTGCAGCGCATCGGCGACAGTGCGTGGTGCTGACGTCGATATATCCTCGGAAGAAATCATACTCACCGGAATGGGCAAATCATCCAATTCCCGCTGATACCGGCTGGCGGTGATTATCACGCCATCGGTTTTAATCACTGTAGGCGCTAAATCAATCAAAACCTCGGTCGTATCAGCAGCTTGTATATTCAATTTCAACGACGTGGTTTTGTAACCAATGTACGAGATGACGACCGTTTTTATGCCGGGCGCAACGCTTTTTAGCAAGAAATTGCCCTGCCGGTTGGTAGTCGTCCCGATGTAGCTTTCCTTCAGCGTTATATTCGCACCACTGAGAGTCAGGTTGGTTACGGCATCCCGGACTTCGCCTTTGATGGTGCCGGTTTGAGCCAAACACATACTGTGAAGCGAGAAGATAGTTATCATTAAAAATAAACGCCGCATAACCGCAGCCTCCTGTTAATTTGAAAATGTTAAGCCAATGGTGACAGCAATACAATTCTTATCGGCAAAAATACTCCCATCGGTACCAAAAACATTGATCCTCAGATTTCTGCAGGATTTGATAAGGAGGTGGCATAAAATAAATTACCCATTAAAATTTGTTAAGATGCTATTTAACACTATTATTTTTAAGCAAAATGTCCAAGATATTTAATCCCACCTCCTAAATATCATGGTTGAGATGCTGCTTATTTGATGGGATCAATTTTGCAAAACCCGTTTTGACCGCAACTTCGGGAAGCTGACCGATTTTGCCAGTCATAGCGCCGATGTCATCGGTACTGCCATCAACAATGAGCGAAATAATGGAGAGTCCGCGCTCGCGGTAAGGAATGCCTAATCTTCCGACGATCAGTGAAGAATATTCGTGCAGGATTTCATTGATGCGGTGATACGTTTGATCCGGATTGTAAACAATGATGGCGACAACGCCAATTCTTCTGTTTTCAGGTTGATTATTCATCGCATACCTCCTGAATGTCAGGGAGCTTTCCCCTCCATCTTAGAGATTGTTTGCCCACGAATTAATATAAAATCAGCGGGCGACTATTTAAAAGGCTTAGGACTGGCAAGCGTCGGCTGTAAGCTGGATATCGCAACAACGAAAAGCATTTTTGATTCAGATAAATGATCCATTTACCCTGCTAAAACGGCTTATCGGAACAGACGCTGCTTCATCCCGTGCCTGGATTGATTTACGCCAAAAAATAATAAAAAAAACGGCAAAGATCAAGTAAAATTACTGGATATTCTTTTTTGTTGAAGACTCAAAAAGGTAATACAAGACTGGCACCACAACCAGCGTCAGAAAGGTTGAAACCAGCAATCCCCCGATGATCGTCCAGCCCATGGGCGCCCAGAGCGTTCCTCCGCGCAGCGTCAGCGGCAGGAGTCCGCCTATGGTCGTGCCGGTGGTGAGTATAATCGGTCTGAATCGCGTTTCCCCGGATTCCTTGAGTGCCGGAATCAAATCCATGCCTTGGTGGCGCAGTTGATTCGTATAATCGACAAGAATGATCGAATTATTGACCACGATCCCAACCAGGCTGGTTAATCCGATGAAGGCTGTAAATGAAAAAGTATAGCCGGTGATCAGCAGCGCCCAGATGGATCCGATCAGCGCCAGGGGAATGGCGGAGTAGACGATGATCGGTTGGGTGAACGATCTGAATTGCAAAACCAGCACGCCGAAAATGCCCAGCATCGCAATGATGATCGCTTTTTGCATCCCACCGAATGATTCCTCCCGGCTCTCCAGTTCGCCGCCGATATAATAGCGATAGCCCTTCGGAAACGGGTATTTTTCCAGTTTGGATACTATTTCTTTGGTAACCTTGTCAACGGATAAGCCGCCTGTCACGTCTGCCGTGATGGTGACGCTTCTTTCAAGGTTGTAATGGTTGATTTGCATCGGACTCGATTTGAATTCAATCGTCGCCAGTTGCTTCAGTGGGATCATCGCTCCGCTGAGTGAGGCGACGTAAATCTTGTCGAAATCCGATAGCCGGGGTTTATCACCAACCGGCAGCCTCAGAATAATATTGTAATTCTTGCCCGATTGATCGCGATAGGTTGACACGGGCATTCCCATGATGCAAGCGCGTACCGAGCGGTCGATTTCAACCAACGGGACGCCGAGCATGCCCGCCTTGCCACGATTGATATTTATGTGCAAATTGGTTTTCGATGTTCTGAGGGGATTTGAAATATTTACGGTTCCGCTGGTTGAGGAGATTATTTTTTGTACCTCATGCGACAGGTTTTTCAATACATCCAGGTTTTCTCCCAATATTTTAATCGCAATCGGCGCTTCAACTGGCGGACCCTGTTCCAGTTCTTTCACCTCGATGATTGCATTCGGACAGGTTGAAAATTCCTGACGTAGTTCTCGCGTTAGCCGTCGCATTTCATCATAGTCATATTCCTTGAGCTGCACGAAAATCTGGGCGTGGGTGCTGCGCTCGCGCTTTTCAATGACATTATAATAGATTCTCGGGTTGCTGCGTCCGATGTTGGCGGCAAAATGCTGAACCTCCTTTTTTGCAGCAAGTACAGATTCAACATAGGCTGCTACTGAATTGGTCTTATCCAGGCTGGTGCCGTCAGGTGTATCGATGTTGATAACCAGTTGAGCTTTTTCCGCTTTAGGGAAGAAACTGATGCCGATCAACGGGAACAAGCCCAGGCTGACCAGGAAAACAATTATCGTTACGATGATCACAATTTTGCGATGCGAAAGAACATAATCCAATGTTTGGCGGTAAGGATTTTCAATGATGTAGCGAATCAGGTGCTGGACTTTTTTCGAATTGCCGGCGTGTTCAGTTTTCAAAAATCGGCTGGCAAGATAAGGCGTCACACTCAGCGCAATAAGCAAGGATGCTGTCAGGGTATACACCACCGTGACCGGCATGCTGCGGATGAAATCACCCGTGACATCGCGCATCATCATGATTGGGATGAATGCCAGCACTGTGGTCGCGGTAGCGCTGATGATCGCCCAGCTAATTTGATTGGTCCCTTCAATTGCGGCTTGCTGATGTGAGAGTCCTTTTTGCAGAAAACGGGAGACATTTTCCGTTACCACTATTGCATTATCGACCAGAATCCCCAGGGCAATGACTAATCCGGCAATCGACATCTGCTGAATCCCATAGCCGCTCAAATCAACGAATCCAATTCCGATTAAAATCGAGAACGGGATTGCCAGCATCACAATGATTGATGCTCTGAAGCTCAATGACAAAAAGATAACCAGTCCCACAAGAATGATTCCCTGAAGCAAATTAGAAAAGAAACGACTGATACGATCCGATACGCTGACCGATTGATCGAACGCGGTTTTCAGCACCATCGATGCCGGCATTTGCGTTTCGAATTCAGCTATTTGCGCTCGTATTCCCTGCATTATATCGAATATATTTGTCCCTTCTTTTTGATTCACGGTAATATATACCGCCCGTTGCTGATCGTACCGCGCGTGATATGTCTGGTCTTCGTTGATCAGGCTGACAACCGCGATATCTTTTAAATACACAATTTTGTTGCCAAAAGAATGAACAATGGTATTGCGTATTTCATCCAGCGACTCATAATCACCGCTGGTTTCGATGTTGAATCGCTTGCTGCCAATATCGATATTGCCGCCGGGAATATTCGAATTAGCCGCCTGAATTGCATTCATAATCTGTTGCAGTGGTATCCGAAGCTGCGCCATTTTCTCCAAATCGATCCCCACGCGCACTTCCTGCGTGGGGTACGCCCAGGTTTCGACCAGCTTGACACCGCTTACCCGCTCGAGCTTCTTTTTCAAGCGATCAGCCTCTGCTTCCATCAAGGAATAGGGCGCATCCTCCGACACGAGGGCAAGCTGCAAAACATGTACATCTGAAACGCCCCATTTAATCATATTCAAATCAACGATGTCGCGCGGCAGATCATTGCGAATGCTGTTTATCTTTTGAATTACATCCGAATATTTCTCATCCGGATCGGTGCCGATCTGGAATTCAACTGCGGTCACGGATAATCCGTCACCCATATAGGAACTGATCAATTTGATATCATCCAATTCATTTGCCGCTTCTTCAATAGGATCGACAACCATCTGCTCCATATCTTTTGGACTGGCACCGGGATAAATGACAATCACGCTTGCGCCGGATTTTGCAACCTGCGGATCTTCGGATCGGGGCATGGTGAGGAACGAAACAATGCCGGTGAGTACGAGCAAAACAATAAGCACAATCGTAAATTGATGATTTTCGATAGCCAACCTGGGCAATCGCATGGCATACTCCTCATCAGTAAGTGTTTTATATTATGTCGAAGATTCAGTATGTCAAAATGAATATCGAACGCTTCACGCGAATAGCTGTTACAACGGTACACCGGAACCATTTCCCCTTCCGGTCATCAACAATGAAAAATCGAAAAACGAATCCGCCGAGCTTGTTTGCCTTGATAAATTAAGCTATTGCATCTCAATTTTACATCCGTCTGAAAGGTAAGGTGCGCCTTCGGTGATTACTCGAGCTGCACTTTCCAGTCCTGACAGAACTTCGATTTTATTATGATGGATGTCACCCACGACTACCGGCAACCTCCTGGCAATTGTACCGCCGGCATCGGGCACGTAAACGATTCCCTGATTCCCTGTACCTTCGATGAATGCTTCAATCGGGATCATCACCGAGCGCCTTTTCTTAGATGGGGAAATCGTTATCCGACCGATGAATCCCGAAATGAGCTTGATTTGCCGGGAATTGATTTTCAACTCGATTTCGAATGTGCCGGTATAAGGATCGGCAGCCTCTGCAATTTCGGTCACCGTCGCAGCAAAGGAATGGTTCGGGTAGGCATCGAAGACAACACTTGCAGAATCATTCAATTGCAGATTCAGTGCTTCCCGGTCCGAGACGCCCGCGCGAACGATCCATTCCGTCCCCCCTGAGCCAAGCAAAAATACGGGATGCCCGGCGGCAATTAATTCGTTGGATTCGGCAAAACGCTTCAGGATATTTCCGTTTGCCGGCGCATGAATCGCCGAATGCTTCAGATTAAACTCCGCTATTTCCAGGTTCGATTTTGCAATATTCAATCCGGTTGAGGCGTCCTGTACTTGCTCCATAGTGGCAACGCTGTCGGCGAAGAGGCGATTGACTCGTTCCAAATCGCGCTTTGCCTTATCGTAACCGCTGCGCGCCTGTACCACCTGTGCCTGGATTTCCGACTGGTTCAATTTTGCCAGCAACTGGTTTTTATGTACACGCTGCCCCTCATCCACCGTGAGTTGGCTTATGATACCACCTATTTTGAATGACAATTTGATTTCTGATTTTGAAGCCAGCTTGCCGCTGGTGTGAATTGATATCGATACGTCTTGTTGGCGCACCGGTTCAGTCTTGACGACAATCGCCTCTTTTGGGGGCAAATCGTTGGTTTCGCTGCTGCAGGTGATAAGCATTAAAACCGGGATGATGCAACAAACACGGGCTATTCGGGTAAACAAACTTCTCATACTAACCTCCGGGTGTTCGAATTATAGGAGGTGGGATTTAGAGCTTGGACATTTTGCGTAATAAAAATTTTGATAAATAACTACTTAAGAAACTTAAATGAGCAACTTATCTTATCCCACTTCTTTAGCATAAACCAGGCTAGCGCATGGTTACATGTTCGAAAATAGCATATTTGATCTGGCAATCGTATTTGGCAATTGTGTGCGCAATTTCTGCATTGGTCAATGCGGTTCGTGCATTGATGTACTCGATTTGCGGTGCCATGCCCTGTTCAAATTTTTTGCAGATGATGTCGAATGATTTCCTGGCGCTTTTCTCACGTTCATTTGCCGAGTGGATTGCCTTTTGTGCAACGATCAGGGCATCATAAGCCTCCTGTACCTGCAATTCAATTTTCGCATTGAGTTCGGCAAGCTGCGCTTCAAGTTTATTTCGTTCGAGCAGGGCGTACTGCTTTTTGGCGGCATCCTGAAATCCGTTGAAAAGGTTCCACTGCAGCACGATGGAACCCATCCAGTAATCATCATCTGCAGTGAAACGATATGCTTCTCCCTGGAATCCGTAGTCGAAAACACCGGTCATCGTTGGCAGAAAGGTGCTTCGGGATAAATCGGCGCTGTGTTGCGCGATCTTCATTGCTGTGGAGAGCTGGTGCGTTTCGAGGCGCCGCTTAACCGCCCTTTCCCGGGCGTGTGCCAGGTCAGGCTGCGGAAACTCGAGGCGCGATTCATTGAGATGGTAGATTTCAGAGTCCAAAGGTTTGTTGAGCAAAAAGTTGAAATACGCAGCCGCGAGCCGCAAATTTTTTTCCGCATCCGCCAATTGCTGTTCAAGTTCAGCCAGTTCCGCCTGAGCCCGGTACACAACCTCAACGGTTGCTTTTTGATTGTCAAATAGTTTTTGACTTACACGCAGATTTTCTTTAAGCAAATGATGGCTTTTTAGATAAATTTCAACTACCCGCGCGGCTTTCAAATAATTGAAATATGCTTTTTTGATATCTTCAATGAGTTGCCGTTCAAATATCGCCAGTTCGACCTTGCTTATCTCATTGAGATTCGACTTTATCTTATAATTATAAAATATGGCAGGCTGAAATAGCGGTTGAATGATTCGGAGTTTCGTTTCATGCTCCTGATCGCGCAAAAACGGCGTACTTTGGTTGGCGATGTCCTCCGGGAATGTCGGCGGCTGTCCTATTGATGCAAGCAATTGATTCAACGTGCGATAAACAGGATTCACCAAATCGCCCACCGGGATTTCAATAATCCTGCCGCCTCCTGCACGTGAATAGCGCGCTTCAATACCGAATGACGGCAGAAATAAACCGCGCGCTTCTTTCAATGCTTGCAGGCTTTGCTCAAGCGAGAATTGCTTTTGCCTGAGGGCAAGGTTGTTTTCCAATCCCTGGTTTATGTATGTTGCAACAATATCTGTTTGAGCGTAAGTAATTCCTGAAAGAATTAGCAGCAAAGCCATGAGGAATTGAAGTTTCATACCTGGTCTCCGCGATGTATTTCCTTGATTGGCTGATTTGATTCAGCCGTTGTTTGTCTTTAATGCTTGAAAAGTTAACTCGAATGCTGTTGCGAGAATTTTATCAACATTCATTTTGTGATATTTTTTGAGATGTTCGCCTTTCAATGCGACCAGTTGAATTAAGCCTGAAAATTGCCCCCAAAGTACGACTGCGACGGTCATGGGATCGATATCCATTCGAATCGTGCCGTCTTTCATGCCGATGTCCAGCGCGTCGGCAACCAGCTTGAGCGTCAACTCACCATAATCGTGACACTCGCAGGCGATGGTCGCATCAGGTGTGCTGCAAATGCCGGCTTCGATATCGCGCGACTCAAAATAGAGCAGGGCATTGAAATAATCGGGGTGCGATTTGTAAAACTGAATATAAGCCTCGCCAATCCCCCTGATTTTTTCGATGCCGGTGTTGTGTTTTGCCAAGGCAGCCGCAAACAGATCAGAAAGTATTTTAAACCCGCGCAGGTTGATTGCGAGATACAATTCTTCTTTGTTCTTGAAATACAAATACAGCGTGCCCTTGCTCAATTCAGAGGCTTCCGCTACGTCGTCCATCGTAGCGGCGTCTTTGCCTTTTGAAAAAAAGACTTTTTCGGCAGCATTTATTATATCATTCCGACGCTGTTCTTTCTCGCGCTCTCTTCTTTCGCTTATACTCAAATCGATCCTATTTTGAATAAATGAATCATATTTATCAAATGACTTTAATATATAAAATGACCAATAGTCATAATAGCTACGCCCATACGGGTGAATAGTTTCAAAATAAATTTCAATCTGAAAAAAAAATTAATACGATAACAGATGATATTGATAATTTCGTCATTTGAGCTGCAATAAAATTATTTTTATCTTCAATTTGAGGGAGTTGAGCAGGTTGGAGGAACAAAAACTGCTATTTGATATTTTAATTTATAGTACCCGGATTTATATAATGTTAAAGACGCAAAGACTGATTCGATAATTTAAATTTTCAACACGCAAGAGATCTGCAACCAGCCATATTAAAGAATTACTCATGGTTCGATCCCGGCGGCGCACCGTTCTGCTCGACATGCATGCGTACAAATAAACTTATCAATCAACCAGGCGAGCTTCATCCTGCTGAAACGCAGGGATGAGTTGGCTTTGAACTATTTAGCGATCGCTTCAAAACACAGATTAGGAGGATTTGCTATGGCTGGATTACGTTATTTACGTCGAGGTTGTAATGTTTTTGTGTGGCTGGTGATTGTGCTCTCTTATATTTTTTCAACGAAACCGGTTTGCCCGCAATCGCCGAAACCGATTGTTCACATAGCTCATACGAATCACCCGAACGCAACCGCGTATGCTGGTTCCCGAAAAATAGTGCGAACACAGGATGACCAGCGATTCGTCGTGTACGAGGATTATAAGTTGAATCAGAACCAGATTCTAATGACAAAAAGCCTTGACGGCAGAAAGTGGGCTGAACCTGCGTTCATCGCCGAAGGAATGTCGCCGGCTATCGCAATCGATGCCCGGGATAATCTGTACCTGGTTTGGCAGGATCAGCCGGACATCCGCTTCGCTGTCAGTACCGATCAGGGTGTTTCCTGGGATCGACCAATTGAAAAGGTGAATTGGGATACCGGCAGAACCTGCAGCCTGCCGGTGATCGAAGCCGGGCTCGAACGCGTGCATATCGCATTTCAACAAGCAGACGCGCCGGGAAATACGAATATTTATTATGTTTCATACGAACTGCCGCTGTCGGTTGATTCCAGTGCAGTTCCGCTAAAAATAAGCAGCGATTATTGGGATTCACGCCAGTTGTGCATTGCAGCCAATCTGGCATTCGAGGCTGGCGATTTATTCGTTGTCTGGTGCGATTCAAGTTGGTTCGGCGAAGACCACCTCACTGAAATCAAATTAAGGAAAGTGAGCGAATCCTCAGCCACCTGGACGCCCGGACTGGACAGCACGGCTCTCACAATCATGACGCAGCAAAAGTTACATCATCCGGTGATTTCGGTTGAATGGGAAGGTGCATTTCAAGTATCATGGAACCAGCGCGAGCCCACGGGCTTCTGGAATTTCACTGCCATGACGATGTCGTTTTCTGAAGCATGGATTCCGCAAAGATGCCAATTTTATCGCACATCCGGCGAAGCGTGGATCACAGTCGATGATGTTTTTTTTAAATCGACAGCGGTATGCTGGCTGGATTCGAATCAAGTAGTGTATCGCCAGACCAGGAATGAACAATTTCTGTTTGATCAAAATATAAGCGTGAGTGAAAGCGATTCGGTGCCAGCGCGCTTTCCCAATTTGTGCTACAAAACCTTTCGGCAGGATTCGTTTGATGTCATCTGGACCGAAGGCGAACATCCGCCATTTTCCATTTGCTACCGCAGAATGGCGAAAATTTATCATCCTGATGGTGCGGATGGCGGTGATTATGAATCTGTTATCAATACGTTTGAATTGATGCAGAATTATCCGAATCCGTTTGGGTTTGGAAGGGGATCTTATGACGGCACTGAAATCTGTTATCGCTTGCTGCATATTAAAAATCAATACAGGATTGCCATTACGATTTATGATTTGCTGGGACGCGAAGTGATAACATTGGAGCGTGGTCTGCAAGCTCCCGGATCGCATCGAATTCGCTGGAATGGTAAAAACGGGAGTGGGGCAGATGTTCCGGCAGGAATTTATATATATGCCCTCAAAGCGGATGATCAGCAGATTCAGACACGCAAGATTGTTCTGCTGAGATAGGGCTTACGCGCACGCATTTATTTTTCGGAGCAAGTTACAGCCACCCACACAATTCTGCCAGCAGGCGCGAATACTCCACAAAATTTTGCCAGGAGATATCGGGCGGAACGCCATGGTCGCAGCCCGGGATAAAACCGCCGTCTATGAGCAGCGGCGGCACAACCCGCAATACCTCGTCCCGCATCACCTTGCCGCCTTTCGCCAGCGCGCGTTTATCGATGCCCCCGGTGTATGCCATCTGCCTGCCGAATTGTTGGCGGAATTCGACAATATCATTGCCAGCGGCGACTTCAATCGGATCGCAGACATTTATGCCCGATTCAATCCAGATCGGGATTAACTCACCGACAAAGCCGTCGGAATCCATATCTACAATCGGGCAGTTGCTGGCTTTTATTTCCGCAACCCATCGCTTATATGCCGGCTGCAAAAAATGGCGCGCCATTTCCGGGGAAATCATGCTGTGTATTTTGAACGCCATATCTTCGGAAATCCCCACGCGATCCAGTTCGACTCGCTCAAGCAGCGGCGCCATTGTCTCCGAAACGAAATCGATCCAGAATTCGACCATATCTTCAACGAATTGCGGATCATCCAGCATCATGATACACAGGTTTTCCATACCCACCCATTCGCGCAACTGCCAGAAGGGACCATTCACCTGAAAATCCGACACATAGTTGCGATTGAGGAGTTTGCGACAGCGCTCTTCGAAATCCGGGGCAAATCTTTCCGGATGTTTCGGATCATAGCGCTTTTTCATTTCCTGCCAATCTTCGCGCGTTTCCACCGGGAATTTATGCCATTTTCGAGTGACAAAATCTTTTGCCGAACGGATATACGTGTAATCATAGTCATCGGAGATTTCTGTGATTGCACCCATCCAGTCCTGCACGATGTAATGCCCATTTTTATGTTCGATTACTTTTTCCTCGAATGTCGGAATCATTTTAAAAGAGATACCCGGACCAACCCTTTCATCCGGCAGCTCCGGATCAATATTCAAAAGCTTCATCAGATATTCATAATAATCAACATCGGGAGGCAAACCTTGTGTGCGCCAAATCGCGCGGGTAGATTCCCTGGGTCCGCCTGGATTCAAAGGTATTTTGTCCGGATTGCCGAATAAGAGCGCTTCGCGAAATCGTCTCTGAGGTGTCATCGGGTCACTTTCCCTGGTTAAGTTTGCTGATTGATAGGTGATTTATGATGAGGGGACGAAAGGCTGAATATACTTGAAAATTCACGCAAAGTCAAGGAATAATCCGGTGAGTGGGTAAAACCAAAGTTAACGGCGGATGAAGGCGCCACACTCCACCGCTTTCAACCTGATATCAGAGGATTCGAGAAAAAGCAAAATCTGCGGTCACCGGTCTTATAATCCGACAGCAATTTTGGGGGTTGTCGGGTTCCCAAACTCCCGTTTGGAAACCCAAGAGGCATTGCAAACCATGAAGAGAACCAATAACTGAGCCTTTACCCGACATCAATTTTTGGGGTTGATTTTTATCAGCTTTTGTCGTATTTTTAATGCGTCAACCAATCATAGCATAAAATAAGGATTGAAGAAAATGAGAAAAGTACGACTGGGGCGAACCAACCTGATGGCGAGCAAAACGGCGTTTGGTGCATTACCGATTCAGCGGATTAATATGAATGACGCGAAAAAGCTCCTTCGCAAGGCGTATAACGCCGGCATCAATTTTTTCGATACCGCGCGGGGTTATACAGATAGTGAAGAAAAAATCGGCAGCGCATTGCATGATGTTCGACATGAAATGATTATCGCAACCAAATCCGGAGCCGCTGACAGAACAACGCTGCTGCAGCAACTCGAAACAAGCTTGCGAAATCTGCGAACGGATTATGTTGACATTTTGCAGTTGCATAATCCCTCAAGGCTGCCGGATGCGGATGATCCGGAATCATCGTACGCCGGCTTGCTTGAGGCACAGAAAAAAGGCATGGTGCGGTTTCTGGGCTTAACGAGCCACATGTTGAAGCTCGCGGTCGAAGCCGTCACCAGCGGCAAGTACGACACCATCCAGTTTCCCCTGAGCGCGCTTTCATCGAAAGAAGAACTGGAATTGATCGATATCTGCAAAATGCACGATGCCGGCGTAATTGCCATGAAAGCGCTTTGTGGTGGGTTGCTCACCAATATACCAGCAGCGTTCTCGTTTTTAAATCAATTCGATACTGTAGTGCCCATCTGGGGGATTCAACTTGAAAAAGAGCTTGATGAATTTTTGAGCCTGGATAGAGATCCCCCCGAGCTATCGCAGGCGATGCTGTCAGCCATTGATAACGAGCGGGAGCGATTGTCGGGAGATTACTGTCGCGGCTGCGGGTATTGTTTGCCCTGTCCCGAAGAAATTCCGATTCCAATGGCAGCGCGCATCACTTTCCTGATGCAGCGGGCACCGACCGAGATTTTTATCACCAGGGAGTGGCAGGAGAAAATCGGGCGCATCGAAAATTGCAGGATGTGTGAACATTGCATTCAGCATTGTCCGTACGAATTAAATGTCCCGGCGATTTTGAAAAAGATGCACCGTGAGTATCAGGAATATCTTGTATCGCGCTGAGAAGTCGTCTTCATCGAAAGGGAACCGTTATGTTTGGAATGCTGTAATTTATTTCCCAGTTGCTTTTCAACGTTCCATATTCAGCACGACACCCAGCACCTGATTCGGATCATCCAATACACGCTCGATTATTTCCGGATACTTTTCGAGCGGCATAAAATGCGTGGTCAAGGGTGTCACCAACAATCGCTTTTCAGCCATCAGGCGCAGGAGTTCTCTCAAATTGCGCTGAGTCGTGAATGGCACAAAACCTTTGGGATAGTCGGCGCCATATTCATATTCAGGATCGTGGTACCCGGGTCCGGTTCTCGATGAAAATCGGATATCCATATTCCCCATGCGTGCGCCGCCTTGCAGTTCGAATTGAATCGCGCCAATGCTGATGATTCTTCCAATCAAATGCCCGTCGGCGGATTGCATCATGCAGGACATGAGCGAGCGAATTGCCTCGGTTCCGTTACCGCCGAAAGCGAGCAGGGCGAATTCCAATCCATAAGGCTCTGAAAAAATTTGACTCATTTGAACGGCATCTGATTCGAGATAATTCGCGGTGTGGTTGATGCCGCATTTCCGGGCGATTTCCAGACGCGAAGGGAGAGCGTCCCATCCAATGACCCGGGCGCCATTCAATTGTGCTAATTGCGCTGCAAGATTGCCGATACATCCTAATCCAAGCACCGCCCCATATTCTCCCAGCTTCAATTCTGCCCTGTGAATCGCTTGCATTGCTGTTGCTGCGAGACAGGCATATACTGCTTCTTCGAAAGGAAGCGCATCGGGAACCGGAACAATGAGATTATTGGGCACACAGACATAGTCTGCGTGATGTGCCCCGTTGGCGCCCATTGCCATCACGCGCATGCCCGGTTTCAACCAGTTTGATTCACCCGCCACCTCCTTCACGATTCCGGCGGTTGAATAGCCGGCAGATAAATCGGCTTGAGATGCGTCCGGATTTTTTCGGCGGGCAACAATATTTAAAATTTCTGTCCCCGCACTTACTAATGAATGATGCACTTCAATCAGCGTTTGATTGTGGCTGAGTTGAGGTACGGATTCTTCCTTGATTAGAACCTCGCCCTTGCCGTTTATCACGGCGATTTTCCGCTTGAACATGATAATTTCTCCATCGTTTATGGTTGCAGATTCAAAGCCCGGCTGGCTCCCAGTTCGTGCTCCTGTAAAGTGTGCATTTTATTTATGAACATGATGCCCCAAAAATGAGCGTGGTTGAATCAAGTTGGGCGATTAAAAAAATCAGCGCATTTTCCATTGAAGTGATGACAATTTTTAAAGCGATTTGGCAGAAATTGATTCGCACATGCTGCGATGAAACGAATGCCAGTCATTCCGGTGAATTTTTATGCAGCGTGGTAACGACACCGCGCGCTGTGACCGAAAGCAGAACAATACTTCCGCCGGCAATCGCCCATACGCCGGGTTTTTCTCCCATGAGCAGCAAAACCCATATCGGATTCAGCAGTGGTTCAATGGTTGGGATCAGGATGGATTCGATAGCCGTCACATGCTTGATGGCGATTGAAAAAAGGAAATAAGGCAATCCAAGCTGGAATATGCCCAGCAGAACTAATCCGAGCCAGCTTGCCCCATCCGGTATTGACGTGAACATAAACGGCAAACCGACCAGAGCCGCCAGAATATTGCCGAGGATGAGTGATTCCATAGGAGAATCATTTCTTTGTTTTCGCAGAAAAAGAAATAACCAGGCAAGCGTAATCCCGGTAATGATAGCCAGAATATTGCCCCAAAAGCCGCTGGTAGTCAATTTGTCCAGGAAAAAAAGCGACATCCCAACCATAACCAGAAAAATGATCAACCAATCCAGCCAAGTGATTTTTTCATCGAGAAACCAGTTACTGAATAGCGCAACGTAAATGGGAGCGGTGTATTGCAATAAAATTGCGTTAGCAGCCGTTGTCAGTTTGGTGGCGACAACGAACAGAATCATCGTGGCGGCATAAGCGATGCCCCCGCCAATTTGTGCGACTGACCAGGTCCATTTGGGTTTTCGAGAAACAAGAAGCAGAAACAGCAGCGCGATTGTGCTGCGCATGCCCGCTATCCCCAGCGGATGCCAGTTGACATACTTGATGAGAATGCCGCCAAAACTCCAGAGAATCGCCGATGCGACCACCAGCAGCACTGCCTGTTTTCTTTCAGAAAGAAGGGACATGTCATTCACTCGTTGGGATAGCCAGGGAAATCCGGAAGCGTTTAACAGGCTTGCGGAGTTTTGGATGCGGCAATCTTAGCCAGCATCTTCTGTGAAATGCGAATAGAAAATCAAACGATTATTTTGCGCCTGCGTTCCCGTTTTTCCGATTCGAAACTCTATTTTTTTCTTGATTTTGAAAAGGAATTAGTTTATAGTATGATACATCAACGGATTAATTTTATGTCATTCTCTAACAATTCCGGCGTGGCGTTCGTATTTATAATCGAGGAGGTGCGGAATGTTAACCGGCAGAATTGAGCGCAGCGTACCACTATCTGTATCACTGAAAGCTCTCTTGGGGGGAGGTCTCCAGCAATTTGGCTGGATTTTTTTCGGAATCGGAATGATATTCGTCTGGAATTTTATTCCCAATGTGGATTACTCATCACTTGCTTTCCACGGCAAAATTGAGCATGTGAAAGGCACGATCACATCAATTGAAGAAACCGCGGTCAGTGTGAATGATTCGCCGATCATCTTGTATTATTACTATTTCAAAGCATTGGATGGCAATGAATATACGGGCTATTCATATTCTACCGGGCTGCAATATCCTCCGGGGGAGGCGGTTGATGTCGAATATCCGGCGGGCAAGCCCGAGCATTCGAGGATCGCCGGCATGCGATGGGAGATGTTCAGCTTGTGGGCGCTGCTTTTCCTGCTCTTGCCCATCATCGGTTTCCCGTTTCTTTATTACGGATTGAAAAGGGGAATTAAAACCAACCATTTATTGAGAAATGGCATATTGACAAAAGGGAAATTTATCTCCAAACAGGCAACCAATACAACGGTTAACGATCAGCGAGTTTATAAATTGACATTCGAATACAAGGCTGATGACGGGAAAATTTACCAGATTCACCATAAAACGCATGAAACGCATAAACTACTGGATGAACGCGAAGAAAGCCTGCTTTTCGACCCACTCGACCCAAACGGTGGTATGCTGATGGATGCCATACCCGGAGGTCCGAAAATTGACGCCCGCGGCGCGATTATGCCGATCTCGCATTTGAAGACGGCTCTATCGCTGATTGCCCCCCTGTTCGTCGTGGTGAGCAATAGTATGTGGCTGCTGTCGCTCATTGATTCCTGAAAACTCATTAGCAGATTTGGTGCACTTGAGCTTTCAGCAGACGTCATAATCTATGAATTCCTTAAATCCGGCTGATGCTGGATTAATTTGTCGAAAAATGAATTGAGGAAACTCGTGATCATGCAACCTATTTTTGAAAATCTTTCCGATTTGCCCATGCTTTTGCTGCTGGTTTTTAGCATGGTATTTTGCATCGCTGCGTCGGCGAGAAACCATCCGGCAACATTCGTCCTGAAGTGTTCCGAGAAAAATGATCTCTATAAAATGCTTCTCGCCAACGATATTGCGATCAAGCGGGTGGATACAGCAGAGGAAGCCATTGAATCGGCTGCCGAGAAAACCGCTGTTTTAATACTTGCTGATGATTATCCGAATGATCCCATACAAATCAACAAGGAGCTTTTTCAGGCTGCCATTGCAAAAAAACTGCGTTTGTATCTTGAATTCCCGGCGAAATTACCCGGACTGGCAGTATCTGAACCCCGTCATACCGAATGGGAGCGCGGCGTGGTGGTTTCGGATTTTTTTGGCGCAGCGCTGCCGCCGATGCGCATTGTGATGGTGCATGATTGCTCTTTTGTACCTGTCACGGTTGAACGCGCAGAGCTTGTCCTGGCGCGGGTAGCTGGCTTTGACACGGCAGTATACGGGCTTGACGCAACGGAATCGCACCCGCTTTTATTCGAGCATCCGAATTTTCCTTTTTTGATCGCCACATCAAAGTTGAGCCAGTTCATTTCAGGTCGCTACGCACCTGCCGACGCCTGGGACAATATCTGGCAAAAAATACTGAATTGGCTTCAACCCGGGGTGGCGCTGCCGGATTTGCGCTGGCAGCCTGGTGTACGACCTTCCCGGGAAAAAGGCGCGGAGCTTCCCGCGGATGCGGAAGTCGATGCCATTACGCGTGGTGTCGGCTGGTATTTCAATGCAAAGCTGCTGCTGCATCCGAGTACAAAAAAAATCTACGAGCAGGCATTATCAAACTGGGCTGACGCCACAGGACCGATGCCGGACTCACAATCGCCCGGAGGCGATGGAAGTCTCGGTGTTCTGGAAGGATTCAGTTCAAACATAAAATCAGACGGCAGCCAAAAGCTGCGCTGGTGGTTGCGTTACGACTGCAATGGGGAAGTTACCGGATCAATCGCCCTTGCCAGCCAGTTCTTGCAGAATAAGCAGGTTGCCCGTGTCGCCGGGAATCTGGGTGATTTCATTTATTTCAAGTCGCTTATGTCGCAGGGCAATCGAATGAATCCGATGCACCCGGCTTTCGGCTTGATAAGCTGGAACCATAGTCGCCTGAATGATGATAAATCCGATTTCCGCGGTGTTTATTATGGCGATGACAATGCGCGCGGATTATTGGGCACACTAGCGGCAGCGGCGATGCTCAAAATTGATCGCTGGGACGAACGGATGCTGCAATGCCTGATCGCAAATTTCAGAACGACCGGTCCGCTCGGGTTTCGATGGAATCGAATTGATGAGGAGCCGCTTGAAAAACACGGGTGGCGATTTTTCTTCGAAAATGCATCCACGAGCTATGCACCACATTACCAGGCATTTCTGTGGGCGTGTTTCCTCAAGGCTTATTCCCTGACGGGTTACGACCTGTTTTTAGAGCGCACCAAAATCGCCATCCGTATGACCATGGAAGCCTATCCGGATGAATGGCACTGGACGAATGGCATTCAACAGGAGCGCGCTCGAATGCTGCTCCCGCTGGCGTGGCTCGTATATGTCGAAGATAAGCCGGAGCATCGCAATTGGCTGAAATTTATGGTGGAAGAATTACTCGCTTACCAGCATCAAACAGGCGCCATTCGGGAGGCGCTGGGAAAAGCCGGCAAGGGCAGTTATGGCGCGCCAAAATCGAATGCGGCTTACGGAACAGATGAAGCGCCGCTGCTGCAGGTGAATGGGGATCCTGTATGTGACTTGCTTTATACGACGAATTTTGCATTTATCGGGCTGCATGAAGCTGCGGCTGCTACAAAAGAGCCGTATTACCGGCAGGCTGAGGATCGGTTGGCTGAATTCCTGTGCAGAATTCAGGTTCGCAGCGAGAGCCGTCCCGAACTCGATGGCGCCTGGTTCCGCGCAATGGATTTTGAACGATGGGAGTACTGGGCGTCCAATGCCGATGCCGGCTGGGGCGCATGGAGCACAGAAACAGGCTGGACCCAGGGCTGGATCACAATGGTGCTGGCGCTGCGGCAGATGAATTTGAGCCTGTGGGAACTAACATCTGATAGCGACATGGGAAGACATTTTCAGAAAACACGCCAACTGATGCTGCCTTAACCGATGGATTGGCTGGAAAGTGCCAGTTCGCTTGTGGTGTACGCCGCATTTGATCCAGCCATTGGCAAGTCTGAATATAAAACTTTTTCCGGCAATCATCCGTCTAAAGATCAAAGGAAAAATCGAAAGTACTCTAATATGACGGATTCGGACCTCATCCAAAAATATACATCTGGTGATATCAACGCTTTCAATCAACTTGTCTGGCGTTGGGAAAAACCGATTTTCAATTTCATTTTGAAGATGTGCTGCGATTTTGAATTGTCGAAGGAGATTTGCCAAAAAACATTCATCCGCGCCTATAAGTCTTTGAAAAAATTGAAAGATCCCGCTAAATTCAAATCATGGCTTTATCAAATCGCGGTGAATTTGTGTCGGGACGAAATCAGGAGAACGGCACAGCAGCGCACAGTGTCGCTGGATAAGCTGCACGAAGAAAGCAATCAAGGAGCCATTTTGCCTGAAAATCTCATGATTCGGGAAGACGGATCGCCGGAATCGTGCTGGGGACGCAAAGAAGCCAGGCAACTTATCCATAAAGCCTTGAATACGATACCGGAAGAGCAGCGCATCGTGATCATCATGAAAGAGTACCAGGGACTGAAATTTTATGAAATCGCGGAAATTTTGAATCAATCGATAAATACAATCAAATCGAGAATGTACTACGGCTTGAGCGCGTTGCGAAAGGTGTTCGAGCAGTGGAACATTCAAAAGGAGGCGTTTGAGTATGAACTGTGAAGCAGCGAAACAGCACTTTGTGGACTATTTGTATCGGGAAATTGGTGATGAACAAAAGCAGCAGTTTGAAGCGCATCTGGCTGACTGCGAGTGCTGCCGACGTGAAATTGCTGCTCTCAAAGGTACAACGGCTATTCTGCAAAAATGGGAAGAGATCGATCCGAAATTGAATTTGATCTTTGTAAAAGAATCGGTCTCCGGATGGCAACGTGTTATTGAAAAAGCGCGCGCTCTGATACCTGGCAGGCAAAATTGGGGGAAACGATTCGCGTATGGTTTTGCTGTCGCGCTTATCCTGCTTTCGCTGGCGAACCTGAATATCTCATGGCAGGATGGCATATTTCACTTGAAAATGAGCTTGTTGCCGCAATCGAATAAAACGCATGTACCCACAGAAGCCGTTTCCAGGGACGAATTGCTCGCATTTCAAAACGATCAAATTGCCCTGATGAACCAATTGATCGAAGCCAGCGAAGCTAGGCAGCGCCGCGATATGGTGGTCTCCTTGACGGATTTTGCACAGGAGATCGCAAATCAGCGCCGATCGGATATGGCAATTGTTGGTACCAGCTTCGAGCAGCTTCAGTATTTGACCAACAGGCGTTTGGAGCGAACGAGTCAATCAGTTAACGGGCTCATCAAAGTGATGCAAACCCGTTCAAAACCTTCCGGGCAAAAATAGATGGCATTCAAATTAACGATGATTTAACCGGGTATCGTTGTTGCGCGAAAGTACATGAATTTCAGATAATAAGGGACAGAAACAGGTGACAAAATGAAACACATTTTTTTACAAATATTAAGAGTTACGCTTTTTCTCGCAATCCTGTTTGCCGGATTACCCCGACAGAGTTTTGCCGGGGACACAGCCATCAACTACAACAAAATGAAACGCGATTTGAGCATCATGAAGGTGATATTCGATCGTATGATGAATCCCGAAGATTATAACGTGTCCTGGGGGAACGGGAATACCCGCGCAGTCTATCTGGAAGGATACGGCGTCATTTTCAGCTATCAATATGAGATATCGAGGAATATTATACTCAATGATATACTGGAGCGGGATATAGAGCAGAATTTGCGAGAGGATAGCATTCTTGATGTGTATGAAGATCGTGACAGTGAGTTCGAGCAGAGGGTTGGCAAAGATGAAGAGCGGTTGATTATATTGGAAAAATTCGGGAAGGAAATTGATGAAGCGAAAAATGCATATTTAAAAGCCAGGCAGGCAGAAATTGAAGCCAGGCGAAAGCAGCATGCAAAGTCGTCTGAAAAGATGAAAGCCGCCAAATTGGAGGAGGCGAAAATAAAGGAAAATATGACGGAGTTTTTGGGTGAATATTGCGATGCGATAAATCAGCTCAAACCGGATGATCAGATTACAGTCATTGTGTTGCCAGCCGAATCGAACGCGCTGTACCTGGACGGTATAGCCAGGAGCTTTTGGTTGGATGCATCAGCCATCAAAGAAAACCAACCGGAGCGGATTTTTGCCACGGTTTCTCACGCGGATGTGCTGGCATATCGAAGCGGATCGATCAAAAAAGATAGTTTCGAAAAACGCATTCGATTTGTATCCAACGAAACAGAAAGCCGGATGAACCGGGATATCTCAATCATGACCGAGATTTTCGAAACCGGAATGGATCAGATTTCGAAAAAAGGCGTGCTAAGGCACAGCCAGACTTGGGGCGCTTACATTGCCAATTTCGGTGCATTGTTTCTGATGAAAATACGCAACACCGCCGGGCTGCAAATCATACAACATGGTGATGAAATTTCTCAAATTATGTTGCGAACCAGTGAAAAATCTTACGTTGATTTCGGAAAGGAAATGACGCAACTGAAATCGACATTGATTGAATTGTTGGGGGCGTATGGGCATACGCTAACTCAACTAGCGGAAAATGAATGGATTGGTATCGCCCTTGAATTGAAGCTTCCTCCGCAGCAACAAGCAGATAAACGCAGCACAATTTTTATTAAAGTGAAGAAAAAAGATGTGGAAGATTTCAGCAAAGAAAAGCTATCAGATAAAAGATTCAGGCAGCGGGTTGTTTTAACAGAATATTAGCGAGGACGCCCGTAGCAGAACAATCGATGAAGACAAACCGGTAGCAAACGGATGCTGACATTCCGATCTGTTTGCTACCTTTGTATTTTCTACTCTTCCAGCGCGTTCGATTCTGAAAGGATCACAGAATCATCGGCAAGTTTCAATTGCATGGTTCTAATCTGATAGGGTTGAATCTTGAATTGTGCATCAAGCTTATTGTATTTAAATCTCACCGAAACAGTGGTTTCCTTGCCTTCGACCTCATAGCAGCGCAAAATATACACATCTCCTTCTTCAGCCTTTTTAAATACAGTGGCAATGACATTCTGCGGCTCAATTTCCAGAAAAGACGCCTTTCGGGGCAGGTAGCCTGCATGCGCGTAATCGATTAAAACATAGGGTGGGGTATTAAACTCAATTGCACTACGGACAACGCTGGCATTCAATGCCTCGCCCGTGTGGGTGAATAGTCTCAATTTAAATCGGTGAATTCCCTGGTCTGAATAATCGTATTTCACACCGGGCATCGGTTTGGTCGGATCGTGATGTGCGTAAATAGCGCTTCTCAAAAGCGTTAGCTGCAAATCAAACTGATCCAGGCTGTAGGAATAGTTGAAATCATTCATCAGTGACACGTTGAATTTTTGTTTCTCGCCCTTGGCACCGGTCGCCATTCCGTGCAGCGTAATCCATTGCTGGTACGGATGCTCCTCATTATCTGCCTGGCGTTCGACATGACCATACGGCTGATCGGAAAATGCTGTCATTTCGGTCATTTTCAGCGGCATCGAAAATTTCAGCAGCTTGTGGCGTTCGTGCCAATCAATGGTGAGTTCCACATCGATCATTCTGCTATCGCGATATATTATCCACTTTTGCCGGAAAATCGAATTTTCATAATTGCTGGTGATGAGCATTGAAACACAAACATCGCCTTTATCATATATTTGCAGCTTTGCACCGGAAAAGGCAGCAATTTGCTCATCAAAGCGAGCGACGCCATGGGACCAGGTATCACTATCATCCGAAATAACAAGCGGTACGGCAGCTGCACCCTCGATGAGTTCAACGGAATGCAGCTTATCATAACAACTGATAATGTATCCATTAAACGGATCGAATTCAACTCGCCAGTAATCATTTTCCAGCCAGCATTCCCCGGCTTCCAGGCGCTTCGGTGATTTCGTAGGTTTCGCACGCTCAACCGCAGCATCAGGAAGCCAGCGATATGTTTTGTAGCCGAGCGCAGGCAGGGTGTCGATAAACACCCAGTGCTTGCGCCTGGCACCCGTAAGCTCTGCGCGCTGCAACTCTTGATATTCATAAAGCTGATTTTCATCATCGACGAATACTGCATCGTCCTCGTGCGGGAAAATGTATTCGATTTCAATCGGCTCCGTTCGCTCGAAGGGGAGTGAGTTGAATACAACAAATTCGCCTTTTTCATCCTCAATCGGTATTTGATTGGCAATGTCCCGGATGGAGCCGAAAAGGTGTGTTTCCGCAATCGCCAGGCTTTCGTGATAGAACATTTTGGTGTCTTCCAATCCCTTGCGAATGGACGTACCGGTGATGACATCATGAAACTGATGGAACAACACATTTTGCCATGCGTGCTCCAGCGGTTCGGACGGTACATCGCGATGAAGCAGCAGATTGGCAACGGTTGCCCATTTTTCGGCTGAGAGCAAGCGGTTCTCTGCCTGGCGGTTCAGAACTTTGATATCCGAATGGACGGAATAGCAGCCGCGCGCATGGTGCTGCAATTCATCTTTAACCACAGGGAGTTGGGATTTGTATTTTTCGAGCGCAGCAAAATATTGAAACAGCGTGCTGAAATCGAGCTTGCGCTGTTCATCGTCCTGTTGCAGTTCTTTGATCGTGCGGATATTTTCCTTCGTTGGTCCGCCGCCATGATCACCCACGCCGAAAAAGCAAAGTCCGTCTTTCAGAAAGGGATGGCTATCAAGATATTTGAAAATGGTGTCTATCTTTTGATCGAGATTGCGATCGCAGCCGTAGCCATGGGCAATGCGACTGGCGATAACGCGTGAGCCATCGGCTGCTTCCCATACGAAAACATCAGCGGGCAGCGATTTCTCATGTTCATCCGGGCGCATAAACACATAATAAATCTGACCCAATTGATTGAGAATTTTCGGCAGCGTGCCTGAATGACCGAAGCTATCCGGATTGAAACCGATGATGCAATCGATTCCGAAATTTTCTTTGAAGAAGCGTTTGCCGTACAAGCCCTGCCGGATGAATGATTCGCCGCCGGGCAAATTCAAATCGGGTTCAATCCACCATCCGCCCACGATTTCCCATAAACCCTGCTTGACCGCAGTTTGAATTTCCTTGAATAGTTTTGGTGCGTATCGCTTAACCCACTGATACGTTCCGGCTGAACTGCAACTGAATTTAAAACCAGGCGTTTCTTTCATCCGTTCAAGCGCGGAGTGACTGGTTGCCAGCATTTCGCGGCAGCCTTCTCGCCAATCCCAGAGCCAGACAGGATCAAGATGACCGTATCCGATACAATGTATAGTTTGTTGCGCATGTTTCGCTACATCAGATGCCATTCCCAACTCCTTGTTTTTATAAGATCAAAGAGGATTCACTATTTCAGCAAGATGATTCGGTATTAAATTCCTTGAATTGGTCAGCTTATTTCGCGCATGCCGTGCGACGGAGCGCTGATATAAATATCCGGCATTCGATTGAACTTATGTTGATAACGTTGTTGAATTATCGAGCAAAAAGAATCAACCTGATCTTCGAGAACAAGGTTGACGGTGCAGCCACCGAAACCGCCGCCGGTCATACGCGCTCCGAGCGTACCATCAATGGATCGGGCGATTTCCACCATTGTATCCAGTTCTGTACAGGATACTTCATAATCGGCTTGCAGGCTGTTGTGTGAAGCATTCATCAATTCACCGAATTCTGCCAAATCGTCATTTTTCAGCGCTTCGATGGCATCCAGTACGCGCTGTGTTTCGGTGATAACGTGGCGGGTGCGGTTGCGGACAACCGGAGGCAATTTTGCAGCGTGCTGGGTGAATTGGCTGATTGAAATGTCGCGCAAGCTTTGGACGCCCGGAATATGCTGGCTGAGAATTTGAACCGCTTCTTCGCATTCGGAGCGGCGCTTGTTGTATTCCGAAGCGCCTAATTCATGCTTCACCATCGTATTGCATACAACGAACAGCGCGTTCTGAAGCGGTAATTCAATCATTTGGAAATCGAGTGACCGGCAATCCAGCAGCAGGGCTTTGTTATGCTCCCCGTGACAGGCGATGAACTGGTCCATGATCCCGCATTTCATGCCCACAAATTCATTTTCCGCCCGTTGGCAGAGTTTTGCCAGGCTGATTTTATCGATTTCAATCCCGTGAATTGCAGCCAGACCAAGCGCCGTCGAAACCTCCAATGCAGCGGATGAACTGAGACCTGAACCAACGGGAACATCGCTTTCAAGATAAATATTCGCCCCGGAAAGCGTCATGCCGCTTTTTTCCATTATCGCTGCCACGCCGGCAACATAATCGCTCCAATGATTGCGCTTCGATGAATTATCATTGAGATCGATAGCGATCGATTCGCCCATATTTTCCGACCAGATTTCAAGTTTCCGATCGTCGCGTCGGATCATGGCTGCGGTGGTTCTTCGCTCCAGCGCAATAGGGAACACAAAGCCATCGTTGTAATCGGTATGCTCCCCGATGAGGTTAACCCGTCCGGGAGCTTGAAAAATGCGTGGTTTAGAGGAGAAGAGCAAGCCGAATTTTTCGTTGATTTGTGCCTGAAAGGATTTATAATTGGTCATGATTTTAAACTCTCACAAGCTGGAAGTGAAAATGAATAATGGCGCTCAACACAAACCAGGCGCCGGGATCAATTATCATGTACTTTTGTCGGTTTATCCTTCTAACCGTAGCTTAAAAATCAAATTCAATCGATTTGAATTGCAGAAATTTATCCCCCGATTCCTTGTGATATACTTTCCCTGGGATTAATGCGACAACCTATTCGATGAAATTTATATCGCGATTGGGTTGGTACAGCAGTTGTTCGGAGCGTAATATACGAATTTTTTTTTTGAATGTAAAGCGGATTCTCTGGTATTATGCGGCGAATTCGAATGCACCCCATGCGACATGATGGTACTCGACGCGAATCCAAAGTGCTCCTGAATGAAACAGAGTCACAATTGGCAAATTTGCGATAGGTAGTTGAAAAATGAAAATGTTATGGTCCAAAGCGAGTCAAACGTGCGTACGCACCCTTCAGGACATCCAGAATGATTGCGTGCATCTGGGCTTTAAAAACAAGCGGTTAGGCTATTAATATCTTTTAATCTAATTAATGGGTAAATGGTATAAAGCTTGCCAGAAAGCGGTCGATTTTATTACTGAGACATACTGTTCTTTCAAAATTCACATCAAAGGAGTGATGAATCATGCAATTTCCAGTGGAAGCGAATCAGATGATCGGACTCAGAGATGCGCAACGGATTCTGAAAATTGGGCGAAATACCATGCATGATTTAGTTGAATCTGGCAGGATTCCCGCTAAGCGAGTCGGGAAAGAATGGCAGATTCTGGGCAAATATTTATTATCCTGGATGGAAGAAGCAACGGGACAAAACCAGCCGATGGTAAATGTCCAGCGTTCTTATTTGGTAACAACACAATATCAACAAAAAATGATAAGTGATTGGACGTAGGTAAGGCAGGGATCAACTCTCAAACCTGGAGCGTCAGCCAATGATGAATTTAAAGTGTTTCAATGAGTCCGAGTGGCGTCTGATAATCGCCATCAACTGCAAGGCTTGAAGTATTCGAAATGGATGCTTTCGAGCCTTTTTTTTGCAGCCAAATGCGTTGTGCAGAACTTGATGGTGAAATTTAGATTAAGTCAAATAATGTGAAACGAAATATTAGAGCCGTTCAGAGGATTTTAGAAATTTGAATCATTCATCACGGTTGGGGAGCTATTTATGATGCGGGATTGATTTCGTTAGAGCCTATCCTTGACTTGAATTATTCATAAAGAACTGATTCTTATTTTGTATCTGACAAAATAACAGATAATTAGTCGAATGACGCAAATTGAATTCATTTTTTGCCACCGATTGGCACGGATGAAACGCGGATTTATTTTACTGTGTGGCTTTTATCCGTGTTAAATCAGTGAAAATCTGTGGCAAAATCTTATTTGCTTACTTTTTCATCCGAATGTCGCATCATTCCCGAAAATTCTGATTTTAGCAATTTATATGAATAATCCAGGTTAAGCGGCTCGTTTTGGAAACCGGGAAATTCCAATGCGGGCATTCGAACTGGTCGCATCAAGAGGATTAAGCTTTTGATTAAAAAAAGCAGGGCTCGCAGTCATAAGCTGCCAGCCCTGTTTGTTTATTCATCCTGAGATTCGCTACCTCTCAGGCATTGGTGGAGGTTCAGGAGGGGGAACCTGCTCCAGAGGAGGATGAAATTGATGTCGTATATGTCCCCGGTGCATTGCGTCCGGTCCCGGATGCGCCGGTTGATGCGTATCGAAGAATAATCGCTGCTTGTCGGTGAGCAGCTTGCGAATTTCCTGGTGGTGTGCTGCCTGCAATTTCATCAGCTTCACATCGAGTGCACCAATCGCATCGATGGTTTCATTTATTTTATTCATATCCACTTTTTCCGCGGTGGATAATGTGCGCATGCGTGCCCGTTTTTCGGCTATTTCATTTTGTAGCGGCAAGGTCGCTTTGATATGCGCCGTTTGCAGCGTTTCGATTTGCTCCTTCTGCTGATCCGTTAAATCCGGGATGGGCAGAAAATGCGTTTCAAACGGTTTCTTTTCAGGATGCATGCTGCAAGGTTTTCCAGGCTGGGCGATCAGGTTCGATGCCACCAATCCAATGCATAACACTGCGATGGCAGCGGTTGATTGAATGCTTTTCATGGGTACTCCTTTCGGTTTAAAAATTAAAGTCCTGCAAAATAGAGATTTTTGAATCTTTTCAAATTAAAAAAATAGGGAGTGAAAAACCTGATTATCAAATACCGATAGACTCGCAACCAGATTTCTCACTCCATGCGAAATAACATGTACCTATTTTGGAGAACACTATCAGATCATGCTTATCGCTTGATTGCAAATCATTGAATTGAAATCAAATGGTTGAATTCTGGCTTTTAAATTATTATTTGGTTCGTTTGATTAGACGTGATTTTCGATGAGAGCTTGCGGTTAAATTTTCACCAAATTAAAAAAAATGTCATTGAAAGTAAAGATAAGTGCCGGGATCAGGAGGTATGTATGAAATAGGGGCAGGGAGGAGCGGTAGAGTGGTAATTTTGCGTTTGGTGTGATTTGCCAAAGCAAGCTTTGGCACTCCTCTTTTTGCGTTAAAATTTGAAATCAAATTCGATCTTTTGGGGCAATTTATTTCGAGCTGTGCCGTGTTTTCAGGAGCGGGATTCGGTCTTTGATTGACAGAGTCTCACGCGAACCGGCGAACATGGTATTGTAAATTCGTACGTGCATATCTTTGATGAAAATTCTGAAATCATCCATAAGTGTGTACGCCCAGGGTACGACCAGGAGTGTCAGGAAAGTAGCTGTCAGCAGCCCGCCAGCCATCACCCGCCCCAGTGGAGAATACGAGATGCCAATCACTTTGGCAGAACCCACCACCATAGGCAGCAGCCCGAAAATGGTGGTGAATGCGGTCATCAGAATTGGTCGAAAGCGATGTTTTCCGGCTTCGATGATCGCGTCGTATCTGGTCATACCGCTATTGCGCAGGCGATTGATGAAATCGACCAGCACAATCGCATTGTTTACCACAACCCCCACAAGGATAATCATTCCGATCCAACCCATCACATCCATCGGGGTTGAGGTGAGGAACAGCGTCCATACGACACCGATAAACGATAGCCCGATGGAAATGATCACCACCAGCGGCAGCACGACCGATTCGAAGAGAACGCCCATCAATAAGAATACGAATGTAATTGCCAGGATCAGAGCAAACTGCTGTGATTCATCGCTTTCTTGCATTCTTTCATAGCGGTGACCCTTGCTCCAGGTATAGCCACGCGGCATTTGGAAGCCTCCCATCGCGCGGTCAATTTGCTCGAACAATTTGCCTGCATTGTCTTTTGAGGTGATTGCGGTGACGGATAGTTGGGTTTTTCCGTTTTCGCGGCGGATATCGTCAGGCGCTTTTTTGATCGAAAATCTGGCGACCGATCCCAGGGGGATATCTTTCTCGTCGCGGTTGCGGATTTTGAAGGCTTTCAATTGTCCCAACGTTTCCCGATCCGACTCCCGAACCTGAATTCTGACATCAATTTCTTTATCTTCGGTGCGGTAATCGGGCAATTCAACGCCGCGCAGGGCATACGAAACTGTCCCGGCAATTTCGGAGATGGTCAATCCGTATTTTCTCGCCTGGTTGCGATCGATGATCACGTGTACTTCATCATCGCCGTGTTCGAGTTCGGTATCGATATCGCTCAGGTCGGGAATGGTTCGCAGGCGTCGCTCAACCTCCTCCGAGAGATCAATCAGGTGACGCATATCCTTGCCATAGAGCGAGACAGAGACAGCGGAATTATCCACATCGCGGCGCCAATCGGTTCGGAAATCGATCCCGGCGCGCAGCGGAATATGTTTTTTCACATCTTCCACAATTTCTTCACGTTCCATAGGTCGTTTGACCGGAATACCAAGTAAGTCGCGTGCGGCGTAATAGACTGTGCGCCACCATTCATTCTCGGTGTTCTCCTTGAGAAAAAGCTGGATTCGTCCGCGCGTTCGACCATAGCGAACGTTGATCATTCTCACTCCATATTTATCACGGTATTTATCCAATGAATCTTCCACCGTAGTGAAGTACTCGCGTGAGCGTTCAATCGAATAATTTGAAGGCAAGTCGAACCATAATCGAACATCGTTAATATTGCCTTGAAGCTGATCGGTGGTGGCGATTGTATTTTTGACCATAAAAGCTGAAACGATGAGCAGGAGCAAAATGAGCAGCACATCCAGCCGGTGAGCGAGTGTCCATTTGAGCAGCCGATCGTAGAGATTCATTGAGCGCTGTATGAGCCATGGTTCTTTGATGAGTTTGGTTTTGGTCATTTTCGTTGTCGCCAGGGGAATAAACAGCAGTGCAACCAACAACGATGCCAGTAATGCGACAATGACCGGGATACCGATGCGTTGCATGAAGAAAGTGAATCCTACATCGCTGCCCATCAGGATCAGCGGCAGAAAAACGACAACAGTAGTCATCGTTGCCATCGTAACCGCCAGAGATACCTCGCTGGCGCCATAGAGCGATGCTTCGCGATGGGAATAGCCCATCTGTTTATAGCGAAAGATGTTTTCGATGATTACGATTGAATTGTCCACGACCAATCCGATACAGATCATCAAACCCATCATTGTCATTATGTTGAGTGTCCAGCCATAGAAATAGATAAATGTCAGTGTGATCAGAATTGAAAGCGGAATTGCCAACGTCACAATGAGTGTCATGCGGATGCGCCGCAGGAAGAACAGCAGAATAAGCACTGCAAAAAAGCCACCCCATTTTGCTGAGTCCGTCAAATTGCTGATGGATTCCAGAATATAATGTCCCTGGCTGAAAACAACCTCTGCCTGCATTCCTTTGGCGCCGGGATGCAAGCTTGTAGTCCTGACTGCTTCTTCAACCGCGTTACAAACTTCAATCGTGTTTGCTTGCGCTTCCTTATAAATTTCCACCCAGATGGACATCTTGCGATCGGTGCGATTGTACCAGCGCCATTTTGGTGTGTCATAGCTGACGGTGGCAATATCTTTCAGACGCAAATTGGTGCCTTTTATAGGATAATTGCGTATTTCATCGTAATCCTTGAAGTGTGCGACAGAGCGGACATAAATTTTTTTATTGCCGGCTTTCACATGCCCGCTGGCGATAGAAAAATTATCGCGCCGAAGGCTTTGAATGACCTGGTATAAATTGATTCCGTAGGCATCGACCTTGTTTTGATCGACCTCGATTTTGATAAATTTATAGCCGCCAAAGCCCCATAAATCGACTTTCGCCACCCCATCGATTCGTTCTGCGGCGCGCTTGAATAGATTATCCGCCACATAGTATGGATCATCCACCGTGCTGTCGGCGACGAGTACCATCACCGAAACCGGCTCATCTGCATCATCGTTGGCTTTGTGGATGCGGATTCGCTCCACTTCTTCGGGCAACTCCGGTTTCACGCGGTCTACACGATCCCGAATTTCACTGTACGCCACATCCATATCCGTATCATTGTTGAAGCGAATGCTGATCCAGGTACCGGAACTCCAGACGTATGAAGTGACGGTTTGTACGCCATGCACCGTGCGAAGCATTTTTTCCAGCGGGATTGTCAATTCCTTCTCGACCTGCTCGACATTTGTCTCCTGATACCAGGCATTCAGTCCCATCCAGGGATAATCGAATCCGCCGGGGAAAAGCTCGAGCTTGATCTGCGTGTAGGCGATATAACCCACCACCAGCAATGCCAGCAAAAGCATAATCACCGTCACCGGTCTTGTGATGGCAATTCTGGGCAGCAAGCCGATTTTGCCCATAAATTTCTCTTTTTTGATGCCTTGTTCTTCCATACTAATATACCATTTACAGTTTGATTTTTTGATAGCGTGAGCGGCTTATTCCGCCATTTATTTGGATCGGTCAAAAATGGCATACACGGTCGGGATGACAACCAATGTCAGTACCGTTGAACTGATCAATCCGGCAATGACCGTGATCGCCATGGGTGTCCGGATTTCAGAGCCTTCGCCCAGACCGAGTGCCATCGGAAAAAGACCGAGTACTGTGGTCATCGTGGTCATCAGAATCGGGCGCAGCCTGATTTTTCCGCCCTCGATAATGGCATCATATTTAGACAGCCCGGTTTTGCGCAAATGGTTGATATAATCCACCAGCACAATAGCGTTATTCACGACAATGCCCACCAGCATGATGAGTCCGATGAAAACGATGACGCTCAACGGGATATTCAGCATCCAGAGAATAAAAATGACGCCGATGAGAGCCAGCGGAATGGTAAACATGATCACCAGCGGATGGATCAGCGATTCAAATTGTGAAGCCATAACCACGTAAATCAGGAAAATTGCCAGCAGCAGCGCGAGTTGCAGGCTTTCGATGGAGACTTTCATTTCTTTATTCTGCCCGCCGATCTCATAGGCAAAATCGCTGGGCCAGGTGATGCGCTCTAAAATGCTTTCGATTTCTTTGGTCACGCTGCCCAAATCGGCACCCACAATATTCGCGGTGATCAGCGCCGCTCGTTGCTGCCCGATGCGCCGAATTTCACTGGGTCCCTCTTTGGTGATAATATCCGCAATATCGCCCAATCGAATCGGAATCGGATTATCGGGATTGACGACCAGGCGCTGTAAATTTTCCACAGTCTCTTTGTCTTCCTCTCTCAGCCGCACGCGGATATCGATCAGGCGATCGCGTTCCCTGAATTCTGTCGCGATGTTACCGAGTACTTTATTCCGAACAAGATTGGCAACATCCGCTATATTCAGCCCGAAATGCGCCATTCGGGTTCGGTTGTATTTAATCTGAATTTCAGGATTGCCCGACTGGATATTGGATTTAATATCTGTTAAACCGCGGACTTTTGCTATACGCCGCTCCACAAGCCGACTGAATTGTTTGAGGGTGGTTAAATTATATCCCCGGATTTCAATTTCAATCGGGGTTTTGAAGCTGAACAGCACTGGATGGGAAATTTTTGTCTCGACATCCGGGTATTGATTAACCTGCTCGCGAATTTTTCGAATTGCATTTTCCTCGGTGCGTTCGATTCCGCCAGATTCAGTCAGGGCAACTGTGATGCTCCCGGTATGTTCACCTTTATCGGATGTTTTCACCGAAGTCAATTCAGCGCCAATGACTTCCGCGGTTCGGTCGACTTCATCCAGATTTTTGATCCAGCGCTGAATCGGGCGGATAAATTGGTCCGTCTTTTCAACGGGAGTGCCCACCGGCAGCGTAATTTCAACGTTGAACTCACCCTGATGCACCTGCGGGATCAGCTCTGAGCCCAATCGAGGCATAAGCAGCAGAAAAGCAACCAATGAAAGCGCAACCGCCATGGTAATTACAGCGGCTTTGTTGTCCAGCGCCCAGGCAATAACCCGTGGATATGCCTCGGAAACCGCGTTCATCAGGCGCTCGAATAGTTTGCTAACTACCCAGGCAACAGGCTTGACTGCCATTGCAACGAAAAGCCCCAAATTGGTTCCGATTAAATACAGCGCCAGCGCGAGCATCAGCAACAGTTTCAGCAGGAAGATCAGGACGATCTCGCAGAAATATCTAAGCTGCCAGTACAGAATGCAAAGAGGTATGCAGAGAACGAGTAATATTTTTTTCCACAACGCGCCGGAGGTTGATATCAGGTTTCGATAATATCGTATTGATCTTCCGAGCCGACTCACTGCAAATATACTGAGGAGCGTTTCCCAGAAGAAATCGAAATTCAGAGCGAAAAAGCTGTTCGATTCAGCGAAGCGTTCAATCCAGGTGGATTTCGATGTTTCTTCGTAACCACTTATTCGAAAAACAGCGAGGACAGGCCAGATGAAAACGCCGATGAGAATCAAAATGATTTTCGATAGCAGTACCGGGATGACCAGTAGCAGCAAGAAAAGCCTGAACAAAAGTTCAATGGGAAGTAAAAGAAAAAGGAATATAATATGAAGGATTGGTGTTTTTGTATTTTCCTTTTCGTGCTTTTCTCGTAACATTTTCAAACGATTGACGCTCATGAAATCGACAAATTTCGAGCGTTTGAAGTTGAAGCTGGTGATGTTGGCAAAGTTACGCGAGGCGAGCATGGGGATGAAAAACAGTGCGACCGCCAATGATGCCAATAATGAAAACACAACCGTAAGCGCCATATCGCCGAATACCTGTCCGGCGACACCTTTGACGAACACAATCGGGAAAAAGACCGCGATGGTCGTAAGGGTTGCTGCAAAAACAGCGCTGGAGACTTCGCGCGTGCCGCGTTGTGCCGCTTCAATAACGGAGTCGCCCTCCTGCTTGCACCGAAAAATGCTCTCTAAAACAACAATTGAATTATCAACCAGCATTCCGATTCCCAGTGCCAACCCCCCGAGCGACATAATGTTTAACGATACATTCGACATGAACATCGGACCAAACGTTGCTACGATGGAAATCGGAATTGCCAGTCCGATTATAACGGTGGAAGAGAACTTATTTAAAAATAGATACAAGACCAGGATCGCCAGAATACCGCCGATTATCGCGGTGTTCTTCACTTCATCGACGGCATTTTTGATGAAGGTAGATTGATCGGACAGCAATTCTATTTGCACGCCTTCGGGCATCTCATAAGCCAAAAAATTGGTGAGCATTTTATCGGGCTTTTCCGGCTTTTTAGCGGCGACAGCTTTGGAGGTATCCGCTTTGGCTTTCTCCTGGCGCTCTTTGAATGCGCTCACGTACGCCTGCTGTCCGGGTGTACCAAAAACGATATTCCTGATGGTGCGCGCAATTTCGACGATGTTAGCATCTGCTTCTTTATAAATTTCAATTTCAACGCTTTCTCGACCGTTCACCCGTGTGATCACAGTGCGTTCTTTGTTGGTTCGTCGCACGCGCCCGATATCCTTGATTCGAACTTCAGCATCATTCAATTCACCAACTACAATATTGCGTATTTCATCGAGGTTTTTGAATTCGTTCATGGTTCGAACCAGGTATTCGGTATCACCCTCTTTCAGATTGCCCCCGGCGAGATTCACATTTTCCTGTTGCAGCCGGCTATTGATCTGGTTGATATTCAATCCCAGTGTTGCCAGCATAACCTCATTCATCTCCACGACGATTTCTTCCTCGAAACCGCCTTTCACCTTGACCGCAGCGATGCCTTTTATTTCCTCCAGTTCGCGTTGGATTTCTTCCTCTGAAATTCGCCGCAGGAGGAATAAATCTGCGGCAGATTGATCATTGCTGTACAGACCCAAGCGGATGATCGGATCGAGTGAGGGATCATACCTCAGCAGAATCGGGCGCTTTACCTCTTGCGGCAACCAGACTTGCTCCAGTTTTTCGCGCACATCCTGGCTGGCATCGTTCATATCGGTATCCCAGTCGAATTCGAGCACAACATCGGACATGCCGGCTTTTGAAATCGAACTGATATTTTTGAGATTGCTGACAATTCCCAGCGCTTGTTCGATGGGGCGGGAGATCATGGTTTCGACTTCTTCGGGCGCGGTTCCCGGATAATCTGTACGCACAGTCAATGATGGGTATGAGATATCGGGCATCAGGTTCAATGCCAGTTGTTCGTAGGATATCCAGCCGAAAACAAGTATAGCAATGGTTATCATTAATATCGCAACAGGACGCGAGGTGACAAATTTCACATATCCGCCGGTTGAATGCAATAATGTATTTTCTTGAATATCATTCACTTGTGAATGCTCCTATTTATTATTTTCAGATCGAAAGCTGCAAAGTCACAGAAGATGTGTGGTTGATGCCGGATAAATCCTTTAGAAAATCCGCCTGTGACGGGTATGGCGAGATGATTGAAATTCTCGAATGAAACCTGAAACGCATTGTCATAAAGCCGGTGAAACCATACCTGCAGCCTGGTGTGTCTAATCAGTAGCAGGCGAGTTGGCTGCCAGACTATCCTGTTTGACATCGATACTATCCATGCGAACGATTTTCACACGCGTCTGGTTTTTCAGTGCACTCTGCCCGACGATTATCATTTTATCGCCCGCGCTTACACCTTCGAGAGCTTCGAAATAAAATGGATCAGAATAGCCTACTTTCAACTGAATACGCTGCGCCAGCGAGTCATCTGAAATGGTGAAGACAAATTTGTCCTCGCCATCATATACGATGGCATTTTTGGGAATAAGCGGAACTTGCTTATGCGTGCCGGTGATGATGAATACATTCACGAACATGCCGGCTTTTAATTCACGCTGATGGGGTTTGATACCGACGGTAATTTTACGTGTTCCGCTCTGGGCATCGACAACCGGACTTATCCGTTTGATCCAGCCTTCGAACCGGGTTTTCCCGAGCACATCGCTGTTGAGAATAACGCGCTGCCCTGTTTCGCAGTGCCAGGCATCTTTGGCAGGGATATGTACGGTGGCAATCATTCGATCGTGATTGACCACGTGGAATAATTTGTCGCTGGTCAGGATCCTGTCGCCCGGCTTGATGAAACGCTCGGCAATGATCCCGGGGATCGGTGATTTTATTTTGCTTCGGGCGAGGGTGAGCTCTGCCTGCTCCCATTCAATCCGTGCTTTTTCCATCGTGAAGCGGGCGGTTTCATATTCATTATTGCTAATCAGATTTTTTTCAAATATTTGTTTAGAGCGCTGATAATCGCTCAAGGTTTGTTCATAATTCACTTTCGCTTTTTCAGCCGCCAGCCTGAACTCATCATCATCTAATTGCAGAAGGACCGCTCCTTTGGTCACGATATCGCCTTCTTCGACCAGAATTTTTTCGATGATCCCACTCAATTGCGGATAGACATCCACTTCTTCCTCTGTTTCGATGGTGGCGCTATATAATAATGAAGAAGAAATATCGCCAGCAATGATGGTGATCGCTTCGACGGGTACGGCATCTTCTTCCGGTTCATCTTTATCATTTTTCTTATCCGAATTTTGAGTGGAATCAGACACGGCTTTGGTGCTGTCCGTCCCGGTTGAATCTGCGCTGCTGCCGGTTTTCGATTTCTCGTTAGCCGGGGCATCGCTGGTACCGCAGCCTGTCAGATACAACACAAAACAGCCAATAAAAAAGATAATACTAATTTTAATAAAATGAGACATTTGAGTGGGCTCCTTATTGATAAAGCGGGATGGTTTGCCAGGCTAAAATTTTCATTAACTATATAATACAGTATAGATACTTAAAAGTTTCAGATAAATTTTTATGGATTAAGGCATTATTGAGGCTTTGTATAATGCATTTGATTTCTGATAGCAATTGGGGCTTAAACTTAAAACTGGTTTTGGTTGAATTTTTCAGAATGCGGTGTCCGAAATATCGCTCTTTGGAGTGGTCGACAACGGATCCAGAAAACCGCCAAATTTTCAGCTTATCGGATTCTGAATATGATACATATACGGCGCCAGGATTTCGTTTCTGTTGGTTGTGGTACCATCGTAAATGATCGAAACAATTGGGATTCCGATATCTTTTTCAACCATTTTGAAGATAGATTCGCTCACCAGTCCGGGGCAGCAGAAGATGGGATTGACGTGTATGAAAAGCGACAGGTCGGGATAGTGTCTCAGCAAACTGAAAATTTTTAAGAGGTTTTGGACGGTTTCGCCGCCGTGTTTGAATGATAAATTATACTTTTTAAGATTATCAAATATCTGCGCATCGAACAAGGGAAATTCCTCTTGCATAATCTCGTATGCCAGATCATAAAATCGTTTCTCAAATTTCTCCAATACTTCCATAAGAAGCTTATCTCTGAAGAGCGAAAAATATCGACCGTCTTCATACAGGTCCCTGGTATGTTTTTTCGCCAGCATTCTCAAAATATATGTATAAGGTGTTGTGACAACCTCCGCGCCGAAAGCCTCGAGTTCTGCAACCAGTTCCTGATTGAAAACATCGTTGTCCCTGATGTAAAGATCGCCGATAATTGTCACCTTCGGACGTACGCATCGCGTCTGCTGCAAGGGAATTCGAGCGAAATCATTTATAGCTTCTTTGAATGCCAGTTCTTTTGAGCTTCCGGCAACAATGCATTGAAACATTCCGGCGCGCGCCGACTCGATTACCTGGTTGGTCTGACCCGGGATCAATTCGTACGGTCGCAATTTGCAGCCAATCCGCCTGAGAAGACCGCCCAGCAGAAAGCTGCAGTAAACGTCGTAAATGATTTCGAGCGGCAGGCTTCGCATTTCGAATTCAGTGGCAAAGATTTGAACTTTTTCATAGCCTTCACCTCGCTGTTCCAGCATTTTTTTCATCATCAGCGGGTATTGGGGCAAATTGCACGCGGTGCGGATGATGGCATTGATGAAGATAGCGCAATCTTCCGGTTTCAGGCGATATTTATGAATCGTGTCAACGGCAGCCGATACCAGCGCGCTGATGGGCAGGCACTGTCCGTCATTCAAGCGCAAGCTGGATAGAATTGAAGTCGACGTTTCTTCAATTAAAATCGCCCTGTATCCTGCATGCTCAAATGCCGCTGAGATCAGGCTGCAACTGAGGCGATCATAATTTGGGATCAGGATCGTGCTCTTTTCATCGGGTGTCCTTGAAATGATGCGTTTGCGATGGGAATGAGCCAGGGATTTTTTGTGGTTGAAATGGTTGCGAAATGACAGTGTTGCCGATTCGATACGTGTTTCGTATCCAACATCCGAGCCATGTTCATCAATCTGAAGTACCAGGTACGGTTTCAGATAATCATCAAGGATCGATCTGAAATAATTCAGCACGAATGAATCCGGCGAACATTTGAAAGCAGTGAGCAATACCGGATATAAACCGGGCGTGCGTCCCACATAATCGGCGGCACGCAAAATCGTCGCACCGAATTTCCAGTGATTCCATTCGATGAATTCCCTGGCAGGCGTCCGGAGTCCTGGCGGAACCGGTGGCAGCATGTCTTGGAAATATGTTTTCAAATCCAATTGATTGAATTTTTGCGGAATATTTTTATTCATTACCGGATCAAGGACGAGATACGGTCGCCCTAGAAGCACGATTGAAATATCGTCAGTGCGATTTTTCTGTTCCTGAAAAATATCGACCAGTTGTTTCTTTTTATCGGAGAACCAGCGCCATGCCCGGACGTACGCTTCGCTGATTTCGCCTGGTGTATGCGTGAATTTTAGTGCCTGGGGCAGATTTTCATATATTTGTTGAATGTTATCAATCATGGCCTTCGAAAAATCGATGATTGGCGAAATGTATTTATTTTTCAGGTTGGATTCAGGCAGATTGTAGAGCATCGAAGCGGCGTATCCGGAATAATAACAATAAAATTTCGATGTATTCTCTTCATCTTTATCCTCGAATATATGCGGCAGGAAAACATAATCAACCCGCTTGCCGATATCCTCCACATGACCATGCCAATAGGAGATTGGCGCACAAAATTCTGCACCGACGATTTGTTTGCCGCGCTCCAACAGTCCGGTTGCCGCTGAAGATAATTTCACCGAATAACCCAGTTGCGTGAAAAAATATTCCCAGAAAGGGGCGACCTCCTGTAAATGCAGCGTATTCGGAATTCCGATGGTAATTTCATTGAGCGGCTTTTTGATCGGAACATCATCCTGTGTATACGAAAATAGCAGGTGCCGTAAATTCAAAAGATTGAGTTCGACGCTCTCCTTCAGCTTTTCGAGCGAAACATCAAATTCAATGGCTTTCAATTCATCGAGAAACGATTTTTCCGTTCCATCCGGATGTTTTGGAAGCGGATTTTCCTGGTCGGCTGCAAGCTGTTGTTTCGGGTGAAAGATTCGCCTGCGAGCACTCAACAGATCGAAGCCTGATCGATTCCTGGATTTTGCGGCGATACTGCTCTCATCCCGCCCGCATAGATAGCCCCACACGATATTTTCATCGGCGATTTGAATGCGCTTGAGCTTGCAATGATTCTGGCAGCCATCGCAAATGTCATCCTGAACCGTAAGCGTTTCTTTATAAAAAGCGATCCCACGGAATTTCGAATCGCTGATTTCTTGTTCCTTTAGCAGCAGACAAATCCCCAAAGCGCCGGTGAGATGGCAATATCTTGATACAAATATCGGCTTATGAAGTTTCTGTTCGAATGCCATCACGAGCGCTTTATTTTTTGCTGTGGCTCCCTGAAAACACAACACATTGCCAATTTTATTCAGATGCGCAACTTTGGACAGGTAATTATCTCTCACCGAATGCAATACCGCAGCCAGCAATTCATTTTTAGAATATCCCTGGCTCATGAAATGATTCAAGTCGCGTTCCATGAATACAGTGCATCTATCGCTGGTTAGTGGCGAAGCGGTTCCCACTGCGCGGTCCGAGTATTCGTGCAGCGGTACATTCAGGCGCTTCGCCTGTTCCTCGATGAAGCTTCCGGTTCCGGCAGCACAGACATAATTCATTACCGAGAACGTGACCTGAGCATTTTTCATTATTGTGAATTTCGAATCCTGTCCGCCGATTTCTATGATGGTATCGACATCAGGATTCAACGCATGCGCTGCCCTGGCATGTGCCGTTATTTCGTCAATTGCCAAATCCGCGTTGATTACCTTTTGGATAAATTTACGACCGGAGCCGGTTGTGCCGACGCCAATAAATTCGAATTCGATACCGTGCTCTGCTTCAATATCCGCCAGCGCTTTAAACAACGATTGCGTGGCGTTGACCGGCTGCCCCATGGTTCGCGTATAAAGCCCCAGCAGAATGCGTTGTGACGTTTCGGAGGCTTCCATTATCAATGCTTTAGTGCTGGTCGACCCAATATCTACGCCCATGTAAACCGGAATACGGCTGCCTCGATCCGGCAAGGCATAAATATCGACTTCGACATTTTCGGCGAGATAATGTGAATGGCTGTCGAAATCGGGGAAAACCGACAGCTCGGATGCCAGGGGACTGAAAAAATAGTGTTTTGCCGAAGTCTCGGTTCGCAAGATATGATCCGGAGAAAACGTGCACTCGCTGCTCCCGGATTGGTTTTTCATGGCGTATAAAGCGCTGCCGATGGCACCGGCAATGAGCGCAGATTCGGGAATCATAACCGGGTAGCCGATTAATTCCGAAAGGTAGTGCATCACTTTTTGATTTTTGCTTACCCCGCCGATGACCGCGATTGGCTTGTGCAAGTCCACGCCTTTGATGAGGGTGTCATAAATATTTCGAGCGAGACCTTTGCACAAACCGGCAGAAATCGCTTCGATTGAATAGCCCTGCTGCTGACAATGGATCAAATCGGTCTTGGCGAATACAGCACATCGGGTTGCAATTTTGGGCGGTGCACCGCTATATTTTTCAGCTAATTGACTGAGTTCCGCGCTCCCGTGTAAGCCCAGCCGTTCAGCCTGTTGGTCTAAAAAAGCGCCGGTTCCGGCAGCGCACGAAGAATTCGAAATATATCGCTGATATCGATTTTGCTCATCGAACAGGAACAGCCCGAATGTTTCACCGCCGATGTTGAAAATACTTTTGGCTTCAGGCAGCAGGGTGCGTATGCCAGTGATGAGCGCGACTTGCTCGTTGACGCTTGCACCTGCCGAGAAAAAATCGGCTGATTTATGGTTATAAGCGATTTGGGATATCGTGGAGAGATCCAATGCGTTCAGAAGGTTTTGCAGAATTTCGACGATATTGCCCTGATGAATGATGTATTCGCTCCGGATGATACGTGCGTTTTGCTCGATTAGCGCATAACTCAATGATACAGCGCCGATATCTATCCCGAGAAACACTGATGCCTCACCTTTAATAGTCATATTCCCTCCGTAATTTGCAGGATAGTTTAGAAAGCAATCCGTTTATCAGAAATAACAATCCATCAGGGCGATGTATGATATTCAGGGTTCAGTGAAGCCCGGAGTTCAAGCCGGGGTTGATCCCTGGGATACAGCCTCGAGCTTGAACTTCGAATGGCAAAACCTCGTTCGAAAAAAGCAAATTCAAAATGTGCCCTGTCCGAAAAACCGGAAAGCGCATCGCAATTGCTCTATTGCAGCAGAATCATCTTTTTTATTTCATGAAAATCTTGCATTTGAATTTCATAAAAATAGACGCCGGAAGTCAGCATTCTCGCATCGAACAGATATTTATATTGACCTGTTTTGTGGTAGCTATCGGTCAATGTCGTCACTTCGCGCCCCTGAATATCAAATACTCTCAGCCGGACGTGACAATTTTCTTTGACGCTGAATGCAATGCAGGTTGTCGGATTAAAGGGATTCGGATAATTTTGTGCGAGCTTGAAATCGGTAACGCTCCGGGCAACGCATTCAACCGCGGTAGCAGTCACGTGTATAGTTGCAGAACCAGATACGCCGGAAGAAATGTCGGTGGCTGTCACTGTATAATCACCTTCGGTTGTGGCGGTATATTTTCCTGTCGAGTCAATCGTTCCGCCGCTGGCAGACCATTTGATGTTTGCTGTAATCACTTCGCCGATGCTATCCATAGAAGTAGCCACGAATTTTACAGTTTGTTCTTTGGCAACCGACGTGTCAGGGGGTGATATCTTGATTTTTGCCACTTTGCGAATTGCCTTCAATTTTGCTATGATCGCGCCCCAACTCGCGCTGGCTTTTAACTTATCAGGATTGAGATATCCATTAATCGTATAAATGTAATATGCCCATCGCAGCGGAAAATACATCGTTGTGAAAAAAAGCGAATTAGGCGAAGCGCACTTTGCCAAAAAATCCAATGTAATCGGATTAAAAATAAAAACTGAATTGGTTGGCAGACTGGCGATTAAATAATCGTTGTGAACTTCGATGTCGCAAATCCAGCCATCACCACTGGTCTCGTTGAGTCTTGCCGGAGCCGTCACGTCACCGGCGATATCGAATGATTCAAGGTGCCATAAACTGGTGTCGAGAGTGGTATTGCTCCCGATCCAGACCAGGCTATCTGCAACCCAGGTGCAGGAGGGTCTGCCGGCAGTTTGCGCCGTTCCCAGCAGCGCTGGCGCAGCAGGAACCGAGACGTTGATGATCTGAAAGCCTTTATTTGACTCATCAGCATGGAAGCTGACAAAAGCCAGCTTGCTTTCGTCCTGAATAAACAGGTCGCGCCCTTCGCCCGCGAGGGTGAATTCCCCGGTTTTTGCAGGAGCAGACGGATTCGAAATGTCGACGATCACCAACTGCGAGCTATAATTCGGCAAACCAACGGTGATCAGGTAAGCATACGTGCCTTCCACTTTAATATCCCGAAGGCTGCCTTCCTCAAAGTCCAGTCTGCCAACCTGGTACATATTACCGGGATCGGCAACATCTATGACAAACATGGTCTGGTTGCTAAGTCCGAAGATCATGTTCTGGTGTTTGCAGATGCGCGAGAGTTGCGTCCACGTTGTATCCGAACCCAGCAATTGGGGATTCTCCGGATCGTTATAGTCATAAATCCACAGGCGTTCCCAAGAGGACACGTACAGCGTGGTTCCATAAGCGTACAGATGTTGCATATCCCAGCCTTCTTCCAGCATCGATTCGGTTTGCGGAGATGCCGGATCAGATACATTTATTTTTCTGAAGCCCCAGGAGCTTTCTCCCGTTGCAATATAGAGGTAAGGCGGTACCAGGCGCTGCGATTCGATGCCGGGATATGCGCCCCGGTTAATTCGAACGCTACTCACCCAAACAGGATTGGCAGGATCCGTGACATCCACGATGAAAAGCATCTCGTTCGCGGCGATATATGCATGGTTATCAGCTACTTCCACAGCGTCGGGAACATAGCAGTGATTGTCGATATTGGTCGAAAAATGGGCGAGTTGAGCCGGCGCGCTTACGTCGGACACATCGACCACTGTCAATCCCGCACCGGGAATTTCATTTCGGGAGCCTGCAAGGTATGCCAGGCTATCTTCAACGTAAATGCCATGCACCTGTTCTGCGGAAAAATGCCCGGTTTCGATCAGATTATCCGGAGCCGTGGCATCGAAAATAGTCAATCCATCGAACCCGCCGACGTAGACCACATCATCGGCGACAAACACATCGTTTGCCGGAACATCAATCGTCTGTACCACATTGAGTGAAAACGGATCCGAGATATGTACCACTTTCAAACTTTCATCCATGGCGATGTATGCATACTCGTTCGACACTGCTATCTTGCCGCGCCATGCGCCCCGAAGCGCCATCGAGCCGAGTAGGTGTGGTTGAAACGGATTTGAGATATCCAGGATGCGAAGAGCGGAATCACCAGCACCGATATACATGAAAGCGAAATCGCCGGCGATGACAAAATCAGCCGGTTCATCCGGGAGCAGCATCCAGGCGACTTCGACAAATTCTGAGGCGCTTATATCCAGTACGGTTAAAACGGTTCCCTGGCAGAGATAGGCATAATCATCCTTGATATCGAAATTTCCGATAAAACCACCAAAATGATCGACAAGCTCGATCTCGGTATCGGTTTGAGAGATGCCTGGTGTGGCGAATGCTGAAAGCAGGAAAATAATAAGCGTAAGAATCGAATACATCCGGTAGTGTTTGTAGTAGACCATCATGGCGTTTCTCCTAAAGTTATAAGTTCCAATTTTCAGACCGGGCTAATTAAGTGTTAACGAAAGATTGAAATATTTGAGTGTTCTTGGATTATCACCTCCTCAGAATTTTTAGACTCATCATTTTACCCGTGAACCAGCGTGGATTACGAATGGATTGTTGCGCTGGTTTCCGGCGTTTGTGCCTATGCTGCACACGCTTTCTCAGACTTTTAATAATATAACTTATTTCTTCCGGTGATTCAAGCACTAATTCATATAGCACCAATAAATACAACTAAATTGGTTTGAATCTGAACCGATGGCGGAGCATCAGTTTGCTTTTGTTGCCATTGTAAAAAAAAGCCACTCATTTATTCATTTTTCCGTTTTGTGTGAGATTAGCTTTTATGAAACAATCTGTTATCTGGCTCGTATCTTTTAATTTGTATTTAACAGAAAAGATTCCTGTCCCACCAATTCAAATCCGGTTTGGGCGAATATCCCATCCGGGCAGCACATTGTACATTAATCCCATTACTACTCATTTTACAAACGGAGGTTTTTAATGAAAAAGATAGCATGCTTCGTTATCTTGAGTATTATCATCAGTTCCTCTCTATGGGCAGATGAAGGCATGTGGCTATTGACCCAACTCGATCAACTCGATTTACAAAAAAAAGGGCTTAAACTGAAGGTTGACGAAATTTATAACCCGCAGAAGCCATCTGTTGCGGATGCCATTATTTGGCTAGGCGGATGCAGTGCCTCTTTTGTTTCACCGGACGGATTGATGCTCACGAACCATCATTGTGCTCATGGTGCTCTTCAGCGTGCTTCAACCGAGGGAACAGACTATATCAAAAACGGATTTCTGGCTCAAACCCGTGCGGATGAGCTCGAAGCCAAAGGTGTGACTGCATCCGTCCTGCAAGAAATGAAGGATGTCACAAATGAGGTATTGAAGGCTGCCGAAGGAATTAAGGATCCTGTAGAACGGCAGAAAAAAATCGATGCCAAAATAGTTGAAATGACAGACAAAATCGAAGGGGACAAGGAAGATGTTCGTGCACAGATTGTCGCGATGTATAATGGCAAACAATACCTGTTATTTGTTTACAAACGGTACCAGGACGTAAGGATCGTCTACGCTCCGCCGCAAGCGATTGGCAATTACGGCGGCGATATCGATAATTGGATGTGGCCGCGGCACACCGGTGATTTCACCTTCATGCGCGTCTACATGGCGCCCGATGAATCCGGTGCAAAATACAGCCCCGATAATGTACCGGTAAAACCGAAGAATTATTTACCCGTTGCCAAAGACTTCCTGAAGGAGGGTGATCTCACTTTTATCCTCGGTTATCCCGGTTACACCACCCGCTGGCGCACATCGAATTCCGTCGGCTGGAATTTGAAATACAATTACCCGGAAACAGTAAAGGATTTTCAGGAAATTATCGATCTGCTGGATAATTTGACAAAAGATTCCGAAGAAGGCAAAATCAAGGTTGCCAACACGCGCGCCGGTCTGGCAAACACCATGAAAAATTTCCAGGGAAGAATCGAGTGCATGACCAAATCGAACTTCCTGCAGCAAAAAATTGATTTCGAAAAAGAATTGATGGCGTACATTAACAGCGATAAAAAGCTCAAGAAAGAGTACGGGAACGTTCTTGATAAAATTAAGGCGCTATACGATAAGCTTGCCCTGACCAAAGAAAAGGATGATGTTATCCGCATGTTCGGCTTCAGCGGAATCCTGGCATCGTTGGGACGGGAAATTTATGGCGTGGCAAAAGAGCGCGAGAAACCGGATGACAAACGCGATCCGAATTTTACCGAGAAAGGCGTTCAGCGGACAGTTGAGCGGTTGCATCTGCGGTATTACAGCTATTACGAACCAACGGACAAAGCCATGCTCAAACGCGTTCTCGAAAAAGCAAATGCCCTGCCCGAAGCCTTGCGAATCAAAGGTTTGGAATACATTTTCAGCAATAAATCCCAACCACTCGACGATTTCGTGAACGACGCCTACGCTGAGTCGAAATTGAGCGATGTGGAATATGCAAAGCCGCTGTTTGAAAAATCGGTTAAAGAACTGGAAGCGCTGAACGATCCGTTCATAAAAATGGCTGCTATGACGTATGAAGAGCGGGAAGATAACGACGATCGCTACGATGAATTTGCCGCCAATATCACCGAATTGAGGAAGGAATATCTGAATGCACTTTTAGCCTGGAAAGGTAAAGGGCTCTATCCCGACGCCAATGGAACCATGCGCTTCACTTCCGGACCCGTCGCCGGCTACCAGCACGCGGATGCTGTCTGGTATCAGCCATTTACCACGCTCCAGGGCGTGATTGATAAAAATACCGGTGTGGAACCGTTCGACATGCCGCCGAAACTCGCAGACTTGCATGCGAAAAAAGATTTTGGCAAATGGGCGGATCCACGCTTGAAAGATGTACCAGTGGCGTTTACCCATATTTGCGATATCACCGGCGGAAACAGCGGCAGTGCGGTGATGAATGCGAAGGGTGAACTCATCGGATTGGCATTTGACGGAAATTATGAAGCCATGACCAGCGACTGGCAATACGATAACAACATGCAGCGCACGATTTCGGTCGATATCCATTACGTTCTTTTTGTGACGGAAAAATTTGCCGGTGCTGATTATATTTTAAAGGAGATGGGGTTGAAATAGGATGGTTGTCGTATATTGATATAAAGTTTGAACCGCGAATTTCAACAATGAGCATAGCTTGATTTTGAGGAAGTATCGTGCATTTTTGCTTTTTGAAATTCGCGGTTTTTTTTGAGTTTGTTCGCGGTTCGGATTGTTGGTAATGTGAATATTTTCAAGCTCAATATGCGCTATTAGACAGACGTCACCCAGCCAACCGTACCTTTGTAATCAATTTGCATCCAATCCTTGCCTTGAATTTGTCTTGGCATGCTCAAAGCTGTGAATTCCGCTATCAAAGGCAGGTAACCGACTGCAAATCCTTGGGGCTCATTAAGTATCCGACTCGACCATCCATGTCGCATTTTCTGTTCTCCGGTTTCGATATGCTTTGGCAGACTATCAACAAATGTTTTGTATTCTGAACGAATTGACATTTTTACTTCCGTTTCACCAGGACCCGTCTTGAAGCGCTTGAGGAAAAGCTGACGCACGACAGGATGCAACTCGCTGACAACAGCGTGATGGTCTTCTCTGGCTTCATAATAACAAAATAGCAGCATGTTGTGCTCAATTTTATCGATGACCAGGACATGTTCATAAGCTTCCCTGGGCTCCATCGTATCCGTATTGTCGATTATCACCCAATGGGTGAATGATTTTTTCCCATACCGTGGTGAGACATCGAGTTCGACTTTTGTGCCTTTCGGGTAAATGCGATATATGCTCCCAAAGCCATCGTTGCGACCGCCATTCACATCATCAGGAGAGCAGCGAAGCAGGGGCGAGTATCGTCCCGACATTCGCACATCCAGGGCGCAGTAATTATCATCAGCCTGCAACATGTTGAGTGTTAATTTCAATGTGACAGACTTCAAAGGCGGTGCCCCCGTGAAATGGCGTGCATATCGTACTTTAATATCAGTCCACGCTGCTGGTTTGGCAATCTTCATCTGAATTGATTTTTCTGTATCCCCCATCAGGTAATCCAGCAATTCTAAAGACGCTTCACTCGGACGTATCGGATCCATTTGATTCGCACCCGAACTCGTATTTGTGACGCCAAAGTGGTAGGTAACACCCCAGATCTGCTGTGAATCCCTTCCCACTGTAGCGCTATTGGCTGATGTCGGATGGCGCACCACGAACAACCTGTTGCCCGAACGCATTGTTCCGTCGCCCATTGGCTCTAACGTAAAATCTACAGAGCCGCTTAAACTGACTGAGCTATGCGCATCCTCGAACTCGAGGTTCTGAACCTCAACATCCTGGAGCTTGACATTTTCATCGCGAGGTAAGATGCAGTTGAAATCTCGAAGATTTATAATTGCTTCACCAGTAGAATTAAGTTGAGAGATGATTTCAGGCGTTTGGTCGGTCGAGAGACGTATTGTGAGGCGGCGCTCATATTCCTGTCGGTAATTCGTTTTCAGCTTATCTTCAATATTGCGGAGCTCCGAATTAAAAACCGGCAGCAACTCGTCATCCGTAATTTTGGTCAAATCGCTATCGATATTTAGCCCTTCGAGCAGCGGTGTTATTTTGTCGAAAATTTCATTAAGCTGGAAATTTACCGCAATTGGCTCTAACACGGCGTACTCGTATGACTTAGCGAGATAGTATAGGTATTTCAGCAGCATCATTCGCGCACTCTGATCCATATTTTGAATGAAAAACAGCGCATCATGATCCAGAACAGAGAGCGCATCACGGCGTTGTTTCTCCATCATACTTATGGTGAGTAAATTTGATGTAACTGTGGCGTAGGCAGATGAAAGGATTTGAAGACCTTCATTAAGTTTCTGGGCAAAGTTCGCTTTTTTAACATTTAACGCTTCCAACTCATGCACCAATTCCTGGAATTCAGGACTCTCTGCTTCGAGTTTTCGGAGTCGGCTATCCACTTCACTCTGGGGCACATTTAAACCTTTTATGGAATCAGTGATACTTGTAAGTGCCGGACCGATCGTCTTTCCTATATGGGTCAGTTCGGAAGCCCTGCTTGCAGCTTCCTCGGCTTTATCACTCGATTCATCCTTTTTCTTTTCCTTAGCTGCTGCAATAATCTCTGCTGCTTTGCTATCCAGTTTAGCTTTCCCAAAATCTGCCAGCAGATTCGTTATAGGTCCTACAGCATCTAAGGGATCTTCAGAATTAATCGCAGTATCCGCGATCACCTTGCCCACATTTCCCAGAGTGCCCAAAGCAGGTTGCCCATAAGGGATAACCTGGCATACCGCATTGAGCGTATTCACGCCAAAATTGATCCAGGCAGCCTCTGTAGCTTCTTGTTCGGCTTTATTCTTTAATTCAGTCCGCTTAACTTCAAGGCGTACAGTAAAACTCGATATTTCTTTTTCCAGAGCTTGAGCCTGTTCCCTGAGTTTCTTGATAATATCCTTGGATTGCTCAATTTGCTCGAGTGCTCTATCGGTGTCTGCGTTTAAAGCATCAATCGACTGGTCAGCCATTCTCTCGATTGATGTTGCTTTCGCAGCCTGTTTTTGAATCCATCTGGCGAGTACCAATGTTTTCAAGCTATGTTTAACTTCATCGTTATACATCTGCAAGCAAACCGGCAGCGTAAATAAAGGCGACCAACCTGATGGATTACCGAAATAATCGAGTTGGCTTTCGATCCTGTGATGAAGCGTAGCCACTTCAGCCTGGGTTTGTCGATAAAAAGATTCGTCGTATTCCACCGTTGATTGCTCCATAAGCAATTTAAACTCAGGACTGATTGGCACGGACTGAAGAGCCGTGTCATACTCGTTTAACAATATCGGTATTTGCTCCATCCTCCCCGGCGAAATCAAATAGGCATCGCGGACATATAACAGAACCGTTTTCAACAATGACGGATGCAGCCACATATTTTCGAATGCTGAGCCGCTTTTGATATCTTTTTTTCCTGTTTCTCCTATACTTTTCTTTGCTTGCGGAGCGGGTGCATCTTTTCCTCGTTTGGTTTCTGTGAGTCTTGTAATTGAAGGATTTCCTTGCCGGTGCAACTTTCTGCAGGTGTCATTCCAGCATTCGACGCGATACTGGGCGCTTTTTGTGGGTGATCCAGCGCTTCCGCCAAAGCATTTTTTACCGGGCTCACCGCATTGACCACCTGAGTTGTCCACAATATTGTTCCATGAGTCGTTTTGCTCCGGAAAATAGACAAGGAAGTTACCACCTTCCCCACCATTTCCGGGAAGAGTTGCAGGTGTAGCATCTTTACCATTTCCAGGGACATGGGTAGATTGACCCCAGTAAGTGTTAGCAGCAGCTCCGGCTGGTCCCCCTATGTGGTCTTTGACTTTGATATATGTAGCTGGCGGATCGAAATGCCACGTAAGTGAGGGCGACCTACAAGTCAAATGGCTGGTGTATTTAAAGTTGTCTACTTTTGATATATCTCTGCCGTCCTCCCCGTTTGCCCCCGGCGCAGCATGTTGTCCACAACCCCCTCTAAGGTTGAACCGAAAATCTCGCTTTTCACCAAAATCAATTTCATGGATTGCGAGGAAAATATCGCCTGCTTTTCTTCCATGTTTACCGTCTTTTTTTTCAGATGCTTGCGTGTTGGCATAAGGTAATGGACAGGTTATAATCCGCCCGGGTTTATCATCCAGATCTTTGAAAACCAGCTTTCGCGCGAAGATACGCACATTTGTTTCTGGCAAAGATAATTCACCATGTATCTCGAGTTCATCCGCGCAGATGGTCAGATTCCGGAATGTTCCCTCAGGGGAGGGTTCATCGGGCAGCTTCTTCTCGCCGGGATCCTGGTGATAGTTTTTGAATAGGTTATTTCGATCATCCTTCTTGTCAAAAATGACGCGCATGCCGGAAATCAGATGATCTTCAGATTTATCGTCATTCAATTGCTTCGTAATATTCAGGTAAAGGGTGCTGGATGGATCAGGCAATTCAGGGTAACTGCTGACATAATCTCGCTCCGGTCTGATTTCGGGGATCGAAGTGATTGTAATTGTTTGGCGAATTGTTTTTCCCCGAGACTCTACTGAGAAAGTCAGATTAAATGAAATCTTGTCAGTCGAGTCCGGCATATAAGAAAACTCTCCACTCTGTGAATCAAACAGAATCTCTCCGGCTGGCGGGGGCACAACAGTCATTTCGATCTTTCCAAGCATCTTTTCCACATCGATGCGAAAAGCCAATGTTTCACCCGCCCACACCGTCAGGTTTGGTATGCTGCCCAGTTTATAAACATCTAGTCTGAAATTTTCGATCCTTATCTTCCTGGGTCGCACCAATAAATTTTTCTCAACCATAGTTCGACTCCTTTTGTTTTGCTCCCGATATGAATCTTCAGGAGAATTGAAATTCCTAAAGGTTAGTTTGAAGATACGATGAGCCAAAAACTAGCCGAGTAATTAGTAAAGCGTTTATTTCAAAATTAGCATTTTCTTTGCCTCGTGAAATGCACCCGCTTCGATGCGATAGATGTATACGCCGCTGCTCATCTGGTCTGCATTAAATGTAACTTCATGAAAGCCCGCTTGTTTGCTTTGATCCAGCAATGTTTTTACATGCCTGCCTAAAATATCGAATACCTGAATTTTAACGATTTCCGGTCGGGGCAAAGCGAATCTGATTTTGGTGGAGGGATTAAATGGATTCGGGTAATTCTGATTCAAGGCATATTTTAAAGGTAAATTTGGCTCTGGCTTTTCTTCGATGCCTGCAATACGTGATTTTCCCAATACAGACCAGCCTTTATTGTTGTTCTCATGAATTTCATCGATTACATTATCCGGATCGAGTACCGCATAAATTCTTGGAAATTGTTCCAGATCCGCGGGAATAACCCATTTCATTTGAACAATAGCATTATCGCGGGCGAGAAGCTGTTCATTCGTTGAAATTTCGGTTTCACTTTCGGTTCCCATTATAAGCGTACCGCCGCTGTCCGGATCACCAACGTAAAAACGTATAGTTATGGGATCAAATGTTGATAAAAGACTGTAATTATGTATACGTGCCATGATCGTCACTGTATCGCCGTGCACCGGTTCACTTGGGTAAAATAGGATTTCTTTGGTTTTCTGCCGCCAGGTAGGATCATCAAGTGTCTTCCCTTTCTCAGGATCATAACGCCAGGGCAAAATGAAAGCGGGATCCGGTTTTTGACCGTAATGCTGCTGCCACCAAAGCTGATCAAATTGCGCAAGATCGGGTTTAACCGCATAATCCAGCACCAATGCACCATACGTTGACCAGTAAGTGTACGGCGTTACTTTGTAGTATACCTGACCAATACTCATATCAAGATTATGCAGGTGAGTTTTTAGTGACAGATCCTGGGTAACTGTAGTCTGGTGTGTATAGGTTTGCTCCTCGTCATAGCTTCCGCTGAAACTCGTTCCAATCCCCCAAAAACCGATCGATACGTTGTAGTCCATGTGAATCGTTTGTGTTGTAGAGGTTTGTGAATTACTGAAATCCTGGAAAGTCAAACTCCAATTCGCTTCTGACTCTCCATCCAAAACCCAACTCATTTCGTATGTCCCTTTGATCAGTGCTGCAACTTCCGCATTGCTATTCAACTCGGGATATTCCTGGTAGGAAAGAATATTACCAACTTCATGGTTGGGTACCCAGTCGTTTGCACTGGGCAATTTGCTCGGAAACCAGGTATGTTCAATGCGTATGGGAACGGTCACCAAAATATAACCAATCAGTTCTGAACCGATATAGGCAGGATATTCCCAAAAATCGTAATCTACGGTCGTAGCGTAGATATAGTCGTCTATATATGCAGTTTTATCAAAAGAAATTTTGATCGATCTTGATGAACCGGTTACTTTTGAAAAATTTTCGCCGTAACGATTTGTCATGCTCATATCGAGCCCAATCCCCCAGCCAGATAAGCTGGCACTTACGCCCATGGACCTACTCCAGTTCTGAGAAACGGTCGTTTCAATGCCAACGACATTCGTTACATCTTTATTGTAAGCCGTATAAAACATGGGTTCGTTGGGCGGATAACTTTTTGACACATCATAGGCTACTCCATCGAAGATATCGTAATGTACCGGCGGTGCATTGAGGACAACCAGTGGCTGCAGAACTTCGGTTTTTGAATATCGCCTGGGGCGCCCCAGGTAAACATCCTCACCATCGAAATCACCGGTTATAACACAATAATGGTCCGATTCTGCTTTATATTCTTGCGATTTTGCTTTTAATTTGAGTTCCTGAAAAACTCCCGTACTATCCCATTCTAATCCATACACGCAAATCTCATATCGCCACTCAGATCTAAATTCAGCTATCCGTACGGAGTAAACTTCAAGAAAAATGATTTCATTAAGCGAGTAATTTTCAGATGTTGAGTCATAATCCACATTTGCGATCTTCACAATATGCTTATTGGGCGGTAAGGCAGACCTGCGGGTGAAGTTCTTTTCGAAAACTTCTGTGAATTTTAACAAACTATCCGCCTGAAAGATTTTGATGCAGTAATTTGCTTGTGTTGCAATATCTTTTTGAACGACTAATATTTCATCCAAACCATCATTATTTAAATCGCCGGAAACAAGGTTGAAAGGACTATCATAATTTATTAATTGAGAGTTTGTCGTTCCATCTTTATAAACAAACGGAGTTTTTGTTGAAAGTGTCATATCCATAAGGTCCTGGCTGACCTGGAATCCTGTCAAATAGCCTTCTATTTTCTGTTGGTAAGCATAAATGTTAGTTGTATCTAAACAAAAAAAGCCAATAACGCCTTCATTTTTTGTTCCGTTACTAAAGTTGCCTGTAGTAACAATGATACGGTTTAATATCGGAACTTGAATATCTGGTGGAATTTCAGTACTAGAAAAAGCAATTTCTTTAACTTGTGGAATAAATTGTGAGGTTATTAAATCAATCGCGTATATTTTGACAAAAATATCCCAGCTTACACCATTTCGTTTTTCTGTTCCGACAAGCACAACTTCATCAATGCCGTCATTGTTAAAATCCTCAGCAGCCAGATCGAACCAACTATATGCTTTATCTTCCATGGTTACAAAGTGATAAAAAATTTGCTGATCAGCAATCGTTGTCTTTGAATAAAAATTTCCGCTTTCGTCGGCATCATAAAGTGTTAATTTAACAGTGGAATCAGGCAACCAGTATGCCAATACAAATTCTTCCTGAGTATCCTCGTCGAAATTGCCAGCTACCAATTTAATTGGATCAATGTCAACTGCAATCCACCAGCGGTCTAGGAGGAAATTATGCATTAGTATTCCTGTATCACTTTGTGCTACATATAAATCTGACCACTCTTTATTATTGGGATCAATCCTTGAGATCACCAGAGATACTGATCGGTTGGGACCTTCCCATGCTGCGACAACCTCTTCTTGAGTATCCCCAATAAAATTACCCGTGATCACATCCATAAACAGATATCCTGGATCAGTATTTCCTAGTGAATCCGCATTCAACTTTTCGGGAAATGGATAAAGCGTATCTCCTTTTCCCGGAACATTTAGATAATCAAACACCTGTGACTTTTTCCAATCGGTGAACGCAACGATTTCGTCCGACCTGAGACCCGGATCAAAATTAGCGAGTGGATCATTTGCCTGTGCCAAGAGCGTACCCGCACTGATGAACAACAAAAAAATGACACCTGAAATGGTAATGGTTTTCATGATGTACCTCCTTATTTCTGAGTTTGCTAATCCTTATTTTGATTTTGGTTTCAAATCCTCCTGTATTCCTCTCATAAGGAATAGTTCGCGTTGTGTTTTCGTACAACGAATATGACTGCATTTTCTTTTGCTGCCTGCACGGATGCCAGGGATGATGAATTCTT
>JAFGMA010000285.1 GCA_016927835.1 Candidatus Zhuqueibacterota bacterium | reverse complement strand
GGCTTTCACTCCCGAGCCTCCGAGTGCATCTTATATCACAGCTAAATGAAGCATTGAAATGTTTAATTTATAACCATTCATAGTATAAACAACCGATTTTGATTCGCCCGAAACAACAACGGATTACTAAATTTTCAGATTTTTTTCTTGGAATTGAGCTGTGAAATCACTATTTTATCACGACTTCGAAAAACAGCGCACAAATCATTACATCAACAAGAGGAGCTTTCCCATGGTTCAGATTATCGATGGCAAAGCGATTTCAGATGAAATCAAAGCGGAATTGAAAAATGAGATTGAGGAACTGAGGCAACGCGGCATTACGCCGAAACTGACCACGATTCTGGTGGGCGACGATCCGGCATCAGCGTCTTACGTGCGGATGAAGGGCAAAGCCTGCGATAGATTGGGCATGCTCTCGGATAATATCCCTTTGCCGGAAAGCACGAGCCAGTCCGAATTGCTAGCGCAAATCGAAAAATTGGCGCACGATCCGGCTGTGCACGGCATTCTGGTTCAATTGCCGCTGCCGAAGCACATCAACGAGACCATCATTCTGAATGCGATTCCGCCGGAAAAGGATGTGGACGGATTTCACCCCATCAATAAAGGGCGATTGGCTGCCGGTGAAGATACATTTGTGCCCTGCACACCGGCGGGGATTCAGGAAATGCTCGTCCGAAGCGGACACAATCCTGAGGGAAAACATATCGTTATCGTGGGAAGGAGCCAGATAGTGGGGATGCCTCTAGCGCAACTTCTCATGCACAAAAAAAAGGGCGCAAATGCAACGGTGACCGTCTGCCATACGGGAACGCGCGATATGGGATTTTTCACCAGGCAAGCGGATATCATTGTCGCCGCGATGGGACGCCCTGAAACCATCACCGGCGAAATGGTGCGCCCCGGCTGCGTGGTGATCGATGTGGGGAGCAACCGCATTGATGATCCCGAATGTGAAAAGGGCTACCGCTTTGTCGGCGACGTGCACTTCGAATCGGTATCGAAAAAGGCGGCTGCGATTTCGCCCGTGCCCGGTGGCGTGGGACCGATGACAATCACCATGTTGATGAAAAATACCGTTAAGGCGGCGGGCGCCAGCCATTCTGGTTGAGAACTGCCATTCCGAAATTAATTTTGAAGCTTGCAGCTCATAAAGGCGCCGCACTCCGCAGCCAAATTTCACTTGACTTTCACTGAAAATCTGCTTAATATAAATGAATTCATCGTCAAATTCTCCTTTCTACTCATCAGCATTCAAAAATTTAAAAACCAGGTGAGACGCTCATGCGATCCATTCTTTTTGCCGGGTTGGATGTTTCAACCCAAAGCTGCAAATTACTCGTCATCGACAGCGACCAGGGTGAAGTGGTTTTTACTGACACAGTGAATTATGATAGCGATCTGCCCCAATACAAAACGTATAACGGTGTCATTCAGGGACTCGGCGAAGGTGTATCCGAATCCGATCCGCAGATGTGGATCGATGCCCTAATGCTGCTGTTTGACCGGCTGGCTCAATCATCAGTTCGCCAGGAGTTGATCCGTGCGATTTCGGTGTCGGGGCAGCAGCATGGTCTGGTCGCACTGGATACTGCCGGAAATTTGACCCGCGCGCGCAGCAAGCTCTGGAATGATTTTTCAACTGGTGAGGAGTGCGATTTACTCACCCGCGAAGTGGGCGGTCCAGATCGGATGATTGAGGAAGTTGGCAACAGCCAGCGCACCGGCTATACCGCAGCGAAAATTTTCCATTTTGCGCGGCACGAGCCACAGGCGTTCGAGCGCACCGCAACGCTTTTCCTGGTGCATAATTTTATCAACTGGGTGCTTACCGGCGGAAAGAATGGGGGAATTCGCGTGATGGAACCGGGAGATACATCCGGCATGGCGCTGTGGAATCCGAAAACGCGCCAGTGGTCGCATCCGGTTTTAAACGCCATCTCCCCGGATCTGATGCAAAAATTACCGGCAGTGAAGCCTTCGGATGAATTCATCGGTACTATTTCCGGAGCATTGGCTGAAAAGTACGGCTTTTCGCCGGAATGCAGAATCGATGCCGGATCGGGCGATAATATGTACGGCGCTGTGGGCACAGGCAATGTGGAGCCGGGAATCGTGACCATCAGCCTGGGAAGCAGCGGAACGGCGTATACGTTCATGGAGCACGAATTCATCGATCCGTCGGGTGAAATTGCAGCGTTCTGCGACAGCACCGGCAATCATCTCCCGCTGCTGTGTGTGTCGAATCTGGCGAACGGGTACAATGACATTTTGAAGGAATTCAGCATTAATCACACCCAATTCAATGAAATCATTCGAAAAACAGAGCCGGGCAATGCAGGGCGGGTGCTGATTCCGTGGTACATGGGCGAGCGCACCCCGGATGTCCCTCTTGCCAGTCCGACCTACTTTGGCTTTGGCATCGGTGACTTTACCATTGAAAATCTTTGCCGGGCGGTGCTCGAAGGGCATGTACTCAACCTTTACGACGGATTTCGAAAAATGCCGGTGAAAGCGCGCGAAATTCGGTTGACCGGGGGGCTTTCACAATCGCCAGCCTGGTGCCAGATCATCGCGGATGTCTTCGAAGCCGAGACCGTACCTGTAGAAGGCGCGGGCGCAGCGCTGGGCGCAGCCTTGCATGCCGCGTGGGTTTATGCAAAAATGAAAACACCAGGCGCTTCGCTGAAGGAATTGGTCAAGCCGTTTGTTATTTTAAATGAGAGCCGTCGTAAAAAGCCTGAACCGCAAAATCTGAAGATTTACCGCTTGCAAAAAGAGCTTTTTCAGAATCTGAGTTTAAGAGTGCGCGGAGTGCACAGCCAGGCAGATCCCTTTGAAATTCGCAAGCGCTTGCTGGACGCTGCAACTGGTTGAAAAGGTACACAAATACGACGCAACAGCCCGAAAACGATTCGGCAATGCGCATGAATTACTCGACTGGCAATCAATTTAGAAAGAAATTTATATTATGGTCACATCTGAGACGTCGCTGGCAAAACGAATTCTGGACATCGGTCATTCCTCCACCATGCGTATTGCAAGCACAACCATCCAAATGAAGGCTGACGGGATCGATGTCATTGATTTATGTGTAGGCGAGCCGAATTTTCCAACGCCGGAAAATGTGAAAAACGCTGCGAAACGTGCGATTGATGATGACTTCACAAAATACACTGCCAACGAAGGCTACGTGCCGTTGAAACAGGCAGTCATCCGCCGATATCGGGAAGATCACAATCTGGAATACAAACCGGATGAGATCATCATTTCCACCGGAGCCAAAAATTGCCTCTATAATGCCTGCGCTGTATTGATAAATAAGGGCGATGAAGTCATTATTCCGGCGCCTTATTGGGTTTCTTATCCGCACATGGTTCGAATGATGCAAGGCGTGCCGGTTATCGTGGAAACCAGCGAGAAAGATGACCTGCAATTGACACCGAAAAAATTCAAAGCCGCAATCACGCCCAAAACAAAAGCCCTGCTGTTGAATAACCCGTCCAATCCCTCCGGAATCGTATACAGCCGGCAGCAGTTGGAAGCGCTGGCGGAAATTGCCGTTGCCGAAAGTGTGATTGTCCTCACTGACGAAGTGTATGAAAAGCTGGTTTACGACGGAATTAGGAACACCTGTTTTGCGTCGATAAATGAGCAGGCAAAGGCACAGACCATCGTTGTAAACGGCGTATCCAAAGCGTATGCTATGACCGGGTGGCGTCTTGGCTATGCTGTTGGTCCCAGGGAGCTTATTCGGGGCATGGCAAAGATTCAAAGCCACAGCACTTCAAATGCGTGTTCAATCTCCCAGATCGCGGCAATTGAAGCGCTCGATAACGCGCAATCGGATGTTGCCAAAATGGTGGCAGCGTATCAGCAGCGCCGGGATTATATGCTGAGTCGTTTGTTGCAAATTCCCCATGTCAGTTGTGCCCAGGCGCAGGGTGCATTTTATTTATTCCCTAATTTTTCAGCATATTACGATACGGAATACCAGGGAAACGTTATCCGGACTTCCCAGGACCTTGCGTATTATTTGCTGACACAGGCACGAGTCGCGCTGGTACCGGGCGACGCTTTCGGCATGGGAAAATTTATCCGCTTCTCATATTCTGCATCGATGAAGAATATCAAAATCGCCATGGAACGTGTGGCTGAAGCCATATCAAAGCTCCAGCCCGTTTCTGAGTCGAATAGAAATCCATAAGCCGCTGCTTCAATGGTTTAAATAGTGTCCATAAACAAAAAGGCTGATTTTGTGGTATCGTTTTTTCTCAAGCTGTAAATGCGAAATTTCATCAATTACGAGAATCTAATTGATAACCGGTTAAGGAGGGAAATTTGGCTGATGAAATAACACAAAGCGATGCGGAGAATCCGTCCCAGGTTCCGACTGATTCGACATCCGACAATGAATTCGAACGTGAATCAGTGCCCAAGAATAAGCTCCTGGGCTTGAAGAGCTTCATCGGGATGTACGCTGGCGAGCATACTGCCGGCACTGAATTCGCGATTGGACCCCTGTTTGTCGCTCATGGTGCCAACGCATTCGACGTGGTTTTTGGCTTGCTGCTGGGTAATCTTTTTGCGGTATTGAGTTGGCGCTTTATGTGCGCACCAATTGCAGCGCGTGTACGCCAGACGATGTATTTCCAACTGGAGCGAATTTGTGGGTTCAAGCTGGTTTCTGCTTACAATCTGGCAAACGGCTTGATGTTTTGCTTCCTCGCCGGTGCCATGGTTTCGGTTTCTGCGACAGCGATTGGAATTCCGTTCAACATGACCATGCCCGGCTTAAATGACTGGTTGCCCAATAGTGTTGGCTGGATTCTCGCTGTCATCGCAGTTGGCGCCTTGATATCGATTGTAGCTGCAAAAGGGTATTCAGCAGTATCGCGCTTCGCCAACATTGCTGCCCCGTGGATGGTGCTGGTTTTTCTGGCATGCGGAATTGCAGCGCTTCCGTCGCTGGGCGTGCATTCGCTGACTGATTTCTGGCAGGTGGCAAAAAGCGAAATCTGGCCCGGCGTCGTCCAGGAAGGCAAATCCAAATTCACTTTCTGGCACGTCTTCTGTTTTGCCTGGTTCTGCAACCTGGCAATGCATATCGGCATGGCAGATTTATCGATTTTCAGATTTGCCAAAAAACCCAGCTACGGATTTGCCTCCGCCACGGGAATGTACATCGGGCATTTCATGGCATGGATGGCGGCTGCGCTGCTTTATTCGCTGCAATTGCAAAAAAACCCAACCAATACCACGGTTGCACCGGGTCCGATGGCGGTTAATATTGCCGGACTGGCTGGCGCTGTTTGCGTGGTTGTTGCCGGATGGACAACAGCTAATCCGACGATTTACCGCGCCGGTTTGGCATTTCAAATTCTATTCAAAAAAATGTCGCGATTTAAGGTGACCCTCATTGCCGGCATGGTTGCCACCGTTGGTGCTATCTTTCCCGCGCTGGTGATGAAGCTGCTGGATTTTGTAGCGCTGTACGGCCTGGTTTTGATGCCGATGGGGACGGTTATTTTCATCGATTTCTGGGTTCTTCCAAAAATCGGCTTAAAAAGCTTTTTTGCCGAATGGACAAAGCGCGATCTCAATTGGGCTGCTGCTGCTGCCTGGATCGTTACCCTGGGTATTTGCCTGCTGCTGAATTTGAATGCCGGAATAGAAATCTTTTTTCTGGCAATTCCCGGCTGGTTTATCGCAGCATTGATTTACATAGCGCTCAGCAAATTCACCCAAAGCAACTATAAAATTTGAGGATAAATGAATAATGAAAAGCTTACTTAAAATTATATCTTATCTGGGATTGGCAGCGACAGTTGTACCATCCTGCCTGGTTTTCACGGGTACAATTGAATTGGAAACGCATAAGCTCTTCATGGCGATCGGGATGATTGCCTGGTTTTTGACCGCACCATTTTGGATGCATAAAAATGCGACTTAACGAAACCGGATAAGTGAGTCGATCTATGTTGAGCCTGTCAGAGCTTTATTTGAATACCGCCGAATGGTTTCTCGATGAAAAAGAACCAGATTCTGAGGAACTTGCCCTCCAACTCAACGGGCAGGAGGCATTTTTATTGCGGACGGCTCAAGCACTGGATGAATTCTGGTTCACGCCCTCCCCGCCCGCTTATGTTCGCAAGGCACTCGAATTGGCAGAATTGCAGCCTTCAGATGTCATTCTGGATGTGGGCGCAGGCGATGGTCGATTGGCTCTTATGGCGCTTCAAGCGTTCGGCGTGCGCAAAGCCTATGCGATCGAAGCCAATCCAATCGTCGTCCATCATTCGCGCCCACTGCTGCAATCAATCCCCGGATTGATTTATGCTGAAGGTGTATTTCAAACCGCAAAATTTGCTTCCGAAGTTACAGCAGCTTTCTTTCTGGCATGGCATTGCCCGGAAAAAACAGTGTATAAATTGAAAGATCGATTGCGCGCGGAAACGCAATGCCGAATTCTGATTCATAATTCAGGTACGCCCTTCTCTCTCACTCGCGTTTCCCTGAAATGATTGCCTCAGATGTTTATTCCCTATCTTCAATTTTGAAATTAAGTGCCTATTGGATAACCAGTCTCAAAGAAGAACACAGCTTCGCGAATTAATTAGAGTCTGAAATCTGTGGTTTATTTTTGTATCTTTCATTAACTTTGAAATTCCGATACAATAAATTAGATCAGGCAAAACTGCCATTTCCTGCCTGTCTCAGATGATGCCCTGCCAATTCAAATTCGCCTGGCAAATGGAGGTGCTCCATAGATTTTTTTTTAGTTTAGCTTAAACTTTTCTTGATATTTTAAAAAAAAATTTGTATATTAACCAATTATTTTTTAGAATTCAATACAAACACCCGCTGGGAGAGTATAGGCGTGATTTATTCATTACTCTCAAGGAGTGAGTAAATGATAAAATATAATGCTTTAGGGCTACTTATCAATGTATTGATCCTTTCGGTGCTTTTTTCAACCGCATATCCGAAAGGGGAGATCAATGCCAGCTCTGAAGAAGAAGGCGCAGCGAGCTACGAACTGATGTTCGAGCGCGTTTGGAGCGTCTACGACGAATATTATCCTTATTTCATTCATAAACAAATTAATTGGGATTCACTCCGTTTCGAATATCAGCCGGCATTTGCAACGTGCAATAGCGATTCGCAATTCGTTCGGCTCCTGTCGAATTTGCTGGCTAACCTTCGCGATTTCCACGTGGGCTTGCGTTTACCGAATGGCACGACGATTTGCCCCACCTTCGATTATCCGCGACTGATACGATATAATATGGACTGGGAATGCCTGCCGAACTACGTTCCTGGCATCAGAGAGTCAGAACCGCTTTTCTATGGAATTACCGGAGATAATTTCGGCTATATTGCGATTCCGAGTTGGACCGAGCAAGCTGTCGAGCAATTCAATTCGATTCTATTTTCAATGCAACATACCGATGGCTTGATCATTGATGTTCGAATGAATGCCGGCGGAAGCGAAATTGCCGCCCAAAAGATTGCCAGCCGATTCGCCACGCACAACGCAATTTATGCCTATCACCGTTTTCGCCAGGGAAGCCGACACGATGATTTCGGAGCGCTCGGTGCACGGAATATTGCACCTGTGTACGACTGGCGCTATTTGAAACCGGTAGCGCTGCTGGTCGGTGTGATCACGATGAGCAGCAGTGAGTCATTTGTCCTCATGATGGATCGGTTTCCACAGGTTGTCACAATAGGGGAACCGACGCGCGGCTGCTCAGGCAATCCAACTGAACTCGAATTGCCGAATGGCATTAAATACAGCGTACCGCGATGGGTTGCTTTTCGTGCGAATCACCAGATTTTCGAAGGAATCGGGATTGCACCTGACATCTACGTACCGTATACCGACAAATATAAAGCCAGCGGTACGGACCCGATCCTCGAAAGAGCGATAGAGAGCATCACTTCGCGTTTGAAAATTGACAATCCTTCAATTTCAAGTTTGCCGACAGAGTACCAACTCAACCAGAACTATCCGAATCCATTCAACACGTCGACGCTCATCAAATTCGAGTTAAAAGAGCGGGCGCTGGTTTCGCTTCATATTTCCAACGCACTCGGTCAGGAAATCGTACAACTGGTGAATGAAGTAAAAGAAGCCGGAACACATTCGGTTACCTGGGACGGTCAAGATAAATTCGGTCAACCGACGACATCAGGTGTTTATTTATATAAAATTCAAGCCAATGATTTTAAAGATGTTAAAAAGATGATTTTACTTCGATAATTCACACGTTCACCATCTTCCTCCAACCCGATTGTCGTTTTTAATTAGATGCAGATTATCCAAAATTCGAAAATTCCCATCAACATTTGGATGACGCTTTTTACAAATTTTATGGAAGCTGCAACAAGCAAATCACTCTCAATTGAAACACCATTTAAGCGATTGAAAACCAGAACAGTTTTCGTCGGAAACGTACAAATTGGTGGCGAATCACCGATTAGTATACAATCCATGACCAAAACGCCGACCGCCAATGTCGCGGCTACTGTGGAACAGATTCATCAACTGGAAGATGCTGGATGCGAAATCATCCGGGTTGCGGTTCCTGATAACGATGCTGCCGAAGCCATCGCCGCCATCAAGCAGCAGATTCATATCCCGTTGGTTGCTGATATCCATTTCGACTATCGCTTGGCAATAAAAGCCATTGAAAATGGTGCGGATAAAATCCGAATCAATCCCGGCAATATCGGCTCCCGAGACCGTATTCAGCAGGTATTATCCCGGGCAAAAGCATCCGGGATTCCGATCCGAATTGGCGTCAATTCCGGTTCGCTAGAAAAAGATATCCTCAATAAATATGGCAGAATCTGCGCAGAAGCACTTGTCGAAAGCGCCTTGCGGCATGTGGCAATTTGCGAGGAGTTTGGATTCGAATCGATTGTACTCGCGCTGAAAGCATCAGATGTTCGTTTGATGATCGATAGCTATCGGCTGATTTCACAAAAAGTAGATTATCCCCTGCATCTCGGCGTTACCGAAGCCGGAACATATCACCGGGGAATCATCAAATCATCCATTGGAATTGGCACATTGCTGGCGGAAGGCATCGGAGATACGATTCGCGTATCGCTGACCGGTGATCCGCTCAGCGAAGTGGCAGCGGGTTACCAAATCCTGGGTTCTCTGGCACTTCGTGAGGCTGGCATTAATCTCATATCGTGCCCAACCTGCGGCAGGTTGCAGGTCGATTTGGTTTCGATTGTGAAAAAAGTTGAAACCCAGATTTCGAATATTCGAAAAAATATGACCGTAGCCATCATGGGATGCACGGTGAATGGACCGGGTGAAGCGCGCGAAGCCGATCTTGGTGTCGCATGCGGCAAAGGCTCAGCTATCCTGTTCAAAAAAGGCAAAATTGTACGCAAAATACAGGAAGCGGAAATTCCCGATGTTTTGCTGGAAGAAATCCGCGATTGGAAATAAATATGAATTATCAACCTGAAAATCCGCTGTTTGTACAAAGTGATCGAACGATCCTGCTGGAAGTCAATAATCCGCGTTTTGAGGAAGCGCGCGACAATCTCGGTCTCTTCGCCGAACTCGAGAAAAGCCCTGAGCATATCCATACGTATCGGTTAACCCCACTTTCATTATGGAACGCGGCATCTGCCGGCTTATCAGCAGAAAGAATACTGGAAATCCTCAGTCGCTTCAGCAAATACGATACGCCCCAAAATATTCAGATGGAAATTATCGAGCAGATGTCGCGCTACGGTCGCATCAAGCTCATAAAAGAAAATGATAATTTCTATTTGATTTCGGATGATAGCGCGCTTGTCGCTCAAATATGGCACAACCGGAGCGTGAAACCATTCTTGCAGCATAAAACGGATTCGCAAAAGCTGCTCATCAATCCGATGATGCGCGGACATGTGAAGCAAGCGCTGATAAAAATCGGTTTCCCGGTGCAGGATATGGCAGGATATGTTGAAGGCGATTTTTTTCAACTGGAATTTCGTACGCGCGCCCTTTCCGACCAACCGTTCCATCTGCGGCATTACCAGGTACAATCGGTTGATACTTTCTATGCCAATGGTTCAACACTCGGGGGCAGCGGCGTAATTGTCCTGCCATGCGGCGCTGGCAAAACGATTGTCGGAATTGGCGTTACGGTGAAGATGAAAACCCAGGTTTTGGTATTAGCCACGAGTACGGTTGCTGTGCGCCAGTGGATTAACGAATTTCTCGATAAAACAACCATTGCCCCGCGCGACATTGGCGAATATACCGGTGAAACCAAAACCATCCGTCCGATTACGGTGGCGACCTACCAGATCCTCACCTACCGCAAACGACGCAGCAGCGAATTTCCGCATTTCAAGCTGTTCAATGAGCGGAATTGGGGATTGATTATTTACGACGAAGTGCATTTGTTGCCGGCGCCGGTGTTTCGGGTGACAGCCGAACTCCAGGCAAGACGCCGGCTCGGGTTAACTGCTACCCTTGTGCGTGAAGATGGTCGTGAAGGTGACGTTTTCAGCCTGATTGGTCCCAAGAAATATGATGTTCCCTGGAAAATACTGGAAAAGCAAGGATGGATCGCCAATGCAATTTGCACGGAAATCCGGTTGAAACTGCCAGAAAAATTAAGAATGCAATATGCGATTTCGAATATGAGAGCCCAGTTCAGAATTGCTTCCGAGAATCCTGACAAGTTGAAGCTTATCAAAACATTGATGCAGAAATACGATACCCATCAAATTCTTATTATCGGGCAATATATCGAGCAGCTTTCCAAGGTTGCGGAATCGCTGAATTTAATTCTAATCACAGGCAAAACCACCAATCTTGAACGGATGCAACATTATGCCGATTTTCGCGCCGGCAAAATCAGGGTACTCGTCATTTCCAAAGTGGGCAATTTTGCGATCGATCTGCCGGATGCAAATGTGCTGATTCAAATATCTGGAACATTCGGTTCGCGCCAGGAAGAAGCTCAACGGCTGGGGCGTATTCTTCGTCCCAAGCGCGATGGCTCCAGCGCCTATTTTTACACCCTGGTTACGCGCGATACCCGCGAACAGGATTTCGCTTCCAAACGACAGCTTTTTCTGACCGAACAGGGCTACGCCTATAATATAATTGAAGAGAAGAATATTTATGAGACTTGAGGACGTTTTACAACAACTCAATCCGGCGGATAAAGCCATGATCGCGTCTCGCTTGCACATCAAGCCGGAACAGCTTCTCGAGCACTTGGGACAACCCAATATCATTCAAAATGACTATTCGTTGCTATCCAGACGCTTGCGCCAAATCGTGAATGCGGTGGCAACGGAAAAAGGATTTCTGAAGTTTGCTGCTTTTCGGGAAAAATATGCGCCTACCAGGCAGGACATAAAAATACTCCAGGAGCGGGCGCTCTTATTTCCGTTGCCCAATGCCACCGCGCCACAATCTATCGTCCTTCCATTGGAATTTTTATTCATGTTAAATATTCCGATGAATGAACCGCATAGCCTGATTTCTGTGCTCAATAGCCTCCACCTGGACACGCTCAAGCTGATTGCCGCATATCAATCCATCGAATGTCAACCGGAAACCAAACCATTCATTTCAGCGAAACTATATGCGCATTTGACTGAAAATACAAAGCATTCTGTGAATGAAATAAGCGATTCGGAGAAACGTATTCTGAAATTTGTTGCACGATATAATGGGCTGGTGGGAACCACCAAATTTTTCAAAAAATTCCCGCTAAACGCATTTACCCAAATTCCTTATTGGGATGTCAATATTCACGATTTGTATGACGTAAAACCAGATCGAGCTGCTTCTGCCGTTCAAAGCCTGTTTTTGAAAGGATTGCTGGTTCCGTTGACACAGAACATGCGCCACACCATCGAAACGGTTGCCATCCCTGCCGAAACATATCACCTGATTGCGCAGGAATACCTCAGCGAAACCGAAGCCGGAAAACGCAAACTAAAGGAGAAAATGCAAAGCAGTTTGCCCGAGGCAGAAATACGGACGAATGAATCCTATTTTTTGAATGATATCAAAAAATTGCTTTTAATTATTGTGAATCAAAATCCGAGGGTGACGCAAACCGGATCGCTATACAAAAAAGATATTCAAAAAATCTGCCACCAATTCGGAATGGAAACCCAGTATGTGCTGTTCATTCTGCGCTTTATGATGCATCTCGAATTGGTACTGCAAACCGATGAAGGTCTGATAGTTACCACCAGCGCCGAAGAATTTTGCAGCTACCCCATGCGCGACGTGTTCCTGATTGCCAGGAGCTTTTTTCTGCACCACATACACGAAATTGACGGATTCCCCGAATTCAACAGCGAAAACGTATTACAATTAATTTTAAGCATCTTGAAAGAATTCGAGAATAATTTCTCTGATACCAGCCTCTATCTGGAATACGCTCGGTATTATGGCTCTTTTATCCAACTGGTTGAGGATGCGCAAAGGCAGGCAAAGCGCTTTGAACGATACCTGAAACGCATGCTGCAAATGATGTATTGGCTGGGTTTTCTTGAATTGAAATCCGAACTGAAATTTGTACGCCTCAGCGCCAGCGGGCAATATGTATTTCAAGGCATTGCCACACAATTTGCTGAAAAAGAGCCCGAAGAAGAACAATTCATCGTGATGCCCAACAATGAAATCATAGCACCTGCAAACACCCAATTCCATGTTCTGCTCCAGCTTGCAGAGTTCGCCACCATAAATTCGATCGATGTGGTAATCCATCTCGGTTTGTCGAAATCAGGACTCATCCGGGCTTATTACAAGGGAAGAACAATCGATGAAATCCGAAATTTTTTGATAAAACACAGCAAGACACCGTTACCACAGACTCTGCTGTATCTGTTCGGCGAATTGGAGGAAAAAGCAGGTGAAGTTGAGCTGACGCCGGTCAGTGGATTCCTGAAAATCAATAATCCCGAGATTTTTCAGCAGGTCAAGGTTCTTTTCAGAAAATTTATTTTGCAAACCTTGAATGACAATCTGATTATTCTCCGGGCAGGTTTGAATTTATATCAGCTTGAGAATCATCTGAAGCAAAAAAGCTATTTTTTGAAATCAGGTATCGAACCAACAGATGCTTGGCGCCCTGTCAGCAACCGGCTCCAAAACCTGTTTGAGTCGATCGAGCTACCCCAATTTAGCGTCGAAAACCTCCCGTTTTCTAATCCTGCACGCACGCAGAAAGAAATAAAAACGCTGCTGAAATTTGCGATCGAGCATCATATCCAGGTGAAAATTGAATACTGGAGTGACTCGATCACCCATTCCACGCGCAATATCGAGCCGCAAAAGCTCTCCACAGCATTTGTCGAAGCATATTGTCATTCACGAGGATCAGAGCGCGGATTCCGAATAGACCGAATTCAATGGGCTGAATTGCTTAAATAACAGGTTCCTAAATGAAAGTAAATATCAAACGCATAGATAAATCGTTGCCGCTGCCGGTTTATGAAACACGCGGATCAGTCGGATTCGATTTGCTCTGTCGCACCACCACTGAAATTGCACCGGTTCAAATCGGTTTAATTCCTTCGAACGTCGTTATTCAAACGCCGCCCGGCTATATGTTGCTTGTAACCCTGCGCAGCAGCACGCCCAAACGGAAAGGTCTTCTCAAGCCGCATGGGGTCGGAATTATTGACCAGGATTATTGCGGAAATAACGATGAAATCATGATTCAGGTATTCAATTTTTCGGAAGAAACCACTCAAATTGATAGAGGGGAAAAAATCGGGCAGGGCATCTTTGTTCGTATCGAGCAGTTTGAGTGGGAAGAAGTAGACGATATGCAATGCCAGGATCGGGGTGGTTTTGGCAGCACGACCAGGCACCATTAATCTCAATTCATTCCTGAGAAAATTTTCAGTCAACCCGCAGCGCAGCACCACAAGGCTCAACTTCACGGCTGGAAACAAAAATGCCACACATTGATTCGGAGAACAGAAGCCACTCATTTGCGCAGTTTACGAGAATCAGTGTATGGCATTTTTTATAACAGCGGGTAAATCAAAATGGCATGCGCGTGATAAAACTCGCCTCTGTCACCCGGATCCCTCCTATGGACTTCCACTACATGGGTTAATATCCTTCGGAGGCGCCTTCGAATTAGCCGATTTTAAATGCATTCAGCGATGAGATTCGCGCATTCTCCTTGATATCAATTCCCACCTCAGATACACACAGCAACACCTCAACATGTTCGACTGTGCTCTGAAGCAAAAGCATTGGATGGTGCGCGCCATTTAATACGATACGCTCATGCGGCAATACAAGCCCGAGGTAACCTGCCGGCAATATAACCGATTCATTCAATCGGATGATATATTCACCCTTTGTCAATTTCCACCAACCGAATGTTTCCTGAGGATTTAACCGCTTCGGACTCAAAACTGTTCGTTGACCCCATTCAAATTCTGAGCCACCGAAATCAATGCGTCCCCTACCTTCCAATTGCGTAATTGATTTTGCAGTTAAATCGATCGAAAATTTCCGCTCCTGCTTTCCTTTGTCGATCAGATTTCCCACGAAATCAACTACTTGAGCACCACTTAACATTGTCATGATAGCTCTCCTCTCCCAATTTAGAATAAAACAACATTGAGATAAATGTAATATATTAGTTTGTAGAAATCAAGTGTTTTTTTCACGTTTTCAGTTAATTAACGCATCTTTTTCAAATTTTTTGAGCACAAATACCATGGCACAAGCGAATTCAAACTTGCTCGCCGGATTTTCCTTGCGTACAAAACCTGTTGCCTGAATTGAGTCAGCCGATTTGATCTATTCCGGCAATGGCCTCATTCATATTCCCCGAAACGCGAAGGATACGCGGAAATCCATCGAATCTGGTTGAAAGCCGAGAAATAATGACCTTTGCCCAATGAAATCATCACTTTGAAGCCGCCATTCAGCGGAAATGAGAAATCAATCCGGTGTACGATCGATCCATAAGCCTTGGTATTGCCAATACGTAACCCAAATCCGAGCGATGACAGCGGTTTCATGGCTGAAACTGGTTGATTTCTTTCTAAAATGCCTCCAACGTCAGCGAAGACCGCCCCGCCAATACCAAATGAATATAAATTTAGCCCGGGGTAAAAACGCTGCTCCAGGTTGCAGATCATGCGTTTTTGTCCCTGCAAAAATCTGCTTGGATACCCGCGTATGCCCCGTTTTTCATCGATGAAGAGCTGCAGATTCTCCGGCGTGCGCCAGCCCATCGTCGATTCGAAACGAAAAACGGTTGTTAGTGATTTTCGCGGTCTGAAATAGCTCTTCATTTCGTACAACACGACGCTTTCGTCAATCGCCGAGCGCTGAAAATAGGTTGAGCCGCTGATTCGCATGAATATATAAAATTTTTTGAATGCGAATCGGCTGTTCGTTAGCGCTGCTGAAAAATAGCCGAAGGACGCGCCATTCCCAATACATTCAGGACCATAGCCCAGAAAAAGATTCGATCCCCATCCCAGGGGCACGTCTTCAATTCGACCGAAATTATCCAAATATCGTTCATATAAATAATTCAGTTTTATAACATCATAGGCGAATCCAATTTGCGCGCGAAAAATCTGATAAGTGAATTCTGAAAGCGGATAACAATCAGCAGCGCTGTCAAATTTCTCGGAAAAATAAATGATCGATAATCGCGAATGCCCTTTGGCATCGAGTAATCTCGATAAATGGCTTTTTAGAATCAAATCGTGTGAGTAGATCGATGAAACAATATGGCTGTTTTCGTACTGAAATCGCTGTCCCGTGTATTGATCGCCGGCGATTTGGAACGCCCATTTGCTGCGTTCAGAAAAAAAAGGTCGTCCGAACATCGCCCCTTGAAATGTCCCGTATTCGTAGAGCTTATAATCGTAACGCAGTTGAAGCCGCGTATTCGCAAGCCGATTTTCGGCAAGATGGAATTCACGCTGCTCCCGACCGTCGATCATGGCGTAGCTGATCCTCACCTGCTGTCCGTAGCCCCCGAAATTATGTTCCTCCAATCGAATACCATAATTGGGGACATCGCTCTCGATGACATATTTGGTGCCGATGACTGTCGTCCATTGTTCGCTGGTACGGACAATGAGATTAACAGTATCACCAGTGGTGTGCTGCCCAGAAATCGAGACATCTCCGAGGTAAGGCAACGCCCGCAGATTTCGCTCAGTCTCTTCGATCAGGCGACGATCGTACACCTCGCCAGTTCGAAATAATAATTCACGCTTGATGACATGTTGCTTCGACTTGAGGTGAAGCTTATTCAAAAGCGGGAACGGGAACCCGGAATATTCTTTCCGCGTCGTGTCGAAAATATCATCCCGAATGATTGAAATTGTCCCGATTATTTTTGGTTGTGGCGGACAATCTGCCGGATCAGGGAGTGGTAATTCTGCTTCGGAAGTTGATTGCGAAGAAGCCCATCGCGGACCAAACCAACACGCCATAAGAGCCATCAACAGCAATAGTTGTTTGCTTTTTAACATTAAAATCCTTGACATCAGCCATTACGTCCATTAGCCCACAATTAACCGATATTCAAAACACGACCGATACCGCTCCGGGCAGCATTTCAACATAAAAATTCGAAATTCTACTCAAGGGGCATTTCGTATACCCGATAAACTTTATTCATTTCGAAATTCATTTTTTTCAATGCGGCATTCATCAAATAATTATCCTCCAAAATATGGTTGGCTTCGAGCCGCACTTTTTTATGGTAAAGCTCATCATACAGCTTTTTATAAAGCAAGACATCGATTCCTTTATGATGATATTCCGGCACCACGCCCAGCGCCCACATGCGATAATACCTCAACTTCTTCAATCCGGTGAGCAGCCGAAAGGCGCCTACCGGGAAAAGCCTGCCGTTCAATCCGACAAGCAATCGGTTTATATCCGGCAATGTGAGTGCCACACCAATGGGTTCCGATCCGGCATAGGCGAAATAGATGAGGCGCGGATCGACAATCGGCTTCAGGGCTTTCACCAAAGGTTCAGCCTCTGCCTCATCAATGGGATAACAGTCCCAATTATCCATCAGGGCTTTGTTGAAAAGCTGAATGATCAATCGGGCTTCGTCCAAAATATGTTTCATATCGAACATGCGAATGGTAACTTTGTAGCGCCTGGCTATCTTCTCGGTAAGATTCAGGAACCGTTCCGGGAAAACATAACCTTGCTCGATATCAATCGAATAAACATAGAGATCTTTGGCTTTCTGCAATCCAAAATTTTCCGCCAGGCGATTGTAATAAGGATAATTCCAGGATGACAGAATGACGGGCGATACGTCAAATCCCGATAAAATGAAGCCGAGGTCCTGAGATTCAAGATTGTCGGGTCCGCGCATTATTGCCATTTGGTGTGATTTCAGCCACTCTGCGCCCGCCGATAGCAACATATTTGCCGCCTGTTGATCGTCGATACATTCGAAGCACCCGAAGAAACCGATGTTTTTGCCCCAGTGGCGAATGGCATCCGGGTGGATAACCGC